>DATHSO010000032.1:0-24690 GCA_035464095.1 Candidatus Methylomirabilota bacterium | reverse complement strand
TCCGGGCTCGCGGCCCTGGTGCTGGAGCTGCAGTGGGGCCGGCAGCTCGCCCTGACCTTCGGCGGCTCCCAGCTCGCCGTCGCCGCCGTCCTCGCCGCCTTCATGCTCGGTCTCGGCGTCGGCAGCTTCGTCGGCGGACGGGTTGCGGACCGCCTCCGCCGCCCGGCCCTGGCGGTGGCCTGGATCGAGCTCGGCCTCGTCGTGGCCGGCCCCCTGCTGACCGTGCTGCTGATTCGGCTGCCCGCCATCGCCGCAACCTGGCTTCCGGCGGTCGACGACGCCGCCCACCCCCTGTTCGTCGGCTCCCGCCTGGCCATGGCGATGGTCCTGCTCGCCGTGCCCACCACCCTGATGGGGGCCACCTATCCGCTGCTTGTCAAGGCGGGCGGCGCCGATCTGTCCCGCCTCCACCGCGGGCTCGGCCGCCTGTACGCCGGCAGCACCCTGGGCGGCGTGGCCGGGGTCCTGCTCGCCGGCTTCCTGGTGCTGCCGAAGACCGGGATCCCCGGTTCGGTGGCGCTGGCGGCCGCCGGCAACCTCGCGGCCGCGGCCGCCGCCTTCGTCGCCAGCCGGCGCCTGGTCGACACCGCACCACCGCCCAGGCCGGCCCCGGTCCCCGGCGCCCCGACCCCGGCGCTGCTGCTCGCCGCCGCCGCCGGATCCGGCGCCCTCGTCCTCGGCGCCGAGACCCTCTGGCACCGGGCCCTGGTCATGGTGCTCGCCAACTCCACCGCGACCCTGACCCTGCTCCTCGCCCTGACCCTTGCCGGCCTCGGCCTCGGCGCCGCCCTCGGGGCGCCCCTGCTCCGGCAATCCCCCCCGCTGGCGTCGTGGGTGCGCCTGCAGGTCGCCGCCGCAGCTCTGCTCGTCGCCCAGGCAGCGCTCCTGCCCGAGCTCGCGACCCTGGTCCGGCTGCTCCGACCCGACACCGGGTGGCCCCGGGTGCTGACCCCGCCGCTGCTGGTGGGCGGCCTCCTGATCGTGCCCGCAGCCCTGCTCTTCGGCGCCGCCTGGCCGCGCCTGCTGGAGGCCGCCACGCCACGGGTCGCCGACGGCGGCCGGCGCATCGGCTTGATGGGCGTCGTCAACGCTCTGGGCGCGGCGGCGGGTGCCGGCCTCGCGGGCGCCGCGCTCCTGCCGGCCGCCGGCTTCGGCCGCTCCATGCTGGCCCTGGCCGGGCTCGCCCTGGGGCTCGCGGCGCTCGGGCTGGCCACCGACCGTGGTCGGGACGACCGGACCCGGCGCCGCCTGGCGCCCGCCGCGCTGGTGGGCTGCCTCGTACTGGCCGCGGTCGCCGCGGCCGCGCCCGGCTTCGGCCGGGTGCCGCTGCCCTCGATGGCCGGGGACGCGACCGGCCGGACCGTCCTCGCCTACCGCGAGACGGCCTCGGGCACGGTGGTGGTCACCGAGGAGGCCGGCACCGGCGCCCGGGCCATGTCCGTCGACAACAACGCCGTCATCGGCTCGAGCTACGACGCCTTGAAGGTGGCGCGGATGCTCGGGCTGGTCCCGACCCTGCTCCACCCGCGGCCCGAGCGGGTGCTGGTGATCGGCTTCGGCGCCGGGGTCACCACCGCCACCGCCGCCGCCGCGCCGGGGGTGGAGATCGTCGACGTGGTCGAGATCGTCCCCGGGGTCGCCGAGGCGGCGCCTTTCTTCGGCAACCTCAACCACGGCGTCGAACGGGACCCCCGGGTCCGACTCCACGCCAACGACGGCCGCAACCACCTGCTGCTCCACCCGGGGCCCTGGGACGTCATCACCTGCGACCCGGTCCACCCCCTCTACGGCTCGGCGCCGCTGTACTCCCTGGAGTTCTTCAGCCTCGCCCGCAGCCGGCTCGCGCCGGGCGGAGTGTTCTGCCAGTACCTGCCGCTGCACCGCATGCCCTCCGACGCCTTCCGCCGGGCCATCGCCACCTTCCAGGGGGCCTTCCCGGAAAGCCGGCTGCTGTTCGGCCTCGGCCACGCCATGCTGGTGGGCTCGGACGGACCTCTCGAGCTCGACTGGCAGCGCTGGCAGGCGGTGCTCGACGGCCACTCGCTCCGGAGCGACCTCGCGACCTCGGCTCTGGCGACGCCGGCCCAGGTCTACGCCCTGCTCCAGCTCGACCCCGAGGGCTGCCGCGCCGTGGGTCGCGGGGCGCCGTCCACGGACCTCCACCCGCGGCTCGAGTTCCTGGCGCCCGCCGCCTATGCCCCCGGCCTGTGGGAGGCCAACGCCCGCCTCCTGGTGGAGGCCTACCGCTCGCCGGCCCCCGAGATCGTCAACCTGCCGTCACAGCTGCTGCCCGACCTGCAGCGTCTGGTCGCCGGTAAGCGGCTGCTGCTGTTCTCGCTGCTCGAGCGCGCCGACGGCGACCTCGAGGGCGCAAGCGGGTGGCTGGCTCGGGCGGTGCAGATCGCCGGCGACGACCCCGAGGTCGTGCACTACGGCCGCCAGCTCGAGGCGGAGCTCCGGACACGGCAGCGGTAGCGGGCCCGAAACCCTCCCGGGCTCTACGACGCCGCCTGCCAACGGTACCACCACGGAGACCCCTCTGCTTCCCGGCCGCGGATGAGCGAGGCGACGCCTACCGGCTCCTGCTTCGCCGTTCGTAGATCACCCCACCCGAGCCGTCCGGGACCTTTCTGAGGTCCCAGTACTGCTCCTTCATCTCCTTCAACCTGAACCTGACATCCTCTGCCGCTGTCGACACATCGTTCAGGAAATATTTGATCTCCGAAAAAACAGAACCGACCGAAGCTTCCCGCTCGTCGACCTCCGCGGTGGCCCGGCGACTCGAAGATCCCTCGACCAGACTCTCGAGGTCCGCGACCGAGGACTTCACCGACTCGACGCCCATCAGGATCACGCTCAACGGCGATGCGAGGTCGTCCGCGAAACCCCCGGCAAGCTGCCCGATCGCCTCCAACTCCTTTTGCCGAATCGCCTCCGTGATGTTGTGAGCGATTCCCTGGTATGAGACGACCTGCCCGGAGTCATCTCTTTGTGCGATGACATTCAAGCCGATTTCGAACCTCTCACCCTTGACGTTCTGAAACAACATCCTGTCCCGAATGGCTTCTCCCTTTTCCAGGATCTCCTCGACCAGCGACTCCCTCGCCTTCGGGTCGACATAAAAATCCGCAATCGTCTTCTGTCTCGCCTCCTCTTCACCGGCGAGTCCGAGGAGCTCGATTCCTGCCGAATTGATGTCGATGATTCGTCCACTCGGCTTCAGGATATAGATCATGTCTTTCGAGCACTCGAAGATCCGTCGGTATTTCTGCTCGCTCGCGTGGAGCTCGTCGAGTGCCTTCTTCTTCTCGGTGACGTCCTCGATGATATGGTTGATTCTCCGTATCTCTCCTGTTTTCAGGTACTCGACCCGACCGTAATCGGAAACCCACTTGATCTCTCCCGTCTGGGTCACGATGCGATAGGTCGTCTCTGCAGAACCCCTCTCGAGAAGCCCGACGTAGTGCGCGAAAACAGCGTCCTTGTCGAGGTGGTAGATGAAATCGAAAATGCTCTTTTTTTTGTTCAAAATATAGGACGCCGGAACTTCATAAATGGAGAGCGCCGACGAGTTGACCTCGACGAGATGATCGTCAAAAAACGTGAAATCGTTGATTGCTGATTTGTCGAATTCTCCCGTATAGGAAAAGGACACAACCAGCTCGCGCATGTGGTCGAGGATGCTTCTCAGTCGGGTGTTCAGCCTTTCGATTTCAAGCCGCTCGATCTTCCTTTCAGTGATATTTCCTATGGACTTTTCGTCCATGAAGGTGCTGAGATCGACGAGCCCCACCACACGCTGTTCCCGGTTCACCACCGGCAGGGCCAGGAGCTTGTGATGAGCCAACAGGTCGTAGGCCTCGAGAACGGTCGCGGTGTCAGGAACCGTGATGACGCGTTTGATCATCAGGTCGGAGAGGCGCTGGTCCAGGGGCGCGGTGAGCAGCCGTCTTGTGAGGATCACGCCCGTCAGCCGCTGGTCGCTGTTGACGACGTAGAAATAGACGATCTTCTCTCCGAAGTCCTGCGACCGGATGTAGTCCAGCGCTTCCTGAATGGTGTGGTCCTCGTTCAACGTCACCACGCCCTGGTGAGCGATGGTCATGACCGGCTGATGGAGGTCGACCTGTTGCGTCATCTCGATCACTCCCGATTCCGTCGATGGCGAGATCCCGCGCCACGGGGTTCCCGGTTGCGGACGTCGTGGGCCGATGAACCGGACCCTCTCGTGTCCGGTCTGTCGCTCCTGCCGACCGGGACGCCGCGGTGCGACCGCCGGCGCCTCACACCGGCTTGGCGACGAAGCGGATCCACAGCGCGATGACGACGAGGCCGGCGGCGAGCAGCGGCCACGGCGAGATCCCGTGGAAGGCCTCGGGCAGGTAGCCGACGACGATCGCGATCCCGGCGCCGAGCAGGGCGTAGGGCAGCTGGGTGCGGACGTGGTCGACGTGGTCGCAGCTCGAGGCCATGGACGACAGGATGGTGGTGTCGGAGATCGGCGAGCAGTGGTCGCCGAAGACCGAGCCGCCGAGGATCGCCGACACCGTGGCGGCCAGGGTCAGGGGGTCGGCTTCGGAGGCGTGGAAGACCAGGGGGATCGCCAGCGGGGTCAGGATCGCCATGGTCCCCCAGGAGGTCCCGGTGGCGAAGGACACCGCCGCCGCCACCAGGAAGATCGCCACCGGCAGCAGGCCCGGCGGTACGTGCGGCCCGACCGCGCCCTTGAGGAAGGCGGCGGTGGCGAGGTCGGTGCAGACCTGGCCCAGTGACCAGGCCAGGGTCAGCACGACGAAGGCCATGAACATGCTCTTGAAGCCGTTGACCATGGCCTCCAGCGACTCGCGGACGCTCAGCAGGCCCTGGCCGACGGCGAGGACGACCGCGGACACGACGCCGATCTGGCTCGCCCAGAGCAGCACCGTGAACGGGTCCGAGGCGCCGATGACCATGCTCAGGGAGGGCTCGGCCGTTCCCTCCGCCGCCAGGCTCGCCCGGCCTGTCACGTACAGACCGACCAGCGTCACGCCGACGACCAGCAGGACCGGCACGGCGGCGTTCCACCAGCGCTTGGGGATGTCGTCGTCGGGCTCCAGGCCGGTGCTCTCGTAGTCGGCGAGGGGCTGGGAGGTGGCGGCCGTGAGCTCGCCGCCGCGGGCGCGCCGCTCGGCCGCGAGCATCGGGCCCCAGTCGCGACCGGTGACGGCGACCGCGAAGGTGATCGCCAGGGCGAAGATCGGGTAGAAGGCGAAGGGGATGGAGGCCAGGAAGACCCCGAAGGGGTTGAGGTTGGAGTTGACCTTGTCGAGGGCGTCCCCGACCAGGGAAACCTGGTAGCCGATCCAGGTCGAAACCAGGGCCACGCAGGCCACCGGCGCGGCGGTGGAGTCGACGAGGTACGCGAGCTTCTCGCGGCTGACGCGGTGGCGGTCGGTGACCGGCCGCATGGTGTTGCCGACGATCAGGGTGTTGGAGTAGTCGTCGAAGAAGATCGCCACCCCCATGAGCCAGGTGACCACCTGGGAGCGCCGGGGGGTCGTGGCCAGCGGCTCGAGGGCGCGGACCACCCCGTGGGTGCCGCCGGCGCGGCTCATCACCCCGACCATGCCGCCCAGCAGCATGGAGAACACGATGATGCTCATCTTGTCCGAGTCGGTGAGTGCGTTGCGGGCGTAGGTGTCGATCACCCGCAGGAAGCCGGCGGCCGCGTTGCCGTCGGCGACCAGGGTGGCGCCGAGCCAGACCCCCGTGAACAGGGACAGCAGGACGTCCCGGAAAACCAGTGCCAGGGTGATGGCCACCAGGGGCGGCAGCAGCGACCACCAGCTCCCGGCCGCGGTCTCGGCAGGGGGCGCCGCCACCACCACCAGGGCCGCGCCGACGCCCGCGAGAACGGCCTTGAGCCAGGTCGGCATCCGTGGAGGGTACCATGAGGCCGTGCCCGTCATCGACGACGACGCGCTGGTCCTCGACCACCACCGCTACCGGGACCGGCACCTCATCGTGTCGGCCCTCACCGCCGGCCACGGCCTGGTCCGCGGCGTCCTGCGCTCGGCCCGCGGCGGCAAGGCGCCGGCAGCGGGCGCGGTCCAGATCCTGTCCAGGGTCCGGCTGTCCTTCTTCCGCCGGCCGCAGGCCGAGCTCGCCACCTTCCAGCGGGTCGACCTCCTGGCCTCGTCGTTCCCCCTCGCCCGGGACCTGCGAAGCGCGGCCGCCGCCGCGGTGGTGGCCGAGCTCCTGGCGACCTTCTGCCCCCTCGACGAGCCGGCGCCCCGGCGCTACCGGCTCGGCGCGGCCGCCCTCGACGCTCTGCTCGCCGGGTGCGAGCCGGACCGCGTGGTGGCCTACGCCCAGCTCTGGGTGCTGCGCCTCAGCGGCCTCATGCCGCCGCTCGAGGAGCTCGAGGGGGACCCCGACACCGACGAGCTCGCCTTCCTGGTCGCGTGCCGGCGGGTACCGCTGGCCGAGCTCACCCTCACCGTGCCGTCGGGCGCCGCCCGGCGCCTCGACGGGATGGTCCGGGCCGAGGCCGAGAGGCCGCTCAGGGCGCTCCACTTCTACCGGTCCCTCGGAGAGAGCGGTGGCTGAGCTCCGGCTGGACGAACGCGGCGACGCCATCGTGCTCACCCTGGAGCGGCCGGTCCTGACCCGCGACCTGCTCCGCGCGCTCGCCGGCGCCCTCGACGAGCTCGCCGCAGCGCCGACGGCGCGGCCGGTGGTGCTGGCCTCGGCCCATCCCACCATCTACCTCGCCGGCGCCGACCTGGCAGAGATCGCAGCCCTCGACGCCGTCAGCTGCGGGCCGTACGCGGCCCTCGGCCGCGGGCTCGGGCGGCGGCTCGCCAGCCACCCCGCCCCGGTGGTGGCGGCGGTCCACGGCAGCTGCTCGGGCGGCGGCTTCGACCTGGTGCTGGCCTGCGACGCCGCGGTCGCCGCGATCGGCGCCACCTTCGCCCATCCCGGCGTGCTGCGGGGGCTGGTGACCGGCTGGGGCGGCACGGTGGCCCTGCCCGCCGCCGTCGGTCGGTCCCTCACCCGCCGAGCCCTGCTCGAGGGCTCGCAGCTCTCGGCGGCCGAGCTGGCGGCGGCCGGTGCGGTAGCCGAGGTGGTCCCGGAGCCGTTGCCCGCCGCCCTCGAGCTCGGCCGCCGCCTGCACCGGCTCCACCCCGGTCGCCTGCGGTTGTGGAGGTTGCTGCGGGGACCGCGATTCGTTGACAGATTCCGCGTCGCCGTGATAGAAAAGTCATGATAATTGGCAACTTGTCCGGGCCTCGGACAGGGACGCGCGACGGCCCTTCGCCGGTCGCGGCCGGGAGCCGCGAACCGGAGTCGGCGCCACCGGCCGCACCGGCCAGGAGTGGACATGAGCGGAACGATCCTCCTCGCGGACGACAGCCTGACCATCCAGAAGGTCGTCGAGCTCACCTTCGCCGACACCGACTACCGGGTGGTGGCGGTGTCCAGCGGCGACGAGCTCCTCGATCGTCTCCACGACGCGAGCCCGGACGTGATCATCTGCGACGTGATCATGCCCGGCCGGGACGGCTACGACGTCTGCCAGCAGATCAAGTCGAGCCCGGACTGGCTGCACCTGCCGGTCATCCTCCTCACCGGTACCTTCGAGCCCTTCGACCGCGACCGCGCCATCGCGGCGGGCTGCTCGGAGATCATCACCAAGCCCTTCGAGGCCCGCAAGCTCGTCGACACCGTGGAGCGGCTCGTCGGAAGCGCCGACAAGCCTGCCGCGGCAGCGGTGTCACCCCCGTTCGAGGACCCCGCCGGCGGCGCCGATTTCGGCACCAGAATGGCCGACCACGGCTCCGACGACGACGGCATCGAGTTCACCACCAGCGGCTTCGCCGAGATGGAGGCGGCCGGTACCGCCGGGTCCGGGGGTGCCGTGGTCGACCGGGAGGACGGCATCGACTACGACTTGGGACCACCGCCCGGGGATTTCGAGCGGACGACACCGTCGACGGCTCCGCCGCCGGCATCCGACATGTCGGCGCAGACGGTCAAGATCGACCTCTCCTCGTTCCGGACGCCCCGGGCGGAGCCTGACGCCGAGCCCGTCCCGACCGAGGCCGAGCCCGAGGCCGCCGGGGTCGATGCCGCCGGGGCCCCGGAAACGACCCCGGGCCCCTTCGGCGAGCTCGACGCGGAGCCCTTCGAGGCGGTCCTGGAGGCGTGGCCAGAGGACGACGAGGCGGGCGACGACGAGCGCTCCATGGCGGACACGTCGCCGATCGACCCCCCGGAGGACAGCAGCACCGGGCCAGTCGCCGTAGCGGCCGAGGACGGTGTGCGGGCACTGACCGACGACGACGTCGACCGAATCGCCCGCCGGGTGATCGAGCTCGCCTCCGACCGCCTCGAGCAGATCGCCTGGGAGGTCGTGCCCGACATGGCGGAGATCGTGGTCCGGCAGCGGGTCCGAGAGCTCGAGGCCTTGATCGACGAGGCCGGATCGACCGACACGGTTCAGTGAGGCGACGGCGCCGCACCGAGCGGCTCGCGAATGCCGATCGGGTTCCGGTTGTTGCTCCGTGACGTGAGCTCGTCCCTGTCCTTCCGCAACCATGCAGAGCGCCTCGCGGCAGCGGCCCGTCCCGCGGTCGACAACGTGGTCGTCGTGGATCACGTCGACTCGACGCAGGCCTCGGTTCTGCGGCTGGTGGACCAGGCCGAGGCCGAGGAGCTGACCCTGCCGACCACCCTGGTCGTCGCCGCCGAGCAGGACCGCGGCCTCGGCCGCGTCGGGCGGCAGTGGCACTCCCCCGCCGGCGGCCTCTACCTGACGTGGTTGGCGTGCGGCCTCGACGCCGAGGCCCTGGCCGCCCTGCCGATGGTCGCCGCGGCAGCGGTGTGGACGGCCGTCACCCGGCTCGGGGTCCCGAACGCCGCCATCAAGTGGCCGAACGACATCCTGGTGGCGGGCCGCAAGCTCGCGGGGATCCTGATCCACGCGCGCCACGGCGCCGCCACCTGGGCGGCGGTGGGGGTCGGCGTCAACCTCGAGCGCCCTCCCCGGCTGGCCGCTGACCAGGGCCCTCCGGCGGTGGCCCTGTCGGAGCTGCTGGAGGGCGGCCCGGAGGCGACCTGGACCGAGGCGCTGGTCGGCACCATCGCCCAGCAGCTGCAGGTCGGGGCTCGCGCCCCCGAGGCGGCGGTCGCCCTGTGGCGGGAGCACCTGATCCACCGCCCGGGCGACGAGATCCGGGTGAGAACCGCGGCCTGCCCGCCGGTCCGGGGCCGGTTCGCCGGCGTCACCGGCGCCGGCCACCTCCGGCTCGAGATCGACGGCGCCGAGCGCGTCATCGCCACCGGCGACGTGGTCGAGTGATCCGGGTCAGTCGAGCCGGTCGAGAAAGGCCTCGGGCGGCTCGAAGCCGGTGATCCGGAAGGCCTCGACCCCGTCGCGGTAGACGATCACCGTCGGCACCCCGCGAACCTGGAACTCCCGTGCCAGCGCCACCGCCTCCTCGCTGGCGTGGGTCTGGTCGACCTTGAAGCGGGCGAAGCCCTCGAGCACCGCGGCCACCCGCGGGTCCGCGAAGGTCTTCTCGTCGAGCTCCCGACACGGGGCGCACCAGTCGGCGTAGAAGTCCACGATGACCGGCCCGCCGGCATCCCTGGCGTCCGCGAAGGCGGCGGCCTGGAAGGGGCGCCACTCGAGGTGCTCGCCGGCGGCGGTCGCCCCGCCGCCGCCAGGGAAGACCGGCAGCATGGTCAGCCCCACCACCAGCAGCCCCGCACACGCCAGGCGCATGACCCGGTCGATGACGGGCTGCTCGTGCCCTGTTCGGTCGACCACCAGCAGGTAGAGGGCGCCGACGACCAGGGTCAGGCCCATGAGCCAGTCCCCCAGGTCGCCGGGCAGCAGCGGCGCCGCGAAGTAGGCGGCCATGGCGATGAGCACCACCCCGAAGACCCTCCGGACCCCGATCATCCACGCGCCGGACGCCGGCAGCCGATTGACCAGACCGGTGAAGGTGCCGAGCAGGAGGTAGGGCAGGCCGAGGCCCGCGGCCAGGGCGAAGAAGACCACGAAGCCGAACAGGGGGTCGCCCTTCTGACCGACGAAGGTGAGCAGGCCGATCACGAAGGGGCCGATGCAGGGCGCCGCCACGATCCCCATGAGAAGGCCCATGATCAGAGCCCCGAGGACGCCGCCCCGACCGCCCGAAGCGCTCATGGCCCACGCCGGCGGCCGGATCTCCCAGAGCCCGAACATGGAGGCCGCGAGGGCGAGCAGCACCACCACGATCACTCCGACCACGAGGGGGTTCTGCAGGGCGCCGCCGAAGATGGCGCCACCCAGCGCGGCGAGGACCCCGAGCACCGAGTAGGTGACGGTGATGCCCAGGAAGTAGGCGAAGGCCAGGCCGAAGGCGGTTCCCGAGCGGCCCTTGGTCTGCTGAGTGAAGAAGCCTACTGTGATGGGGATGAGGGGAAAGACGCACGGGGTCAGGTTGAGGGCGAGCCCGCCGATGAACACCGTCAGCAGCAGCACCGGGAGCGACAGCCCGGCCAGGTCGGCGCCGTCGTCCGCCGGCACGGCCCGGACCGTCTCGGCCGACGACGCCACCGCGAACAAGGCCTCGTCGACCGGGGTCGACGGGCTGCCTGGCGGGGCGACCTCCAGGTCGACGCCGGCCTTCACCCCCACCGGCGGCAGGCACTGGGTGTCGTTGCAGGCCTGGGCGGTGACCTCCACCCGCGGGCGCACCGGGCCGGAAGCGGTCTCGGGCACCGTGAGCCGGCCGATCAGGACCACCCGACCCTCCCACACCTCGATCGGGGCGTCGGCGAAGTCGAAGCTCAGGCGCTTGCCCTCGGGAAAGACGGTGAGAGGCTCCGGCCAGCCCTCGGGCAGCAGCCACGACACCGTGGTCGGCATCGAGAACTCGTCGCCCGGGTCGTCGGAGTTGACGTGCCAACCGGGGTCGACCATCACCACCGCTGCGAGCTGCAGGACCCCGCCGGCCACCGCCGGACGCTGGTCGGGCACCAGCTCGACCCGGAACACCGGCTCGGCCTCGAAGGCCCGGGCGGACCCGGCCGCGAGCAGGAAGCAGATCAGGAAGGTCAGGATGAGGGGTCGTCGCATGCTTCAGTCCTCGTCTCCACGGCGGCTTGGGCCCGGCCCTCGCTCCGGGTCGAGCTCGGGGGCCCAGCGCCGGATCAGCTGCCGAACCTCGGTCGGGTAGCGGTTCCAGTTGGTCTTTACCAGATCCGGTCGGCGGGTTACGGTCGCCTCCACCGCCCGCTCGAGCCGCCAGCGGGCGATCCTGCGGTGGTTGCCCGAGCGCAGGACCTCGGGCACCTCGCGGCCCTCGACCTCGGGCGGTCGGGTGTAGGCGGGGTGGTCGAGGAGACCGGCCACGAAGGAGTCCTCGGCCACCGAGCCGGGATCGCCGACCACTCCGGGCAGCAGCCGGGTCACCGCCTCCAGGACCACCATGGCCGCCACCTCGCCGCCGCCGAGGATGAAGTCGCCGATCGAGACCTCGTCGGGCCCGAGGATCTCCGACACCCGCTCGTCGAAGCCCTCGTAGCGCCCGCACAGCAGGAGCAACCGGGTTTCGACTGCGAGCTCCTCCACGAGCGCCTGGTCGAGGACCCGGCCGCGCGGGCTCAGGAGCAGCGTCCGGGGCGGCTCGCCGGCCGTCGCCAGCTGACGGACCGCGGCGATCACCGGCGGCGCCTGGATGACCATCCCCGGGCCGCCGCCGTAGGGCTCGTCGTCGAGCTGACGCCACCTGTTGTCCGCCCAGTCCCGGAGGTCGTGGACCTCGAGGCCCACCAGGCCCCGCTCCACGGCCCTGCCCAGCACCCCGGTGGTGCGGAAGCTCTCGAAGAGCTCGGGAAAGATGGTCAGGACGTCGAAGTGCATCGCGTCAAGCTACCATCGCGCTCCGGATCTGGAAATCACGTCGTCAAACTTCTTTTTTTCGCCGGTTTCCTTCACCTGGTCGTCACGACCACGTGAAGAAAACCGGCGAAAAAAAGAGAGGAGATCTGGGTCAAACCGTGGTGAACTCGTCGTCCAGCAGTCCGGGAGGCGCGTCGATCGTGACCGTTCCGGCTTCGAGATCGACGTTCGTGACGATCTCGGGGACGTAGGGCACCAGGAATTCGCGCCGGCCGCGCCGGACCACGAGCCGGTCCTGGCCCGGGCCCTGGTCGAGCCCGGTGACCTTGCCGAGGTCCTCGCCCTCGGGGGAGCGGCAGCCGAGCCCCACCAGGTGATGCTCGTAGACGAAGCCCGGCGGCAGCTCGTCGAGGGCCTGCTCGGGCAGGAACAGGTAGCGGCCGCGCCAGCCCTCGGCGGCGTCGCGGTCGCGCAGGTCCGCCACCGACAGCAGCCACTTGCCCTTGTGATAGCGGACCCGGAAGGCCTCGTGGAACGCGGTCGGCGCGGCACCTTCGCCGACGCCGAAGCGGACGCCGTCGGCGAGGCGCTCGGGAAAGTCGGTGATGACGTCCACGACCAGGTCGCCGTGGACCCCGTGCGGCTTGACCACCTGGCCCACGACCAGCCAGTCACGTTCCTCGGTCGGGCTCACTACTCGAGGATTTCCAGCACGAACCGCTTGTGGACCTTCATCCCGGCCGCCGACAGGAGGGTCCTGATCGCCCGTGCGGTGCGCCCCTGGCGGCCGATGACCTTGCCCAGATCCTCGGTTCGGACACGGAGCTCGAGCACGGTCGTCTGCTCGCCTTCGACCTCGGTCACCTGCACGTCCTCGGGGTTGTCCACCAGCGCCTTCGCGATCTCTTCGAGGAGGTCTTTCATTGCACTCACGGGGAACTCCTTTCGGGGCGAGGTCCGCGTCTCGGGCGGGAAGGAGATCCCGCCTCAGGTCACTGCTGCTGCTTTCTCACCTTACGGATCAGCGACTGGACCGTTTCCGAGACCCCGGCGCCCTGGCTCTGCCAGTGGTCGACCTTGTCGAGGTCGATGCGGATCTCGGGCGGCTCCTGGTTCGGGTCGTAGAACCCGACCTGGTCGACGTAGTCGCCGTGAGTGGTCTTGCGCGAGTCGGACACGACCACACGGTAGATGGCGTTCTTTTTCGCGCCACCACGGCGCAGTCTGATCATGAGCATTGGACTTGTCCTCCCTGCGGGCTGTCGCTTTTCATCGGTCTTCAGTTGATGCCCAGTTGTCGCTTCAGCGCCTTGGGGTCGGCCTTCCCCAGACGTCTCATCAGCTTACGCATCTGGCCGTACTGGCGCAAGAGGCGGTTGATCTCCTCGACGCTGGTCCCCGAGCCCTTGGCGATCCGGCGCTTGCGGGAGCCGTTGAGGAGCTGCGGGTGCCGCCGCTCCTGGGGGGTCATGGAGTCGATGCAGGCCTCGAAGCGCCTGAGCTGGCGCTCCTGGGCGTCGGTGACCCCCCCCTTGGGGAGCACGGCGCCCATGCCCGGCATCATCTCCATGACCTGTTGCAGCGGGCCCATCTTCTTGAGGCTGTGGAGCTGGTCCCGGAGGTCCTCGAGGTCGAACTTGTTCTTGCGGAGCTTGGCCTCGAGCTTCGCGGCCTTCTTCTCGTCGACCACCGACTGGGCCTTCTCCACCAGGCTCGCCACGTCGCCCATGCCGAGGATCCGCCCCGCCATCCGGTCGGCGTGGAACTGCTCGAGGCCGTCGAGCCGCTCGCCGACGCCGGCGAAGACGATGGGCCGGCCCACGACCTCGCGCACCGACAGCGCCGCACCGCCGCGGGCGTCGCCGTCGAGCTTGGTCAGCACGACGCCGGTGATATCGAGGCGCTGGTGGTAGGCGCGGGCCGAGCGCACGGCGTCCTGGCCGGTCATGGCGTCGGCCACGAACAGGATGTGCTTGGGCTTGAGGATCGCCTTGAGCCGCTCGAGCTGCCCCATCAGCTCCTCGTCGATGTGGAGGCGGCCAGCGGTGTCGAAGATCAGGACCTGGTAGCCCTTGATGGAGGCCTCGCGCAGCGCCCGCTGCGCGATCGCCTCGGGGTCGTCCATGTCCCGGGTGTCGATGGTGGGGATCTTGGCCTGCTCGCCGAGCACCAGCAGCTGCTCCCGGGCCGCCGGCCGCGACGTGTCGGCGGGAACCAGGAGGGGGAACAGGTTCTTCTTCTCTCGGATCCACTTGGCGAGCTTGGCCGCGGTGGTGGTCTTGCCGGAGCCCTGGAGGCCGACCAGCATGATCACCGCCGGCCGCCCCTTGAGCTCGAGCTCGGTGGCGGCTCCGCCGAGCAGGTTGACGAGCTCGTCGTGGACGATCTTGGTCACCAGCTGCGCCGGCGTCACCGAGGTCAGAACTTCTTTGCCGACGGCGCGTTCTCGCACACGCTCCACGAAGCGAGAGACCACCTCCACCGCCACATCGGCCTCGAGCAGCGCGAGTCGGATCTCGCGAAGCGCGGTGTCGATGTGGTACTCGGTGAGGTGCCCCTCGCCGCGAAGGGTCTTGGTGACCCGGCCGAGACGTTCCTGCAGCGCCTCCAACATGGGACCGGCAGTCTAGGTGAGGTCCGGGTGGCGGTCAAGTCGAGGTGGCTGAGCGGGTCGCGGCCCGACCTTCGCGGTACAATGGAAAGAGCGTGACGAGGGAGGGCCGAACCATCATCCTGCCGCCCGATGCCTGCGCGGGCGACGACCTGGGGCTCCGGCAGGTCCTCGAGCTCTTCGCGGCCGCGGCGGGAGCCGACTGGGCCACCCTGGATCTCAGGAGCCAACGCTCGAGGAGGTGCCGCACCATCCGCTGCGGCAGGCCCGTCGGACCGTCGGCCGCGGTCGAGCTGGCGGGCATGGACGGGCTCGAGGCCACACTCACAGTGGCTGGGACCGAAGCGCCGCCAGACCACCTTCTCACGCGTCTCTCCGGCACCCTCGACCGGGAGCTCGAGCGGCTCCGCCTGCTGGCCGAGAACGCGCTGCTGCGCGGCGGTATGGAGGCGACCTCGTCGGCGGTGCTGCTGTTCGGCCCCTCCGGCGCCATCGTCTACGCCAACGGCCCCGGTGACCGCCTGCTGTCGCAGCAGACCGAGAACGAGCTGACGGTGGACTGGAACGGAGACGGCCCGGTGCCGCTCCTCCAGCTGGTCTGCGACCGGGTCACGTCGGCGCTCGACGGCACGGTCAGGGGCCCGTGGCGGACGCGGCTCGAGCTCGACGACGGCACCGAGCTCGCGGTCGAGATCGTGCCCCTCGAGACCACCAGGGACGCGTTCCGCCGGATCGTGCTCGCCGTCCTGCGCGAGGTCGGTCTGCCGCCGGAGCGGCGGATCGGCCAGTTCGCCTCCGAGCACGGCCTCAGCCCCCGCGAGCAGGAAGTGCTGCGCCTGCTGGTGGAGGGCCACGACACCAAGGGCATGGCCGAGCATCTCGGCATCAGCCACCACACGGTCCGCGACCACCTCAAGCACGTCCTCCGCAAGACCTCGAGCCGGTCCCGGAGCGAGCTGCTGAGCGCCATCGCCAGCGCCGGCACCTTCACCGGCTGACGATTCCCGACCCTCGGCGAGCTGGCTCACCGATTGCCCCGGTCACATGCCGTACAATGAGAGCGAACGACCGACGCTGGAGGTTGTCTCATGCGGCGTTCTCTCGCAGTCGCGCTGGCTGTCGTGCTGTTGGTCCTCGCCCAGATGGCGAGCGCTGCCGGCTACGTGGTCATTCTCAAGAACGGGCACAAGATCCGCTGCAAGGAGCCGATGACCATCGAGGGCGACAGCGCCATCATCACCCTGGTCACCGGCACCGTCGCCTCCTACCCCCTGACCCAGGTCGACCTCATCGAGACCGAGCGCTACAACCAGCAGGGTCTGGGCGACGCGGTGGAGATCGAGGAGCTCGCGGTCTACGGGGAGGTGCTGCCGACCCCCACCCCGCGGATGTCCCTCGGAGCCTTCGTGACCCTCGAGTCCATGGAGCGCAATCCGGAGCTCAAAACCACCCTGGCGCCGACCCCCACCCCCACGCCGGGCATCCGGCTCCAGACCTACCCCTACCACGACGAGCGGGTGACCCGAGCCTTCGAGAAGATCTTCGACGACCAGAAGCTCTACCTCTACCACACCAGCGGCGGCACCCGGCCCAAGCACTTCTTCGTCCAGGCGGTCACCGACTCCGAGGAGCAGGTCTTTCACGCTCTGCGCACCGTCAGCCAGGCGTTCTACCTGATCCGACAGGCCGACCCGGAGGTCGCTCCCGAGGCGGTGGAGCTGCAGATGGTCCAGACCTCGCGCAAGGCGGCCGGCACCTTTCGGATCACGCCCGCGCTCGCCGAGGAGCTGGTGAGCGGCTCGACCTCGGTGCAGAGCTTCTACATCCGTAACGTCATCTTCTGACCGACCCGGGGCGTCGGTCGGCTTTTCGTTTGCCCTCGCCCCCTCCTCGTCTTCTCGCGAGCCTCGAGTCGGCGTGACGGGGGGCGAGGGCAAGCGAAAAGAACTGGTCGCGTCGGCTAGCGACCCGTCACACCGGCAACCGGCGCGACAGGGCGAACCAGCCCGCCGCAACCAGCACCGACAGGCCGGCGGCCGCCAGGAACGAGCCGGAACCGGACACCGCGGCGTAGAGGGGGCCGGCCGCGGCGGTCCCGACGACGATGCCCAAACCGAAGGCGAGGCCCGAGTACAGGGCCTGGGCGTTGCGGCGGGCGCCCGGCGGCACGGCGCGCTGCACCAGCTGGACCCCGGCCAGGTGGGCGGCGGCGAAGGTGGCGGCGTGGCAGAGCTGGGCAACGACGAGCAGGGGAAGGCTGGGCGGCAAGGACAGCAGGAACCAGCGAATCGGCGCCAGGGCCAGGGCCAGCCCGAGCAGCCGGCCGAGGCCGAAGCGTCGCTCGAGCCGGCCCCCCGCGACGAAGGCCACCGCCTCGGCCAGCACCGCCGCCGACCAGAGCCCGGCCACCAGCCCGGTGCCGAGCCCGTGCTCGCGGAGGTGGATCGAGAAGAAGGCGTAGTAGGGGCCGTGAGCGACCTGGTTGAGCGTCAGGATCGCCAGCAGCAGCCACACCGGGGCGCTCGAGACCCAGGTCCCCTTCCCGGGAGCCCGTTCCGGACGGGTCTCTGTTTCGAGGCTGAGGCACGCGATCCCGAGAACGACAAGAACCGCGGTCAGCAGGATCGGAAACGCGTCCGGGTGGCCGCCGCCGAGCACCGCCGCCGCGACGCCGGACACCGCCACGAAGCCCGCCGAGCCCCACCACCGGACGAAGCCGTACCCGCGCTCCGGGGGCCGCTCGAGGACCGCGGCCTCCACCAGGGGGAGGACGGTTCCGTACCCCACCCCCACGACCAGGAGCGCAACGCCGAGAACGAGGGGATCCCGGCTGCCGAGCAGCAGCAGCGACGCCAGCACCGCGAGCACCATGTGCGAGGAGAGGATTCCCGGGAACCACCACCCGCGGTCGACCTGCCGTCCGAGAAAGGGCGTGTAGGCGAGCTTGGCGAGGGAGAAGGCGGCGGTCGCCAGCCCAACGGCCACCGCACCGAGCCCGCGCTCGCTCAGAAAGGGTCCGAGAAAGGGCAGGACCACCCCGAGGACGCCGAAGTAGGCGGCGTAGAAGGCGCCCGTCCTCTTTGACGGGATGGCGGGGCTCGGATAGCTTTGGCCCATGAGCGACATCGCGATCGTCGGCGCCGGCCTGGCCGGCCTGACCGCCGGGCTCCGGTTGTCCGAGGCAGGATATCCGGTCCGCCTCTTCGAGCGCTATCCGCGGCCCGGCGGCCTCGCCCGGGCCCTGGAGATCGGCGGCGAGCCGCTCGAGGCCTTCTACCACCACCTCTTCACCACCGACACCGCCTACGTCGCCCTCGCCGAGGAGCTCGGGCTGGCCGACGACATCGAGTGGCTGCCGTCGAAGATGGGGATCTGGGCCGCGGGCCGGCTGTGGGACTTCGGCACCCCCGTGTCGCTGCTCCGGTTCGGGCCCATGGGCCCGCTCGACAAGCTCAGGTTCGGTCTGTCGACCCTGTGGCTCCAGCGCCAGCGCGACCCGGCGCCCTTCGAGTCGGTGACCGCCGCTGACTGGATCAGGCGGCACCAGGGCGAGCGCACCTGGCGCTCGGTGTGGGGCCCGCTGCTCTACCAGAAGTTCGCCGACGACGCCGAGCGGGTGGCCATGGTCTGGCTGTGGCGGAAGATCTCCCTGCGCGGCGCCTCGCGCTCGCGCTCCGGGCTCGGCGAGTGCCTGGGCTACATGCGCGGCTCCTTCATCCGCCTGGTCGAGTCGCTGACGGCCCGGATCGAGGCCGCCGGGGGCTCGTTCCACCTCTCGGACGAGGTCCGGCGGATCGAACGCGACGGCGACGGCTTCGCCGTCGTCACCCGCCGCGGTCGGCACGTCGCGTCGCGCGTGCTGGTGGCGGCGCCCGTCCCGGACCATCTCGCGATCGCCGGCCATCTGCTCGACGACCCGCAACGGGCGTCCCTCGAGCAGCTCCGGGCCACCGCCGCGATCTGCACCCTCCTCGAGCTCGAGCGCTCGCTGACCCCGTACTACTGGCTCAACATCGCCGATCCCGAGATGCCCTTCGGGGGCCTCATCGAGCACACCAACTACATTCCCGCGGAGCGCTACGGCGGCCGGGTTCTGCTCTACATCTCCAACTACCTGTTCCCGGACAACCCCCTGTACTCGGCGCCCAAGAAGGCGGTCATCGACGCCTACCTGCCGCACCTCGCCCGCGTCAACCCCGGCTTCGACCGGTCGTGGATCCTCGCCAGCCACCACTTTCGCGCCGACTACGCGCAGCCGGTGGTGACGGTCGGCTACCGGGACCGGATCCCCGACATGCGGACGTCGGTGGCGGGGCTCTACCTGTGCTCCATGGCGCAGATCTTCCCCGAGGACCGGGGTCAGAACTACGCCATCGTCTACGGCGAGCGCGTCGCGTCGCTCATGCTGGACGATCTCCGTGGGGCGTGACGGCGTGTAGTACCATGTCGCCGGCTCGGCGCCGGGCGCCGACGCGGAAACTGGAGGCAGCACTCGATGTCAGGAAAAGCAGTCGAGATCACCGACGCCAACTTCGAGGAGGCGGTGCTCAAGTCGGACAAGCCGGTTCTGATCGATTTCTGGGCGGTGTGGTGCGGACCGTGCCGCGCCGTGGCGCCCATCGTCGAGGACCTCGCCGACGAGTACGCGGGACGGGCCGTGATCGGCAAGCTGGACGTCGACGCCAATCGAGAGACCGCCGTGCGGTACGGCATCCAGGCGATTCCGACCCTGCTGCTGGTCAAGGACGGCGAGGTCGCGGACCGGATCGTGGGCATCGTCGACAAGAACGGGCTCAGGGGCAGGCTCGACGCACTCCTGTAGGAGCTGCACGCAGGCGCGGGACGGCGGTGACCCGGCGAGGCGCCCCGCCTCGGCGCGCGCGGGCCTGTCGGCCTCACCATGGTGCCCGCGCCGCGAAGGGGGTTTGGCGCGTGAGGAAGGTTGAGACCATCGGCATCGTCGGCGCGGGCCGGATGGGCTGCGGGTTCTTCACCTACCTGGAGGACTGAGGCCGTGCTGTGCCAGCTCTGCGGCGCCGCCAACCCCGACGGCCTCGACCGCTGCCGACGCTGCGGCAACAAGCTGCTGGTCCTGTCGGGGCTGAGCGCGGACGAGGTCGAGCTCGACGACGAGCTCCTCTTCGAGGCCCAGGAGCAGCTCGAGGAGCACCTCCTGGAGCGGATCACCAGCCTCGAGGAGGCGGTGCGCAAGCTCGGCTGGGCGGTGTCGGCCGTCGCCGAGCGCCTGGGGCCCCTCGAGCACAGCCTGGCCGTGGCCCACGCCGGGGTCGAGAACCTGGCGGCGTTGATGGCGGACGAGGGCATCGTCACACGGGGCGAGGTCGCCGACGGCTGGCAGCGGAGCGCCGGGCGGGAGCTGCTGTCGCGCGACCTGTGGCGACGGCTCCGCGCGACCCGCGATCGGATCGTGTCCCACGCCGAGCACGACGGCGACGCCAGCGACGACTTCGACCACAAGCTCCGGGCGCTGGAGCCGGCGCTCCTCGAGCGCGATCTGGAGCTCATCCACGAGCTGCTCGGCGAGCTCGGCCGGATGGCCCCCGCCAACGACGAGCTGTGGAGCTTCATCGGCGAGACCGCGCTCTCGACCGGCGAGACAGAGCGCGCCGAGGCGGCCTTCAGGCGGGTCCTCGAGCTCCGGGGCCCCCACTTCGAGACCCTGGTCTTCCTGGGAAACTCCGCCGCCGAGCTCGGCCACTGGGAGCTGGCCATGGAGGCTCTCACCGGCGCCCGGGACATGGCGCCCGAGTCCTTCCTGCCCCACTTCGCCCTCGGAGGCATCGAGCTGCAGCGCGGCCGCCACGACCGGGCGGCCCGACACCTGGAGAAGAGCCTGGAGCGCGACGAGACCCCCCAGGCCCTGGTCCTGCTCGGCACCTGCCGCCTCGCCC
Source organism: Candidatus Methylomirabilota bacterium (assembly GCA_035464095.1). Lineage (GTDB taxonomy): Bacteria > Acidobacteriota > Thermoanaerobaculia > Thermoanaerobaculales > Sulfomarinibacteraceae > JAHECW01. The sequence goes on along the minus strand of DATHSO010000032.1, from coordinate 4,292 downwards.
TGGGCGAGAACGGACGGGCCATCACCGCCCTCAAGCGGGCGGTGGAGCTCGACCCGGGCTTCGAGGAGGCCATCGACCGCCTCGGCACGGCCTACCTGCGGCGCGGTTGGAAGCGCCTCGCCCTCGAGACCTTCCGGCGCCTGGAGCGCCTCGACCCGCAACGCCTGCGCTACCGGGAGACCGTGCGCCTGCTCACCGACGAGCCGGCGACCCGGCTGCCGCGCGGGGCGGCGCGGCTGCTCGACCGCGCCGAGGGCGCCCTGGCCGGCGGCGAGGCGGAGGCCGCCCTCGACCTCTACGAGGCCGCCGGCCGCGCCGCCCCGGGCGAACCTGCCCTGCAGGCCACCGCCGCACTGCTGGCCTCCACCCTGGGACGGACCCGGCGGGCAGTGGCCAGCGCTCGCCGGGTCCTGGACCGGGGTCCGGACGGCTCGCCGTACCCGGCGGCGGCCACCGCCGCGCTCCTCGAAGCGCTGCGCCTCGCGGGCCGGCCTCGGGCGACGCGCCGCGTCGCCACCACCATCTATCACCACGGCGAGGACGACTTCAGCCGCGGCATCGCCGCCTACGAGCTCGCCCTCGTGGAGTCCGAGCTCGACGGCGACCTGCGCCGGGCGCGGGCCCTGGCCCGGGAGGCCCTCGAGCGGACCCCGCGCGAGCTCCGCCACTACCCCCTCGCCGCCCTGGCCGCCATCGCCCTGCGGCGGGGCCGGCTCCACGAGGCCCGAAGCTACCTCGAGCGCGCCACCGACCCCGGCGAACCGATCGGGGCGCGCCGACTCGACCGACCCACCGTCCCGGAGGCGGACCGGCCCGCCCTGCCTCCGAGTCCCACCGAGCCGGGCGCCGAGCCCGGTATCGACCACGAGCTGCTGACCCACCTCCGCCGGCTGTCGAGCCTCGCCCGGGATCTGGGGCGGCGCTGACCGGGGCGGACCACGAGGAGACAGAGCATGCGCTGGACCCAGACCTTCATCCACACTCTCCGCCAGGACCCCTCCGACGCCGAGGTCGTGTCCCACCGGCTCATGGTCCGGGCCGGGTTCATCTCCAAGGTCGCGGCCGGGATCTACAACTACCTGCCGCTGGCGACCCGCTCCATCGCCAAGCTGTCGGCCATCATCCGCGAGGAGATGGTGGGGGCGGGCTCGGCCGAGCTCGTCATGCCGGCGGTCCAGCCCGCCGAGCTGTGGCAGGACTCGGGCCGATGGGCCCAGTACGGGCCCGAGCTGCTGCGGATCAAGGACCGCCACGACCGGGACTTCTGCTTCGGGCCGACCCACGAGGAGGTCGTCACCGACATCGTCCGGGGCACCGTCACCTCGTACCGCCAGCTGCCGGTGAACCTGTTCCAGATCCAGACCAAGTTCCGGGACGAGATCCGGCCGCGCTTCGGGCTCATGCGGGGCCGCGAGTTCATCATGAAGGACGCCTACTCCTTCCACGCCGACGCCGACGACCTCGACGTCGCCTACCGGGCCATGGAGCGTGCGTACCGGCGGGTCTTCACCCGCTGCGGGCTCCGCTTCACCCAGGTCGAGGCCGACACCGGCAACATCGGCGGCTCCGAGTCCCACGAGTTCATGGTCCTCGCCGCCACCGGCGAGGACGCGATCCTGTCCTGCCCGGACTGCGGCTACGGCGCCAACGTCGAGAAGGCCGAGACCGGCGCCCTGGTACCGGCGCCGCCGTGGCCTCTCGAGGCTGCCGACCGGCCGCGGGCGGTCGACACGCCCGAGCAGCGCACTATCGAGGAGGTGTCGGGCTTCCTCGGCATCGACCCCGCCCACCTCGTCAAGACCCTGATCTTCGAGACCGAGGAGGAGCTCGTCGCGGTGCTCATCCGGGGCGACCTGGAGGTCAACGAGGTCAAGCTCGGCAACGCCCTCGACTGCCTCCACCTCCAGCTCGCCAGCGAGCAGAAGATCCTCGAGGTCACCGGCGGCCCCCAGGGCTTCTCGGGTCCGGTCGGCCTCGAGGGCGTGCGGATCGTCGCCGACCCGTCGGTGATGGCGCTGGCGACGGCCGCCACCGGCGCCAACCGCGACCAGACCCACCTGGTCGGCGTGGTTCCCGGGCGCGACTTCAGCCCCGACCTGGTGGCGGAGCTGCGGCTCGCCGTCGAGGGCGACCCGTGCCCACGCTGCGACGGCCGCCTGGTGGAAGAGCGGGGCATCGAGGTCGGGCACGTCTTCAAGCTCGGCACCAAGTACTCCCAGGCCATGCGCTGCAACTTTCTGGACGCCGAGGGCGGCGAGCGGCCCATGATCATGGGCTGCTACGGCCTCGGCGTCGGCCGGACCGTCGCCGCCGCGGTCGAGCAGAACCACGACGACAAGGGCATCGTGTGGCCGCTGCCCCTGGCCCCCTACGAGGTCGTGCTGGTGCTGCTCACCTCCGACCAGGAGGCCGTGGTCGCCGCCGCCGAGGACCTCTACCGGCAGCTGGCGGACGCCGGCGTCGACGTCCTCTTCGACGACCGCCCCGAGCGCCCCGGGGTCAAGTTCAACGACATGGACCTGATCGGCTTCCCGGTGCGGGTGGTGGTCGGTAAGCGCGGCCTCGACGCCGGCGAGGTCGAGCTCAGCCTGCGGCGCGACGGCGAGCGCCGGCCGACCCCCATCGGCGACCTGGTGCCGGCGGTGACCGCGCTCCTCGACGAGCTGCGCGCGCCGCTCGAGCCCGCCGACGGCTGAGGTGGGCCCAGTGCGACGCCTGTCGGCCGCCGCCGCGGCGGCCCTCGTCGTGGCGGTCGCGGGCTGCGGCGACGGTCCCATCGCGTCCGCGCCCGAGCGGCCGCCCGACGTCCTGCTGGTGCTGGTGGACGCGCTGCGCCGCGACCACGTCGGCTGCTACGGCTACCCCAAGCCCACCACCCCCTTTCTGGACGAGCTCGGCGAGCAGGGCGTGGTCTTCGACGACGCCCTGGCCCAGGCGCCCCAGACCCTCAACTCCACCGCCAGTCTGCTGACCTCGCGGCACTTCCCGTTCCTGCTCTGGGGGGTCGAGCACGACCCGATCCCCGGGGTGGCGCCCGAGCACCACGAGCAGTGGGCGAAGACGCCGCGGCTGGCGGCGGCCAACCTGACCCTGGCCGAGGTCCTGCGGGGCGGGGGCTACGAGACCGTGGCCCTGTTCAACAACCCCCACCACCACGCCACCTCGGGCTTCGGCCAGGGCTTCGAGACCGCCCGGCTGCTGCCCCGCGACCCGGACACTGCCTACGCGCGGGCCGCGTCGCTGGTGGACGCCTTCCTCGAGTGGCACGCCGGACGGGACAGGTCGCGGCCGTTCTTCGCCTACCTCCACGCCATGGACCCCCACAACCCCTACCGCCCCACCGCCGCGGCCCGCGCCCTCTTCCCGCCCCCCGCCGGCCGCCACCTCTACGCCAACGGGCCGCCGGAGGCGAGCTTCACCGAGGCCGACCTTGCCCACATGACCGCGCTGTACGACGCCGAGATCCGCGCCTTCGACGACGAGCTCCGGCGGCTGGTGGGCGAGCTCGAAGGGCGCGACGGCGCCGGGCGTACCGTGATCGTGGTGACCGCCGACCACGGCGAGGAGCTGATGGACCACGGCGGCCTCGGCCACGGCAAGACCGTCGAGCTCGAGCTGCTCCGCATCCCCCTGGTCCTGTCCGGTGGACCCTTCGCCGAGCAGGCCGGTACGCGGGTGAAGCCGCTGGTGCGGAACCTCGACCTGGCCCCGACCATCGTCGGGCTCGCGGGCCTTCCGATTCCCGCCGACTTCGAGGGCCTCAGCCTGCTGCCCCTGGTCGAGGGCGACGCCTCGGTCCCGCCGGCGGTGTCCTTCGCATGGGTCGCCCAGCTGCGCAGCCTCACCTCGGCCGAGTGGCACTGCATGCGACCCGTCGGCGCCGGGAGACCCGTGCTCTACCACCGCCCGTCCGACCCGGCGGGCACCGTCGACCGGGCAGCGGGGCACCCCGACGTGGCGGCCCTGTGCGAGGCGCGACTCGAGCGCCTGGAGGCCGAGCGCCTGGAGAGCGAGCGGCGGGCTCGGGTGCTGAAGGGCGTCGAGACCGGCGCCGAGATGCCGCCCGACAACGCCGACGTCCTCGAGCAGCTGCGCGCGCTGGGGTACGTGGAGTAGCGGCCGGATTCGTGCCCCTGCCGCTGCCGCTGTCGCTGCCGCTGGGCGCGTGGCCGTGCGTCCCGGGGCACCGGCCTTCTGGGCCGCCTTTGGCGCCCCAGCGTCGCCCCGCCGGCGCGGTCGCGCGGAGGCAAAGGGGAGGGCTGCGACCGCGCCGTCGAGGCGAGCGGCGGCCT
>DATHSO010000031.1:0-11588 GCA_035464095.1 Candidatus Methylomirabilota bacterium | reverse complement strand
GAGGAGCAGGACGGGGGTGGCGACGAGGCCGGCTCTGGTCAGGTCGAAAGAGCTGAACTGGCGGTAGGAGTAGGCGATGGCGTTGGGGGGGCAGCCGATGACCAGGAGCATGGCGAAGGAGGTGGCGCAGGCGAGGCCGAGGGCGAGGACGCGGGGGTCGACGCCTTCGAGCTGGGCGAGGGGGATGACGATGGGCAGGATGAGGGCGGCGGCGGCGACGTTGGCCATGGCGTTGGTGACCAGGGCGCCGAAGACGCAGACGCCGGCGAGCAGGACCAGCCAGCCCTTGCCCTCGACCAGGGGGAAGAAGGCGTGGGCGAAGAAGGAGGCGGCGCCGGAGGAGGCCATGGCGAGGCCGAGGCAGATGCCGCCGCCGAAGATGAACAGGGCGGTGCCCCACTCGAGGTTCTCGTGGATGTCGCGCCACTTCAGCACGCCGATGGCGACCAGGACGGCGACCCCGACCATGCCGCTGACGGAGTAGTCGACGCCGTGCAGGCCCTTGGTGAGCCAGAGGCCGAAGACGGCGGCCAGGATGGCGATGGTGCGCTTCTGCAGAGGATTCAGGGGCCCCGGCTCGGTGTCGTACTTGGGCAGCTGGATCGTGGGGTCGGGGCGGTAGACGAAGTAGACCACCAGCACCGCCGCCGGCACCGTGATCAGGGCCAGCGGGAGGGCGAACTTGATCCAGTCGAGGAAGCTGATCTCGACCCCGGTGAGCTCCTTGAGGAAGGCCGCGGCGACCATGTTGCGGCCGCCGCCGACCAGGGTGCCCATGCCGCCGGCCGAGCAGGCGAAGGCCAGCGACAGCAGCATGAAGCGGGCGGTGTTGGTGTTGGGTTGGATGCCGGCGGCCCGCATCAGCGGGATCATGGTGGCGATGCCGATGGCGGTGGCCGCGGCGTCGTGCATGACCCCCGACGCGATCCCGAGCCCGATGGACAGCATGAAGGTGAAGCGGACCACCGAGGTGCCGGCGCGCTTGGCGATGGCGTGGCTGAGCCGTTCGGTGAGCTCGGCCTTCTCGAGCGCGATGGCCAGGATCAGGCAGCACATGATGAAGACCACCACCGGGTGCATGTAGGTGGCCCAGGCCGAGGTCAGGTCGACGACCCGGAAGCCCACCAGAAGCACGCCGATCAGGATCGCGGTGATCTCGAGCGGGATGGGCTCGACCACGAACAGGAAGATCAGCGCCGCCAGGATGGCGAGGAAGCGGAAGGCCTTGGGCGACAGGCCGTCCACGTAGCGCACCTCGGCGAGCGCTCCGAGCTCGGCGGCGGCGGCGGTGAGGGCGGTGCCGGGCTCGGTCACGCCCGGAGCGGCGTGGAGGCGGTAGTCGGCGCCCGCGGCGGCGCCCGGAACGAGGGTGAAGTCGGCCCCGGCGGCGGCGGCGAGCCGCTGCTCGGGATCGTTGGCGACGTCGAACAGGGTGCCCTGCGGCCGGGGCAGGGCGAGGACGAGCAGACCGATCGCGACGGCGATGCCGATCTGGACGTATCGGTTCTTGAGCACCATGAGCGGGACCCCCTGACATCGGTTCGGTGGCGCGGACTCGATGCGATTAACGGGTGTGCCCCGCTCAGTGCGCCGACAGCTCGAAGCCGAGACCTTCGAAGATGTACATGATGGCGTAGCCGTACCAGACGGTGTAGATGACGTAGAAGACCAGCGAGAACAGCACGATGCCCCACCGGTCCTTGATGCTCTGGGGCTCGATGCCGTGGTAGTTGTAGGCGCACTCCACGGTCTTGGCCTGCACCGTGTGGGTGAGGTCGGCGGCCGCGAAGAGCTTCTGCCGCTTCAGGTCACGCTCCATCTCCAGGAGGCCCCTCCACCAGCCGAACAGGACCCCCCGGGCCGAGCCCCCGGCGTAGCGCTGCTCGAGCTCGGCGTCGCGATTGTGGTAGGCGGCGTCGGCGTCGGCGAGGCAGGCCGAGAAGATCGCCTGGAGGTCGCCCTCGACCTTCAGGGTCGCGCCCTCCATGGACGTTCTCGCCCCGGCCTGGACGAACAGGGGCTCCACCGCCTCGGCGGTCTCGGCGTCCGCGAACTTGAGGTTGAGGGTCACCGGCTGGCTGCCGCGCTCCTCCACCAGGTGCTGGACCTTCGGGATGTAGTAGGCCGAGCCCTTGGAGATGGAGTTGTAGAGGTTGTCCAGGTAGTTGAGGCCGTTGTGGCCTTCGAAAAGGGGCATGAAGAAGATCACTAGCACCACGATGAAGCTGGCCATCAACGCGATGCCGATCCAGAGCTTGGTGGTCCGGCTGCGGCTCATGACGTCACCTCCGTCGTCCTGAGCGTTCCGAGGTTCGAGAAGAAGGTGTACAGCACCCACACCGCGAAGCCCCCGATGACGATGAAGAAGGCCCAGATTCCGATGCTGTCGAGCACGGTGATGGTCGCCGGCGACAGCGAGATCACCTCCAGGTCGCTGAGCTTCCCCGGAAGGGCGAAGAACCGGTTGACGAAGCCGGCGAGCACCGCCATGGCGTAGAAGCCGCGGATGGTGATGCCCTTGACCACCTTGGTCACCATGGCGCCGACCTGGACCCCGAACAGGGAGCCCAGCAGCATGCCCATGGCGAGGGTGTAGAAGATGAAGCCGTAGATGGCGTACTGGCTGATGGCCGCGAAGCCGGCGGTGAACACGATCTGGAAGATGTCGGTGCCGACGGTGGTCATGGACGACACGCCGAGGGTGTAGACGAAGATCGGGAAGGTCAGGAAGCCGCCGCCCACCCCCATGATGGCGGCCGCGAGGCCGACCAGAAAGCCGCTGGCGATCAGGAACCAGGCCGAGATCCGGCGCCCGCCCGGCACCAGGCTCTCGTCGAAGGTGATCATGGGCGGCGCGTTGATGGCCTGGAGCTTGCGGGGCAGGTTGCCGAGCTCGGCGCCCTCGTCCTTGCCGCCGTGGGCGCCGGCGTCAAGCTTGGCGCTCTTTCGCGCCTTGAGGTAGTCGAGCAGGGCGTAGGAGCCGAGCCCGCCGAGCATCAGCGAGTAGATGGTGGTGATGAAGGCGTCGGACAGCACCGGGTTCATCTCGTACAGGGTGCGGTTGATCATGCCGCCGAGCAGCGCCCCGCCGATGGCCCCGATCAGGAAGGTCACCGCCAGCGGCACCGAGACGTTGCCCAGCTTGCGGTGGATGACGCTGCCCATGATCGCCTTGGCGAAGATGTGGAACAGGTCGGTGCCGACCGCCAGGATGCCCTTGATCCCCGCGGACATGAGCGCCGGGGCGATGATGAAGCCGCCGCCGGCGCCGATGCAGCCGGTGATCAGCCCCGCGCACAGCCCGATCAGGATCGAGGCGACGAAGATGCTGGTGGTGTAGAAGGCCGGGCTGTAGGCCTTCTTGCCGCCGAGGACGTCGGGCAGGACGTCCCCGGCCGCTGCTGCCTGGTCGGCGACCGACGCCGCCACCGCCGGGCCGAAGATGAAGATCGGCAGGATGAACAGCAGCAGGACGGCGATGCGCTTGGGATCGCCGAGGATCCGGCGCGACATGTCGAGCTCCCAGGCCGCGTGGGCCCGGGTCGCCGCTGTCATGAACTCCCCCCAGTGTCTGAACAGGCTCACGGTTGACTCCCTCCTTCAGTGGATCGCGGTGACCGGGCACCGCCGTGGAATGAGGCTTCGCCGTCGCAGGCGGCGGCGGTGGTCGGCGGGCCGGCTCACCGCGGCTCCTGTTTCAAGGCGGCCGAGATGGTCTCGAGCAGCACCTCGAGGCCCACCGGCTTGATCAGGTAGTCGAAGGCTCCCTGGCTGATGCCGTCGCGCGCCGCGCGCTCCGAGCCGTGGCCGGTGAGCATGATGACCCTCAGCGACGGGTCCATCTTCTTGAAGACCTTGAGGACCTCGATGCCGTCCATGTCCTCCATCTTGAGGTCGACCACCGCGAGGTCGAACTCCCACTGGCGCAGGGCGCGGATCGCCTCCGAGCCGCTCGACGCGGTGGTGACGTCGAAGCCGCGCCGGGTCAGCCGCTTGGCCAGCACCTCCAGGTAGCCGACCTCGTCGTCGACCAGGAGCAGGCGCACGGCGTCGTCCGGACTGTCCACGACGGCCTCGCTCAGTCGCCCCGGCGCAGCGAGATCAACGTCGCCCGGGCCTCGAGGATCTTGGTCTCGTGCTCGCGCTTCTTGACCGCGGCCTGGTTGAGCTTGGCCATCAGCACCTCGAGGTCGCACGGTTTCATCAGGTAGTCGAAGGCGCCGCGCTTCATGCCCTCGATGGCGGACTCCACCGTGGCGTGGCCGGTGAGCATGATCACCTCGACCAGGGGGTGCTGCTCCTTGATCGCGGCCAGGGTCTCCAGCCCGTCCATCCCCGGCATCTTGACGTCGAGGATGACCACGTCGGTGCGGGTCGCGCCGCTGCCGGCGAGGACGTCCAGGGCCTGCTGGCCGCTGTGGGCGGCGCTGACCTTGACGCCGCGCTTGGCCAGGCGCTTGACCAGGGTCTCGACGAACTGGACCTCATCGTCGACGACGAGAACGGAGGGCTCGATCATTGGCCTTCTCTTTCGTTGGCAGTGGCGGCCGGGGGGCCGTCCGACGGCTTCGAGCGCGGGAAGGACACCGTGAAGGTGGTTCCCTGCTCGATCTCGCTCTCCACCGTGATGCTGCCGCCCGCCTTGTCGACGATGCCGTAGCAGATGGAGAGGCCGAGGCCGGTTCCCTGGCCGACCGGTTTGGTGGTGAAGAAGGGGTCGAAGATCCGGGCGAGGTTGGCCTCCGGGATGCCCTTGCCGGTGTCGCGCACCTCGAGCAGCACGGCGTCGCCCTCGGCCCGGGTGACCACGGTGACGGTCCCCCCGGGCCGCTCGATGGCGTCGATGGCGTTGTTGACCAGGTTGAGGAGCACCTGCTGGATCTCGGTCGGGGAGGCCTGGATGGGGGGCAGGTTGGGCTGGAGCTCGGTGGCGATGCGGACGTTGGCGTAGCGGGTCTTCTGGGAGGTCAGGCCGATCACCTCGTCGACGGCGTCGTTGAGCACCACCTGGCGTACCGACGGGTCGGTCTTGCGGGCGAAGCTCAGCAGCTTGTAGGTGATCTCCTTGCAGCGGTCGCCCTGGGTCCGGATCTGCCCCACCGCCCGCTGGATCTCGGCGAGGTTGTCGTCCGAGGCCGGGTCCGGATCCTGGAGGAGGTCGTCGATCCAGCCCGCCTCCTGGACCATGATCGCCACCGGGTTGTTGATCTCGTGGGCGATGCCGGCGGCGAGCTCGCCGATGGAGGCTAGCCGGCCGGTCTCGATCACCTGGTGGGTCATCACCGTGCGCTCGTGGTCGGCGGCGGCGAGGCGCACGGCGAGCTTGCCGGACATCACCAAGCTGATGGCGAGGGCGCCGACGGAGACGATGAGCAGGGCGGCGATGGCCAGCCGGCTCATCTGGCGGACCTCGTCCATGGCGTCGGCGAGCTCCTGCTGGTAGCACAGCAGCCACCGCCCCTGCTTGAGGGGGGCGAAGGTGAAGATCGACGGCCGGCCGAGCAGGTCCTCGCCGTCGATGACCGTGATCCGGTCGGAGCGCAGCCCCCCGTCCAGGACGTCGATGTAGGGCGGGCGGTTGAGGGCGACCTCGAAGTGCGGGTTGGTCTGGAACTCGCCGTTCAGGTTGATGATGAAGGCGAAGCCGGTGCGGCCGATGCGGATGTTCTCGACTAAGGCGTTGAAGGCTTCGAAGTCGATGGTCGCCTTGAGGAGGTAGAGCTCGCCCTCGACCACCCGCTGGGTCGTGATGATGAAGTGGGGCGAGCCGCGGAGACCGGCGAAGACGTCGCTGATGAAGCTCTCGTTGGCCATCGCGTCGTCGAACCAGGCGGCCGACGAGTAGTCGGCCATCTCCAGGTTGAAGGGGCCGGCGTAGGCGACCTGGACCCCCTCGGAGTTGACCAGACCCAGGTCGACGAAGGCGCCGTGGTACTCCTCGCGCAGCAGGCTCAGCACCCGGCGCAGGAAGGGCGGCTCGGCGAGGCGCTCCAGAGGGTGCTCGCGGGCGATCACCCGGACGTCGCTCAGGCGGTCGTCGATGAACGAGTCGACGATCAGGCTGTGGCGCTCGATCATGCCGCGAAGCTCGTTCTCCACCTTGGCCCGGTAGACCTTCTGGAACTGCTGGAGGTTGATGGCGCCGGTGATGACCAGGGGGGCGAGCACGATCAGGGTGAGCCCGGTGACGGCCGACCGGACCCGTCCCACGGGGTAGCTTCTGGTGTCAGCGGCGTCGGTGGTGGTCATGGCTGCTTCGCCTGTTCCTTCACGCCGTCCATCGAGCAATCGCCGTGCCAGGTGGTCGACGGTCTCGTCGAGCCGACCAGGAGCCGCCGCGAGTCAACGCCGGCGGGCTTGCCGCTCGGACCATCCGCCGGCGCGCAGGGATTGGGGGGTGTCAGCTTTCTTGCCGAAGGTGTCGGAATTCTTTGCGGGCGGCGGTCAGCGCAGACCGAGCTTGCGCATCCTGGCGAGAAGGGTCGGCCGCGACACGCCGAGCAGGCGGGCGGCCCGGGTCTGGTTGCCGTCGGTGTGGCGCAGGACCTCGGCGATGATCCGACGGACGACCCGCTCGGTGATGGCGTCGAGGAGGTCCGCCCGCTCCTCGGCCAGGGCGTGACGGACGGCGCGGTCGAGCTCCTGGTCGACGGCTTGCAAGGGGTCCGCGGCCGCCTCCTGACCGCCCTGGAGGAGTCGCTGCACCATGGCGGCGTCGACGTGCTGGCCGCGGCTGAAGATCAGGCACTGCTCCATCAGGTTGGCGAGCTCGCGGACGTTGCCGGGCCACGGGTGGGCCTTGAGCACGGCGTAGGCCCCGTCGGTGAGGCCGGGGTTGCGGACCCCGAGCTCGAGGGCGAAGCGCTCCAGGTAGTAGTCGCACAGCAGCGGCACGTCGTCGGCCCGCTCGGCCAGCGGCGGCAAATGGATGGGGACCACGTTGAGTCGGTAGAAGAGGTCGCTGCGGAAACGGCCTTCGGCGATCGCCTCCTCGAGGTCGCGGTTGGTGGCGGCCAGGATCCGGACGTCGACCGGAATCGGCTCGCGGCCGCCGATGCGCTCGATCCGCCGGTCCTCGAGCAGTCGCAGGAGCTTGGCCTGGATGGGCAGCGGCACGTCGCCGATCTCGTCGAGGAACAGGGTCCCGCGGTCGGCCTGCTCGACCTTGCCGATGCGCCGCTGGTGGGCGCCGGTGAAGGCGCCGCGCTCGAAGCCGAAGAGCTCGCTCTCGAGCAGGGTCTCGGGGATCGCGACGCAGTTGACGACGACGAAAGGGCCGTCGAGCCGGGTCGAGTGCTGGTAGATGGCCCGCGCCACGAGCTCCTTGCCGGTTCCCGAAGCGCCCCGGATGAGGACGGTTGCCTCGGTCGGCGCGACCCGGCCGACGGCCTTGGAGATCTCCTGGATCGGTTTCGAGCGGCCGATGATGGCCTCGCCGTCACCGCCCGCGGCGCGTGGGCTGATCGCCACCGGCGAGCGCATGAGCCGTCCGGCCTCGAGGCCCTGGGCGATGACGTCGAGGAGGTCCCGGTCGGCGACCGGCTCGAGCAGGCAGTCGAAGGCGCCGGCCTTGATGACCTGGATGGTCTCGTCGGTGCCGCCTTCGGCGGACAGCACCACCACCGGCATCTTGGGCTCCACCGAGCGCAGGGCCGCGACCGCGTCCTGGCCCGTTGTGTGGTCGAGCGGCAGACCCAGCACGACCAGGCTTGGCAGCCCACGTCTGAGCTCCTCGAAGGCGCTGTCGAGGGAGCCGGCCAGGGTGACCTGGAGGTTGGCGTGGTCGAGGAGGAGCTTCTCGAGCCGGTTGAGCTCGCGCGGATCGGAGCGGACGACGAGGACCCGGTTCACCGCTCGAGGATACCCCGGATTCGTCCGCCGATGCCGCGGCTACTCGTCGAGCGGGGTGTGGTGGGAAACCGGCTCCCAGGCGTCCGAGTCGCGGTGGTAGCTGAAGATCCAACCCGCCTTGATGTCGTAGAGCCAGGCGTGGAGCCTGAGCGCGCCGCTTCTCTCGCGCTCGACGACGCACGGGTAGGTCCGCAGGTTCTCGATCTGCAAGAGTACGTTGGCCTTGATCGTCTCCAACGAACGCTCGCTCACGGGGACCCCCGCGGCCTCGATCTTCTCGAGAGCTGGTCTCGCGAGCTGGAGCCAGGAGACGATTCCCGGCTGCGTGCTCGGGTCGAGATCAACGTCGAGGGCCGCGATGCCGCCGCAGCCGGTGTGGCCGCAGATCACAGCATGGGCGACTCCGAGGTGAATGACGGCGTACTCGACGGCGGCGCCTGCAGCGCAGGCCGGCGAGTTGGCGGGGGGGACCAGGTTGGCGATGTTGCGCACGATGAAGATCTCGCCGGGATCGGCGTCGGTGATGAGCTCGGGTACGACCCGCGAGTCCGAGCAGCCGATCCACAGGACCTTGGGGCTCTGCCCCTCCTCGGCCAGCCGTTCGAAAAGCTCCTGGTCGGCCTGGTATCGCTGCCTGAAACGTCGGTACCCCTCGATCAGCTTGCTGGTCGGCACACTGTTCCTCCGATCGATCCTCGGGCTGCGAGCGCCACCCGGGTCAGGGCGCCGGCACCGTCACCTCCATACCCATCATGGGCCAGATGAACATCACGAACAGGGTCACCACGGCAATCAGGAGCAGGCTCGCCGGGATCCCCGCCTTGAAGAACTCGCCCGAGGTGAACTGCTTGCTCTCGTAGGCGATGGCGTTGGGCGCCGCGCCCACCAGCAGCAGGAAGGGCATGCCGGCCGCGACCAGCGCCCCGAACAGGATGACCTCGCCACCGACCCCCAGGTAGGGCGCGATCTTGAGCGCAACCGGCAGGCAGATGGCGATGGCGGCGACGTTCATGATCAGGTTGGTCATGATCAGCACGAAGAAGGTGACACCGATGATGAAGACCGTCGCCGGCGCCGCCTGGAGCTGGCTGACGGCGTTGATGGCCATCCAGTCGGCGGCCCCGGTCTGGACCAGGCAGTAGCCGAGGCTCATGGCGCCGCCGAAGAGCAGAATGATGTTCCACGGCACGTTCTCGAGGTCGCCGATGTCGAGGATCTTGAGGACGAAGAACAGCACCGTGGCGAGCATGATGATGCCCGACTTGTCGATGCTCGCGAGGGCCGGAATGAACGAGCGCAGGCTCATGGTGGCCACCGCCGACACCACGATGATCGCCGCGGTCATCTCCTTGGCCGAGACCGGCCCGAGCTGGGCATACAGGTCGCGGGCCCGCTCGCGCAGGCCGGGGATGGTGGCGCGCTCGGGCTTGTAGTAGAGCATCAAGAAGCCCCACAGCAGGAAGACCATCGCCCAGCCGATGGGGAACATGTACCAGCTGAGCTGGAAGAAGGTGATGTCGATCCCCGTGATCTCCTTGTAAAAGCCCAGGGCGACCGCGCCGCGGGCGGCGCCGAGCAGGGTGACGACGGAGCCGGCGCCGGCGACGAAGGCCATGCCCATGAACAGGCCCTTGCCGAACTTCGTCGGCTGGTCGCCCTCGTCGTAGAGCCGGTAGATGGCGACCAGCAGCGGGAAGATGGTGGCCGCCACGGCGGTGTGCGCCATGACGTGGGTCAGCAGCGCGGTCATCACGAAGCAGCCCAGGTAGATCATCGAGGTCTTCTCGCCGACCACGGCGAGCATCTTGTAGGCCAGGCGCTTGGTGAGCCCGGTCTTGGTGAAGACCATGCCGATGACGATGGAGCCGAAGATGAACCACACCGAGGGGTGGAAGAACTCCTTCATGGCGAGCTCGGGGCCGCCGATGGGGTCGACCTCGCCGACGAAGAACTTGTCGGGCCGGATCAGGAACAGGGCCTGGGTGACCGCGATGGTGATGCTGGTGACACCGATCGGCACCACCTCGAAGACCCACCAGACCGCGGCGAGCAGGAACAGCGCCAGGGCCGCCTTGCCCTGGGCGCTGAGCTCGAAGGACGCGCCCATGGGGTCGATGGCGGCCGGCCACGGCGGCGACAGGTAGACCCCGAAGAACAGGGCGACCCCGAGCAGCAGGAAGAACAGCCGCTTGGCGTCGAAGGTGGAGGTGCGGCCCTTGAAGGGGCCGAGCCGGACGCCCCTGGGGGCGGTCTTGGCGGTGGCGTCACTCATGGTGGCTCCCCGGTGTCGGCTCGCCGCCGTGCTCCATCACGAACTGGGCGATGATGTCGAAGATGTTGGTCATCAGCACGACCCCGATGACCCGCCCCCCGTCGAGGACCGCCACCAGGTCGACCCCGTGGTAGAGCATGGTCGAGATCACGGTCGACAGCGAGTCGTCCGCCTTGACCGTACCCCGGATCGGCGCCATGACGCTTTTCACCGACTGCTTCGAGGCCCGGATGGCGGCCTTGGAGAACATCGACGTCCAACGGATGAAGATTTCGCTCGGCGTCGTGCCGCCGAAGGGCACCAGCTCCCGGATGTGGGCCGCCGACTCCCGGTCCTCGACCAGGTGCGGCACCAGGCCCTTGAGCAGCTCCCGCCGGCTGACCACGCCCACCAGCTGATCGGCCTGGTCGTGGAGCAGCACGTAGCGCGGCTGGACGATGTGCCCGTCCTCGAACCGGATCGCCGAGGCGCTGATGGCGACCATGGCGTCGCGGATGGTGCAGCTCACCTTGCAGTGCGGGTAGCGGTCGATGGCGAGCATCACGTCCGACGCCCTGGCGTCGCGGGACGACAGGGCGGAAGCGGGGTCGAAGACCACCTCCACCGCCTCGACGGTGTCGCCGTCGGCGTGCATGGTGGCCACCCCGGGGATCCGGCCGATGAACTCGACGATCGTGTCGCGCGAGGCCTCGAAGCTGCGGTCACCGCCGAGGTGGACCTCGCCGTTGCGGACCGACACCTGGACCGCGTCCGGGGCGAAGGGCGAGTTGAAGAAGAGCTCGGCCCTGATCCGCTTCTCGAGGGCGAAGTCCTCGAACTCCCGGACCGAGTCCGGGCCCGGCCGATGGTCCCGGTCCTGCATGATCTCGGCGATGAGGTTGGCGGCGGTCGCCAGCGTGACCTGCTCGAGGTTGACCACCAGGTCATAGAGATCGGGGTCGTTGACGTCGGCGTCGAAGACCTGCCGGCCCCACAGCAGGCGCTGCTCGTCGGCGGTCCGGATCCGGCGGATCGCCTCCTCCCGGCTGAGCCGCATGCGGTGCATGGCGTTGTCCACCCGCACCGACATCGGCGTCACGATCCGCACCTTGAAGGCGTTGCGCACGTTCTGGAAGAGGAACTGGCCGGCGAGGCCGTGGTAGACGCCGTTGCCGTCCTCGAGCAACTCCACGATGGTGGCCTGGGTGGCGAGCAGGTAGCGCGTCTTGCGGTGGGTGAAGCGCTCGTAGAAGGTCGCCGGTAAGTGGAGGCCCCGCTGGAGCTCCTCCTCTGACATGTGGTAACGCTTGGCACCCGCGGTGGCGACGTCGTCCTGGCTCAGCACGGGCCATCCGAGCCGCGAGCCGACGAGCTCGGCGAGCTGCGTGCCGCCGCTGCAGATGCCGCGCGAGATGGTGATGATCGGCATGGGACTGGCTCCCCCGTTTCCCGCACCCTCAGACGGGGCGCGTCGGCCGGCCTGCGG
>DATHSO010000030.1:0-40040 GCA_035464095.1 Candidatus Methylomirabilota bacterium | reverse complement strand
CCCGCCCTCACGTGCGCTGCGGCCGTCGGCAGCGCCCAACCCGGCTCCGGAAGCTGGCCGCTGCCGCTACCGCTGATCGCTGTCGCTGGCGCTGGGCGCGTGGGCCGTGCGTCCCGGAGCCCCGGCCTTCTGGGCCGCCTTTGGCGTCCCAGCGTCGATGAGCCGGCGCGTTCGCGCGGGGGTTGAGGGGGCGGGCTGCGACCGCGCCGTCTCATCGAGCGGCGGCCTGCCTCGTTGCGGGAGCGGATGCACCGGAGCGCGCTTCCCGTGGAGTGCCCGGTAGCGCCATTGTGCGGGAGGCGCTGCCTCCGGGGAGGGCATAGGGAGCACAATGGCGTACCCGGCACGTCCCGGGGGAGGCGCCCCAACCGCGCGTTCCGGAGGCGCGGTTCGCTGCCGCTGCCGCTGCCATCGGGCACGGGCACGGGCACGGGCACGGAAACGGAAACGGACTCGGACGCGGACGCGGGAGGGGGGGCTGGGGGCGGACCCCATCACCGCCACCGGCAGCACCCTGTGGCCCTGGGGCGTGCGGGCGTCGGATTCTTCCCTCGGGGCCGAGCCGCGGCTTCGCACCACGACCCGGCGCTCGACCAGGGAGGTTCCACCATGGCACCAGGGATCGACTTCACCGAATTGAGCCCGTCGCAGGTCCTCGACCTCGCGGTATCGGTCGAGGAGGAGGCCCGCGAGCGCTACCTCGAGCTCGCCGACCAGATGGCCATCCACCACACCGAGGAGGCGGCCGGTTTCTTCCGCAAGATGGCCGATCTCGAAAGTCACCACGCCGAGCGCCTGCGCCGGCGCCGGGCGGCGCTGCCCGAGACTGAGGGCGCTCCCGCCGACGCGGTTCCCGAGCCGGTGGAGGTGGAGGCCCCGGAGTACTTCAAGGTCAGGGCCTTCATGACCGTCCACGACGCGGTGGAGGCCGCGGTCGAGGCGGAGAAGAAGGCTTACCGCTTCTACGACGATGCCCTGGGGCAGGTCGAGGACGAGGAGCTCCGGGATCTGTTCGGCGACCTCCGGGCCCAGGAGGAGCGGCACCGCGAGCTGATCGAGCAGTTTGCCGCCACCCTGCCCGAGGAGGACCGCTCCGACCCGGCCGACTACGTCGACGAGCCGAGGGCCTTGTAGCCGGCCGCCGGGCCGCTCCGCGGACGCCGACGTGATCGTGCTCGGGCCCCCTGCCATTCTGCGGAAGTGGGGGCCCGACTGGACCCCGCCACGATGAGGGGTGAATCCCCGCGCCACCCGTGGCGACGTCGGCTCGCGGTCGCCGCCGCGGTCGTCGCGGTCCTGGTCGCGGTTCTGCTCGTCGCCCTGTCCGTCCCGGCTGTCCAGCGCGCGCTGTGGGACCTGGCGGTGGCCAGGGCGACCCGGGGCAGCGCCTGGTCCCTGACCGCCGACGAGGTCGGCTGGAGCCTGCCCGGCGGCAGCTTCGGCGCCGCCGGGCTCGAGCTCGCCCACGACGGCACCACCGTGGCCACTGCCGACGGGGTCGAGGCCGAGTGGGACTGGCTCGACCTGGTCACCGCCCCGCGCCGGATCGAGCGGCTCGAGGTCACGAGCGGGACCCTCGACCTGGACGCCCTGCCCGAGCCCACCGGGGCGGACGAGCCGGCGCCGGCGGGGGACCGGCTGCTGCCCGGGCTCGAGGTCGCGAGCGCCCGGATCGGCCTCGACCGGCTGCACTGGTCCGCCCCGGGCGTCGCCGCACTCGAGGTTCGCGACGCGGTGGTCACGGGCTCCCTGAGTGACGGGCGGGTGGACGCCGAGGCCGAGGCGGCTGCGGTGGTGGTGCGGCGCGAGGGTCGGACCCTGGAAGCCAGGGAGGTGTCGGCTTCGGCTCGGGTGGACCGTGCAGCGGTTGCGGTGACGCGGCTGGAAAGCGCCGGCGGCGACGTCGTGGTCGACGTGTCCGGCGACGTCGGGCTCGGTGACGACCCGTCGCTGAGCTCAGACCTCGAGGCCGCGGTCGGGCTCGCCGACCTGGCCCGTTGGTGGGACCCGACCTTGGCCGGCCAGCTCGAGCCCCGGGGGCGCCTGGAGCTCGCGGGCACCGTCGGCTGGTCGGCGGGCTCCGGTATGGACGGCGGCCTGGAGCACGTGGGCGAGCCCCTCGAGGTGGCCGGCTACCCGATCCGGAGCGCGGAGCTGGCGGCGGTGGAGGCCGGCCTCCGCGTCGAGGCGGCGAGCCCGGCGTGGGGCTTCGTCAGGGCCACCCTCCGCGACGACCGGCGGGTCCGGGTCGAAGGTTCTTTCGACGACGCCGACCCCCGGGCGGCGGCCCGCCGGGCGCCGCAGCCGGTGGCGGCCGGGTTGCCGCCGGATCTCCAGGTCTCGGGCGAGGTCGATCTTCTGCTGCCGCCGCCGCCCGACCTCCTCGACCCCGCCGCCGTCGAGGGCGAGGCCGACCTGACGGCGACCTGGAGCGGCGGTGAGCTGTCTCTCGAGGCCGGCACCACCCCCGACGGGGTCCGCTTCCGGGCCGTGACCCTCGAGGTCCCGGGCGGCCGACTCGAGGCCGACGGCGTCGTCACCGACGACGGTGGTCTCGACGCCGAGGTCGGCGCCCGGATCGAGGAGCCGGCGCGGGTCGTGGCGGCGCTGTCGCCCTGGCTTCCCGGTGCCGTCGCCGACCTGCCCGTCTCCGGCGGACCGGTGGCCCTCGACCTGCGGGCCGAGGGACCGCTGGCGACGCCGCGCATCGACGCCCGCCTCGAGTGGCAGGACCCGGCCTACGGCGCACTGTCGGCGACGCTGCTCGAGGTGACGGCCGAGGGCTCGGCCGAGGAGCTGACCTGGACCCTCTTCCTACGGCTGGCCGGAGACGCCCGGCTCGCAGCCGAAGGCAGCGCCCGGCCGGTCGAGGCGGCGGTCGCCGGTCGCTGGCGGCTGGTGGCGGGACCGGCCCCGGCCGGCGAACCCGCCGAGCTCGGCGTCGGCGGGCTCACCGCCGCCCGCATGCAGGGGCGCGGGCGCTTCGAGTGGCGCGGCAGCGTCGGCCGCGCCACCGCCACGGTGGTGGCCGACGACCTCGGGTCGGGCCCCTGGCGGCTCGACGGGCTTGTCGCCGAGGCCGAGCTTGCCGACAACCGGCTCGAGCTCGACCGGCTGGTGGCCCGTGGCTTCGGCGGCTCGCTCCGGGCCTCGGCGTCGCTTCCCCTCGCCGGCGAGGACGCCCTGACCGCGCGGCTCGACGTCGCCGGCCTCGATCCCGCGGCCCTGCCGCTGGACCTGCCCGAGGCGGCGGCGGGCGAGGTCGACGGCTACCTCGAGGTCGGCGGTCCCGCCGCCAGTCCCGACGGCGAGCTGCGGCTGAGGTGGCGGCCCGCGCCCGGCCGGCGGCCCCTGCCGCCACTGGTCCTGTCGGGCGCCGTCGCCGACGGTTGGCTGCGCCTGGGCGTCGAGCCCACCGAGGTCGCGGGCGGCGAGCTCGAGGCGACGGTCTCGGTGCCGCTGGGCGGGCTGCCGCTGCCGGAGTGGCTGTGGCCCGAGGCGCCGTCCGGACCGGTGACGGCCGACGCCCGGGTCCGGGACCTGCGCCTCGAGCCCGTGCTCGCCCTTCTCGGCACGGGCGACGTCCCCGTGGATGTGTCGGGCGACCTCCGGGTGGCGGCGACCTGGAGCCCGTCCCCCGACGGCGAGCGATCGCTGCGGGTGAGCCTCGGCGACCTCGTCGCCGAGTCGACCCAGGAGCGCCTCACCTCCGCCGAGCCGATCTCCCTGGTCTGGGCCGACGGCCTGGTGCGCCTCGAGGACGCGGTCCTCGAGGGGCCGGTGTCCCGGGTCAGGGCCTCCGGCGAGCTCGACCTCGACCGCGACGCCGTCGAGCTCGACCTCGAGGCCGTGGTCGGCCCCTCCTGGCTGCGCCTCGTGCCCGGGGACCTGGATGCCACCGGTCCGGTGGCCGCGACCCTGCGCTTCGAGGGCACGCTCGGCGACCTCGACGGCCGCCTCGAGCTCGACCAGATCGGCGGCGAGATCATGGTCAGCGACCCGCCGGTGCAGATCGCCGGGGCCGAGCTCGACCTCGAGCTCGACGACGGGGTGTGGTCGGTCGCCGGCGGCTCCGCGACGGTCAACCGGGGCACGGTGCTGATGGGCGGCGAGTGGAACCCCGAGACCGGCCAGGGCGTGATCTTCGAGCTCTCAGACGTGGTCTTCCTGACCGACGAGGGGATCCTCAGCCGCTGGGACGGCCTGGTGGTCGTCGAGCCGGCCGAGGACCGGGTGGCCCGGCTGGTGGGCGAGCTCGAGCTGACCAGCGGCCGCTGGGACGGCAACGTGGACCTGGCCGCGGCCGTCCTCGGCGGCGACGAGGTCGAGGTCGGGACCACCGCGCCGCTGCTGCTGGACGTGGCCCTGGACCTGGAGGTCCTCGGCCGGGGGGCGGTGGTGGTGGACAACAACCTCGGCGAGTTCGAGGTCACCTGGTACGTCCTGGACGTGGAGGGGACCGCGGCGCAGCCCCGCGTCGAAGGCGAGCTCTTCCTGGTTCCGGGAGGCGTCATCTCCCTGTCCGGACGGCAGCTGGAGATCGCCCGCGGCACCATCCGCCTGTCCGGGGAGCCGGGGGTCGAGCCCGAGGTCGAGGTCGTGCCCCTGCGCACCGCCCACACCTTCGGCGGCCGGGAGGGGTCGACGATCGACGCCGCGGACCTCGCCGGCCGCGGTATCGCGAGCAGCGTCGGCTCGGCCCTCGGGCTGCGCAACGAGTCCCTCCAGCCGGCCACCATCGCCGTCGAGACCCTCACCGACCCGAGCACGAACTACCTGCTGTCGAGGCAGATCGGCCGCCACGTGGCGCTGTTCGTCTCGGCCGGCCTGTCCGACGTCCAGGAACGGGCCATGATGATGCAGCTGTACAACTTCCGGGCTCTTCCCGGGCTCGCCCTGCAGGCCATCGACGACACCCGCACGGGGGCCGGATTCGCCGCCATCGAGCGCTTCCGCTGGGGCGGCACCGTGGAGGAGCGGCCGAGGGTGCGGCGGGTCGAGCTCGCCGGCGACTGGCCGCTGCCCGAGCGCCGGCTCCGCAAGGCCGTCGGCATCGAGCGCGGCCAGGTCTTCGACCCCTTCCTGGTCTTCGCCGGCCGGGTGCGGCTGGAGCGCGAGCTCGAGCGGGCCGGCTTCTACCGGGCGCGGGTGGCCGGCTGGGCGGACGACGACGAGGAGCTGGTCAAGCTCAGCTTCTCGGTCGACCCCGGTCCCCGGCAGGAGGTCGTCTTCCGCGGCGACGAGCTGCCGGAGGCGGCGCGGCGGGCGGCGGTGGCGGAGTACCGGCCGACCCCCATGGAGGCGGCGGCCTTCGAGGAGATGACCGGGACCGTCCGTGAGCACCTCGATGCCCGGGGCCGTCCCTTCGCCGAGGTCGAGGTCGTTCGGGACGGCGAGCTCGTGGTGGTGACCACCGACCGCGGCCGGGAGGTGGAGCTGGCGGGGCCCGCGCTGCACGGCGTCGCCGACGACGCCGCGGCGGCCTTGGCCGACCGGTTGTCCACGCCGGCCGACCTCGCCGTGCTGGCGCGTGAGGCCGACGACGCCGTGCGCCGGGTCGAGCGGCTGCTCGAGCTCGAGGGCTACCTGCGGCCGAGGGTGGTTGAGGTCCGCCTCGAGGAGCTCGAGGCGGGCCGGAGCCGGGTCCACGTCGAGATCGAGCATTCGGGGAGGGCGACGATCGCCACCTTCGACATCGAAGGCGAGGACCCCCTCGACGCCGCCGACCCGGACGAGCTGCCCATCGAGGTCGGGATGCCGCTGCGGCGGGGCGACCTGGAGGCGGCGGAGCGCCAGCTCGAGGACGTCTACCGGCGGGCCGCCTACACCGACGTGGAGGTCGCCACCGAGGTCGAGGGGGAGGGTGAGGATCGTCGGGTCACGGTGACGGTCGAGCCGGGGCCGCGCCGGCGGATCGGCGAGATCCGGATCCGGGGCCGGCGCCACCTCGGCGAGACCGTGGTCACCAAGGGGCTCGAGGTCGAGGAGGGCGACCTCCTTCAGCGCGACCAGATCAACGAGAGCATCGTCCAGCTCGCCAGCTTCGCCCCCATCGCCCGGGTCGACCTCGAGCAGGAGGTGGTCGGCGTCCGGGAGGTGGACCTGGACATTCGGATCACCGAGCGGGAGCGCTGGACGGCGGGGGCCGGCGTGCGCTGGTCCGGTGACACCGGGCTGTTGGGCCTGGTGGACCTGCGCGACGACGGCCTGTTCAGCCGCGGCTTCAGCCTCGACCTGCGGGGCCTCTACGGCTCGGACCGGCAGGCCTGGGCCCTGGTCGGCTCCCTGCCGCGGCCGCCGGGGGGGCGCTGGTCGACCTCGCTGACCGTGAGCTACCGGGACCTGCCGTCGCGGACCGACCCGGAGCGGCTCCAGGAGGAGGGGCGGGGGGCGTCGGTGGAGGCGACCCGGCGCTTCGACGACCGCCTCAGCATGCGCGGTTACTACCTGTGGGAAGACATCGTCTCGTCCCGCTCCTCACCGGGCCAAGACCCGACCACGCCGGACCGGGCGGTGGTCCTGTCCACCCTCGGCTGGCAGGCCGTCTACGACCGCCTCGACGACCCCTTCGACCCGCGCAGCGGCCTCTACCTGGCGGCCGACGTCGGGTGGTCGTCGCCGTCCCTGGGGGGCGACGTGAGCGCGATCCGGACCCTGCTCACGGCCACCTGGGCGACCGAGCCGGTGAGGCGCTGGACCTGGGCGCGGACCTTCCGGGTCGGCTGGGCCGAGCCCCTGGACGACCGGCCTCTGGCCGAGCCGGTGCGCCTCTTCGCCGGCGGCCAGTCCTCCGTCCGCGGCTTCGAGCTCGACCTGGTGGGGCCGGTGGTGGACGGCCCCGAGGGCGAGCTGCTGCCGCTGGGCGGGGGTGCGCTGGCGGTCCTCAACGAGGAGATCCGGATCCCCGTCTACACCCACGACACCCTCGGGGTGTTCCGGATCGCGGTCTTCGCCGACGTCGGCCAGGTCTGGCCGAGCTGGTCGGCCGCAGACCTCGAGCTCGCGGTGGGCGCCGGCGTCGGCCTGCGCTGGAGCAGCCCGCTGGGGCCGGTGTGGGTCGATGTCGCCTGGCCGGTGGCGGAGGTTCAGGGGGACAGCGGCGCCAAGTTCTACTTCGGGCTCGGACGGCCCTTCTGACGGCGGCGACGAGCCCGAGGCGCCGCGTGGTTTGGACTGCGCGCTGCGGGCGCTCCTGCGCTCCCACGTCTTCGCCCGGCTGGTGGCGGCGGTGACGGAGTCCCTGGCCGCCGAGAACGCCGCCCGCATCGCCTCCATGCAGTCCGCCGAGTGCCACATCGAGGAGCGCATCGGCCAGCTCGAGCAGACGGTCCGCCGGCGCCGTCAGGAGTCCATCACCGAGGAGCTCGTGGACATCGTGGCCGGCCTTCGAGGCCCTGTCGGGGGGCGGGACGAGGACGGGACCGACGGTCGGTGCCCGAGGTGACCGAGGCGAATGGACACAAAAGGGGCCGTGCCGTGGCGGAGGGCCGCAGGGGGGAAGCGGCGCTCCGGCCGACGACACGGCAGGGGTCCTGTCAGCTTCCGCGTCGGTCGAGGACGACGGGTCGTCGTCCCTCTCTTCTCTTCTCAGGGTCGCTCCTTTCGCTGGCGTCGCCCACCCGGGGCCACGGAAACCCGGCCTGGGGAAGCTCCCGAGGCCGGCGATGGGGTGGGTTCCCCGGGCCTCCCGTCGCCGCCGAAGGTCAGCCGACGCGGGACAGCGACTCGAGCTCGAGGCCGGCGACCACCCGCCGTTCCTCGAGGGGCCCCGAGAGCGCGGTGATGAAGCCCTCGCTGCCGTTGCCGTCCTCGTCGTAGATCACCACCCGGTCCCGGGTCCGGCCGAGCTCGTGGGCTCGGCCGGTGTCTGGGAATTCGCCCGACCGGTCGTGCCGGGAATCCTCGGTGGCGGCGGAGGGGACCGCGGTGGCATCGTCGGGGATCGGCAAGGAGTGAGCCATGTACGCGGACACCAAACGGAGATTCGAGGAGATCCGCCTGGAGATCGACCGCCTCAACGAGCGCCTCAGTGCGACCGAGCGGTCGGTGGCCGAGCTGTTCAGCCAGCTCGCGCGGATCCGCGACCGCCTCGGCGTCGACACCGAAGCCGAGGCCACTTGAGGGTCGTCCCGTCCGGCAGCGAGCTGGCCCGGGGCCGGCGCGGACCGTCCGCTGGGGTCTCTCCCGGTTGCCGGGGACGACGGTCGGCGGCGACACTCGGACCTCGACAGCGCCGGCCGCCACGCGGGCGCAGGGAGGAACCATGGCCGACACCACCATCAAGAAGGTCGACTCCAGGGACTCGCCGCGGGGCGACATGGGCCAGGTCTACCTGGCCACCGGCGTCAGCCTCGGCATGCGCCTGTGGCAGGGCGTCGAGCCCGGCCGCTTCAAGCCGGTCCGGGCCCGCGACTACGAGACCGTGGGCTACGTGATCAGCGGCCGCGCCGAGCTCGAGATCGAGGGTCAGACGGCGGTGCTCGAGCCCGGCGACAGCTGGGTCGTCCCCAAGGGGGCGGAGCACACCTACCGCGTCCTCGAGCACTTCACCGCCATCGAGGCGACGGCGCCTCCGGCCTCGGTCCACGGCCGGGACGAGCGCCCCGCCAAGGGTACCGAGGCCTGAGCCCACCGAAACCGACGCCGGCTCGAACCGATACCAGGGAGGACAGCATGCCGACCAGAGAAGGATCAGCCCACTGGCAGGGAACGCTCAAAGCAGGACAGGGCACGGTGCGCACCGCCAGCGGCGCCGTCGACGCCGACCTGAGCTTCGGCTCGCGCTTCGAGGAGGCGGCCGGCACCAACCCCGAGGAGCTCATCGGGGCCGCCCACGCCGCCTGCTTCTCCATGGCCCTGGCCATGATGCTGGCCGAGGCCGACCACCCCCCGGACACGATCCACACCCGGGCCAAGGTGACCCTGGACAAGACTGGCGACGGCTTCGCCATCACCGGCGTCCACCTCCACACCCGGGCCACGGTGCCGGGGATGGACGACGACGAGTTCCAGAAGCACGCGGAGGCGGCCAAGAAGGGGTGCCCGGTTTCCAAGGCCCTTCAAGCCGTCGACATCAGCCTCCAGGCCGACCTGGCGAGCTGAGCGCGGCCGGCCGGCGACCTCAGCCCAGGGCCACGGCCAGGGTCATCATGACCGCGAAGCCGAGGATCACCCCGGCGGTGGCCTGGTGCACGTTGCCCTCGCTCTGGGACTCGGGGATGAGCTCCTCGGCGACCACGAAGATCATGACCCCGGCGGCGAAGCCCATCGAGGCGTCCAGGTAGCGGCGCGGCACCCGGCGGGCGAACAGGACCAACGACGCCCCGGCCGCGGTCAGCAACCAGGTGCCGAGGGTCGCGACCAGGGCCTGGAGGACCGGGCTCAGCTCGCCGAAGGCCGCCATCGCCGGGGCCGGATCTCCGCCTCGTGGTTCACGAGCCGCCGCGGGCCGTTCCCAGAAGCCCGGTCAGATCCAGCTCGCCGTCGCGCAGCTGCTGCGGGGTCGGCTCCCGCCCGAGGAGCATGAGCTCGTGGAGGACGCTGAGCTGCCGGTCGCGGCCCATGGCCGCCGCCGCCAGCACCCGGCCGTCGCCGACGTAGTAGACCATGAAGTCCCGGCCCTCGAGTTCGCCGTGGACGATCTCCTCGTCCCAGGCCGGGGCGTGGCCGACATAGCCGAGTATGGCGTCGAACTGCATGGTCCAGAAGAACGGCACCGCCCGGAAGGGCTCGACCTCGCCGGCCAGGTTGCGGCCGGCCGTCATCCCTTGCTGCTGGGCGGTCCGCCAGTGCTCGATGCGGGTCGGCCGGCCGGTGCGAAAGTCGGGGAAGGTGGCGATGTCGCCGGCGGCGAAGACCCCCTCCCGGACCCGCAGCAGCTCGTCGGTGAGCAGGGAGCCGTCGTCCTCGAGGGCCACCCCCGTGAAGCCGTCGGTGGCGGGACGGACGCCGATGCCGACCACCACCATGTCGGCGTCGACGGTTTCGCCGTCGTCCAAGACCACCGACCGCACCCGGCCGTCGCCCCGGAACCGCTCCACGGTGCGGCCGAGTCTGAACTCGACGCCGTGGTCGAGGTGGAGGTCATGCAGCAGCCCGCCGACCCGGCGGCCGAGCGCGGCCTCGAAGGGCACCTCCTCGGGGGCGATGACGGTGACGCTCTCGACGCCGCGTTGCACGAGGCTCGCCGCGCACTCCATGCCGATGAAGCTCGCCCCCACCACCGCCGCACGGGATGCCCCGTCGGCGAGCTCGGCGAGGCGGTCGCTGTCCGCCCGGCTGCGCAGGGTCGCCACCCCGTCCAGGTCCGCGCCCTCGACGTCGAGGCGCCGGGGCACGCCTCCGGTGGCCAGCAGCAGGCCGTCGGCCTGAATCACGGCCCCGCCCGGCAGCGTGACCCGGCGCTCCGAGAGGTCGACCCCGTCGACCCGGTGCTCGATCTGCTCGATGTCGGCGTCGGCGTAGAACGAGGCCGGCTTGAGCGGCAGGTCGTCGCCGTTCGTCTGCCCGGCCAGGTAGCCCTTGGAGCACTCGGTGCGGTCGTAGGGTGCGTGCGGGTCGTCGGAGACCATGACCAGCCGGCCCGCGAAGCCCGAGCGCCGCAGCTCCTGGGCCGCGGCCAGACCGGCGGCGCCGCCGCCCAGGACCACCACCGTCCGGGTGTCCTTCGCAGGCTCGCCGTGCGCCATTGTCGGTTGCACCGCGGTCGGGGGCTGAACGTCAGGGACCTGGACCAGGACGTCGTCGCCGTCCACCTCCACCGGGTAGCGGGGCAGGCCCTCCAGAGCCGGCGGTTCGAGGAGCGTCCCCTCGGGAATGTGAAACACCGACTGGTGCCACGGGCACAGCAGCCGGTCGTGGTCGAGCAGGCCGTCGGCGAGGGGGGCGCCGTGGTGGGGGCAGATGCCGCCCAGGGCGTGGATCTCGCCCCCGATCCTGACCAGGATCAGCTCCAGGTCGTCGACGGACGCCTGGTGGATCCGGCCGGTTTCGATGTCCGAGACTGAGGCGACGCGACGCTTGGCCATGCTCGTTCTCCTTCGCGCGCCGGGCGTCGCGGGCTTTGCCCCGGCGGGCGCGTTTCGGACAGCGTAGTCGGCGGCGCTTCGGGCCACGGCTGGTGCCGCCCCGGTCCCGCCCTGGGGCCTCGCCTCTGCCGGCGCCGGGTGCGTCCCCGGTTGGCCCGGCGGGCCCCCGCCGGCTACGGCTCGCAGACCTCCTCCGGCGGCTCGGGCACCACGTCGCCGCCCCGTACGGTGGCCCCGATCACCAGGCTGGCGCTGATGATCACCAGGTTCTTGACGATGTACTGGCCCTCCAGGGTCGGCGCCCAGGGAACCCGAACGAAGACCTCCGCCGGGAACAGGAAGATCGGCGTCAGGGTGCCGAGCATCTGCAACCACAGCAGCAGCAGGGTCGCGCGCAGGGCCACCCCGGTGAGCAGGCCGAGCCCGATCAGGCACTCCACCGCGGCCAGCAGGGGGACCGACACCCGGGGCGGCACAAGGCCGAAGGACACGGCCTCGATGGCGCGTCCGGCGAGCGCCTCGGCCGGGCTCAGGTCGGGGAAGAACTTGAGGGCGCCGAACCACAGGAAGATAACGCCCAGGCTGACGCGCAGCAGCGTCACCCCGTGGGCCGCCATCCAGGCGACCACGGCCTCTTCCCGGCGGTCGAGCCAGCGCGGGATTTTCATGACGGTGACCTCCTTGTCGGCCGGGCCCGACGGCGCGCCACAGCCGGCGCGGGCAGGTCCGGGCCCGCGGCGGGCTTCGATGGCCGAAACCTAGCACGCGGCTGAGCCTCGGCGCGGCTGGGGCGGACCGGCGACGGGCAATGGGGGCAGCCCGGATGGGGGCCGGTCGGCGGCGCGCTACACTTTCGATAGGACAACGAGACCACGACGTATCAGTGGAGGGGGATCCCGAGATGAGCCGTACCGACCTTCATTCCATCCCCGCCTGGCCCGGTCCGGCTTCATACCGTCCCGGTCGCCATCGCGCTCGGGTGGCGGCGGTCGCGGCGGCGGCCTCGCTGCTCCTCGCCGCCGCCGCGGCCGGGCTGCCCGCCGAGAGCGAGCGCAGCGGCCGGGAGCTCTACCGCTGGGCGTGTAGCAGCTGCCACGGCATCGACGGCCGCGGCGCCCCTCCGAGCCGGGTCGGCTTCGAGGTGCCGCTGCCCGACTTCACGGACTGCGAGTTCGCAGTCCGTGAGCCCGACGCCGACTGGGTGGCGGTGGCTCACGACGGCGGGCCCACCCGGGGCTTCTCCGAGCTCATGCCGGCCTTCGGCGGGGCCCTCACCGTGGCCGAGCTCGAGCGCGCCGTCGAGCACGTCCGGGGCTTCTGCGGCGACGACCGCTGGCCGCGCGGCGATCTCAACCTGCCGCGGGCGCTGGTCACCGGCAAGGCCTTCCCCGAGGACGAGGCGGTCTTCGTCACCACCGTCGCCACCGACCACCCCGGCTCGGTGACCGCCGAGGTGGTCTACGAGCAGCGTTTCGGCGCCCGCAACCAGTGGGAGGTCGTGATCCCGGTGGGCTGGCGGGAGCTCGACCCCGACGGCGACGGCGGCTGGAGCTCCGGCCTCGGCGACGTGGCCGTCGCCGTCAAGCGGGTGCTCTGGCACGACCTGGACCGGGGCGGGATCGTGAGCGCCGCTGCCGAGGTGCTGCTGCCCACCGGCGACCGCGACCGCGGCTTCGGCAGCGGCACCACCGTCGTCGAGCCCTTCCTGGCGTGGGGCCAGATCCTGCCGCGGGGGCTCTTCCTCCAGGCCCAGGCTGGCCTCGGCCTGCCGATCTCCAGCGACCGGGTCGAGGAGGAGGCCTTCGCGCGCCTCGCCCTCGGCGGCAGCATCAGCCGGGGGCGCTGGGGGCGGACCTTCTCGCCCATGGTCGAGGTGCTCGCCGCCCGCGAGCTGACCTCGGGCGCCGACACCGCCTGGGACCTGGTGCCCCAGGTCCAGGTCACCCTCAACACCCGCCAGCACATCATGGCCAACGCCGGCGTCAGGATCCCTCTCGACGATCGCGACAGCCGCAGCTCCGCGGTGATCGTCTACCTCCTGTGGGACTGGTTCGACGGCGGCCTCACCGAGGGGTGGTGACCATGAATGCCCGCACCATCGTCGTGCTTCTGGCCCTGATCGCGGCCGCCGGGGGGTCGGCGGCCCAGTCGGACTTCGGCCCGGGCGGCCTGTTCGCCCTCGCCGAGCGCTGCATGGCCTGCCACAACGGCCTGGTGGCCCCCGACGGCCTCGACGTCTCCATCGGCGGCAACTGGCGCGCGTCCATGATGGCGCACTCGTCGCGCGACCCCTACTGGCAGGCGGCGGTCCGCCGCGAGACCATCGACCACCCCTCGGCAGTCGCCGTCATCGAGGACGAGTGCGCGGTCTGCCACATGCCCATGTCGCGCTTCCTCGCCGCCGGCGACGGCCGCCGCGGGGAGATCTTCGCCCACCTGCCGCTGGCGGCGGCGCGCTCGCCCACGGCGCGGTTGGCGGGGGCCGGCGTGTCCTGCACCGTCTGCCACCAGGTCCGGGCCGATGGCCTGGGCGAGCCTGACAGCTTCACCGGCGGCTTCGTCATCGACCGCGCGACCCCACTCGGCGGGCGGGACATCTTCGGGCCCTTCGACGTCGACGAGGGCCGCACGGCGGTGATGCGCTCGGCCTCCCGCTTCGAGCCGGCCCGCGCCGATCACGTTCAGAGCTCCGAGCTGTGCGCCACCTGCCACACCCTCTACACCCACGCCCTGGGTCCCGACGGCGAGGTCGTCGGCGAGCTGCCCGAGCAGGTGCCCTACCTGGAGTGGCGCCACAGCGACTTTTCGGGTCGCCGCAGCTGCCAGTCCTGCCACATGCCCGAGGTGGCCGGCGAGATGGCCATCACCGGGGTCCTCGGCCAGCCCCGCGCGGCCTTCTCGCGGCACGTCTTCCGCGGCGGCAACTTCCTGATGCCGAGGATCTTCAATCGCTTCGCCGACGAGCTCGAGCCGCGCGCTCTGCCCGAGGAGCTGGACACCGCGTCCCGGCGCACCGCCGAGCACCTTCAGACCTCGTCGGCCGAGGTCCGGATCGCGGCCGCCGGGCTCGCCGGGGACCGCCTCGAGCTCTCAGTCGAGCTCGTCAACCTGGCCGGCCACAAGCTGCCCACCGCCTACCCGTCACGGCGGGCGTGGCTCCACCTCGAGGTTGCAGACCGCGACGGGCGGCCGGTGTTCTCCTCCGGCGCCCTGCGCCCCGATGGCGCCGTCGCCGGCAACGACAACGACGCCGACCCGCGCCGCTTCGAGCCCCACCACGAGGTCATCTCGAAACCAGAAGAGGTGCAGGTCTACGAGGCGGTGATGGTCGATCCCGACGGCCGGGTCACCACCGGGCTGCTGTCGGCGGTTCGCTTCGTCAAGGACAACCGGCTCCTGCCGTCGGGCTTCGACCCGGCCACCGCGGATCCGGACATCGCGGTTCAGGGCGGCGCCGCCGCCGACCCCGACTTCTCCGGCGGTTCGGACCGGGTCCGCTACCGGGTCGAAGTCGACCCCGGCGTCGCGCCGTTCCGGGTCACGGCGAAGCTCTGGTACCAGCCGGTGGGCTTCCGGTGGGCCCGCAACCTGGCGGACTACGACGCCGACGAGCCGCGCCGCTTCGTGCGGATGTTCGACGCCCTGTCGGCCTCGTCCGCGGTGGTCCTCGCCGGCGCCGAGGCCACCGTCACCGCGAACCCGTCCGTTGAGGGACAGGAATGACAATGACAATTCGTCGGACGAATTGTGGCGGCGCGTCGGACGCGCCGACCTCGCCCGTCACGATGCCGGGTGATGGCTTCCGCGTCCGCGTCCGCGTCCGCGTCCGTGCCCGCCGCCAGCGGCAACGATCAGCAACCAGCGATCAGGAAGCAGCGCACAGCGATCGGCGATCAGCAACCGGCGATCAGTGATCAGCGCCAGCGTCAGCAACCAGCGCCAGCGGTCCGGGACAGCGATCAGCGATCAGCGACCAGCGGCGGCGATCGGCGCCGGCAACCGGCGATCAGCGTCAGCCCTCCGAGCCGTCGCCGTCGGAGGTGTGCAGGACACCGGCCGCCGCGGCGTCCGCGGCGTCCTCGGCGTCGAGCCGGAGCGGGACCGTCAGGGTGAGGGTCGCCCCGCGCCCCGGCTCGCTGTCCACCTGGAGGGACCCGCCGATGAAGCTGGCCCGCTCGCGCAGCTTGAGCAGGCCGAAGCCGACGGGGGTGCCGGCCGAGGCGACTCTGTCGGGGTCGAAGCCGCGGCCATCGTCCTCGACCCGAACCGCCACGTGGTCGTTCAACCGGGTCACCGTCACCCGGGCCCGGGGCGCCCCGGCGTGCTTGGCGACGTTGAGGAGCAGCTCCTCGACGGCCCGGAACAGGAAGGTGGTGAGGGCGGTGGCGGCGATGTCGTCGAGGCCGTCGGCGGCCATCTCGACCTCGAGGGCGAACTGCTCGGCCATGTCCCGGGCCAGCCACTCTAGGGCCGCCCGCAGGCTGACATGGTGGAGCAGGGCCGGGCTCAGGTGGTGGGACAGCCGGGCCGAGATCCCCAGGGCCTCGGCGAGCACCTCGTCGACCCCGGCGAGCCCGTCGTCCGAGCCCAGGGTGCGGGCGGCCGCGTCGAGGCGCAGGCGGGCGCTGGCGAGCAGCTGCTGGAGCTCGTCGTGGAGGAGCTCGGCGATCTGGGAGCGCTCGAGCTCGCCGGCCTCGATGACCTCCACCGCCAGGGCCTGGAGCTGGCGCGACCGCAGCTCGGCCAAGGCGGTGCGCTCGGCGACCTTTCGCTCCAGGGTCGCGGTGAGCTCGCGCAGCTCCTGCTCGGTCTGGCGCAGCAGGGTGGTCTCGTAGACGATGACGCTCAGCCCGACGATCCCGTCGGCCTCGTCGTGCAGCGGGAAGCAGCTCTCGCTCCAGCTGCGGGCCACCCCGGGCCGGGAGGGCGTCTCGCCGGTCACCTCGAACTCGCGCACCGGAACGCCGGTCTCGAGAACGTCACGCATCCTCGCCTCGGCCTCCTCGGCGAAGTCCGGGACCATCTCGCGCACGGTGCGGCCGATGTGGTCCTCGGCGGGGACGCCGTTGATCTCGGCGAGGGTTCGGTTGACCCGGACGTAACGCAGGTCGGTGTCGAGGATGCACAGGCCGAGAGGGGCGTGCTCGTAGAAGAGCTCGGCCTCGGCCTCGCGGATCCACGGCACGGCACCGTCCCACCGGCGACCGCCGGCGGCCTGACCGGCATCCCCCCGGTGCTGCGTTGCACTCCCGTTCGGAGTGCCCGCTGCGCGTGTCTTTCGAGCCATGGGCTCCTTTCGTCCCGCACCGTCGACCCCGGCCGCCTCCGGGAGCCGGCAGGCCGTCACGGCCCGCGGCCCCACCGGTGCCTCCTTCCCACCTTAATGGCCACCACCGGAGAGCGCAAACCACCTCCGGGACGGATTCACTCGACGCCCGGGCCCTCCACCCGCCGGTCGGCGCCGGCGGCGGTCTCGGGCCACTCGAGCACGTAGCACTTTCGGCCGTCGACCTCGATGACCCCGCGCTCAGCGCCGGGCTTGGCCCGCTTGGCCTCCCGGCTGCGCTCGGCCTCGTCGTCGTCCGCGTTGCGGATCGGCTCCCCCGACTCGGCGTCGTAGAGCACCGGGGCCTCGAAGTTGATGCCCGGGTCGGGCTCGAACGCTGGCTTGGGCATGGTCGTCTCCTCGTCGTGGTCATTGCACCACGGTCGCTCGTCGGCGGTCATCCACAATCCGCCCGATGCCCGGCTGGGGGGAGCCCCCACCGTCCGAGCCGACGATCTCCCCGGCCCCGAGGCGATGATCGGGCGATCCCCGGCCTGCCAGACGCCGCCGTGCCGAGCGATCCGGCGGAGCCGGTCAGCGGCGGCCGTCGCGGGGCATGGGCAGCTTGTCGCGGTGGCGGGCGATCACGCGGTAGGCGGGAGGGCCGAGCCAGGCCAGGGGCGGCACGCCGGCGAGGCGGGCGAGCCAGCGCCAACGGGGCAGGACGGCGAGGATCCGGCGCCAGGCCGCGAAGCCCTCGAGAAGCTCGCCGTCCGGGGCCCGCGCCATCATGGTCGCGCGGTGGCGCTCGCGGTCGGCGGGCAGCTCCGCGTCCTCGGCCGTCCGGAAGTCCCGGAAGCGAAGGCGGCGGTCGCGGTCCCGCCGCTCGCTCCACCGCCGCGAGCGCACGCACACCGGGCACGAGCCGTCGTACCAGATCTCGAGGGTGCCGTCGGGTGCGCTCACCGCCACCTCCCACCGCACGATGGTGCCAGCACCGCCGCCGGCGCGCCACCGGGTCCGGCCCTACCGGCGAACGCGACCAGGGAGGGGTCGGAGGATCCCTGAGCCGCCGCGGGGTTCGGACCGGATGGCCCGCCATCGCCGAACCCGCGACCCTGGGGTGGACTATCGCCCGAAGGGAGGCCGATTCGTGCAGGTACCGCTCCAGCTCCAGTTCCGAGGCATGGACCACGATCCCCACATCGAGGAGCGGGTGCGGCGCCGAGCCGACCGGCTCGAGCGGCTGTGCGACGACCTGATCTCGTGCCGCGTGCTGGTGGCCGAGCCCCACTCCAGTGCCACCAGCGGCAGTCCGTGGCGGGTACGGATCGAGGCCCGGGTGCCGGCCGGGCACGAGCTGGTGGTCCACAAGAAGCCCGGCGACCACGACCTCAGTGACTCCCTGGAGACGGTGGTGACCAACGCCTTCGACGCCATGGAGCGCCAGCTCAAGGCCGTGGTCGAGCGCCGGCGGCACGAGGTCAAGCAGCACGACGAGTCCTGGGGGCTGGTGTCGTACCTCAACGAGGACGAGGGCTTCGGCTTCTTCAAGACCGAGCTCGGGCGGGACGTCTACTTCCACCGCAACGCGGTGGCTGGGGACGACTTCGACCGCCTCGAGATCGGCACCCGGATGCGCTTCGAGGAGACCATGGGCCGCGACGGGCCCCAGGCGACGACGGTCCAGATCATCGACAAGCCGGGCACCCGGGCCAGCGACGAGCCCCCCGACTCCGCGGAGCCGCCCGCCGGCTGGTGAGCCGGCTCCGGGAGGCTGTGCGGCCCGAGACCAAGGAGGACGCCATGGCGAGATGCGAGGTCTGCGGCAACGACTACGACAAGGCCTTCGCGGTCGAGATGAACGGCGAGCGCCACTGGTACGACTGCTTCGAGTGTGCGGTGCACCACCTCGCCCCCCACTGCCCGATGTGCGACGTCGGGATCCTCGGCCACGGGGTCGAGTCCGACGGGGTCGTCTACTGCGGTGCCCACTGCGCCCATCGCGCCGGGGTCGACGGGGTCACCGTCCGGGTCGACACCGCGGGCTCCTGAGCCGTCGGCCCACGGCGAGGAACAGCGCCCGGCCGGGGTCCGGTTCCCGGTCCGGCAGGCACCGACGAGTTGGAGGCGAGCATGCTGAGGACCATCCTGTACACCGAACACGACGCCGCGGCCCTCATCCTCCGGGTCGGGCTGGCGGTGGTGATCTTCCCCCACGGCGCCCAGAAGCTCCTCGGCTGGTTCGGGGGCAACGGCTTCTCCGGCACCATGACCTTCTTCACCGACACCATGGGAATCCCCTGGATTCTCGCCCTGCTCGTGATCGTCGCCGAGTTCTTCGGCTCGCTGGGGCTGCTGGTGGGATTGCTGACCCGGGTCGCGGCCTTCGGCATCGGCATGGTCATGACCGGGGCGATCTTCATGGTCCATCTCCAGCACGGCTTCTTCATGAACTGGAGCGGCAACCAGGCCGGCGAGGGCTTCGAGTACCACCTGCTGGTCCTCGCCATCGTCCTCGCCCTGATCGTCCGGGGCGCCGGCGCCTGGTCGGTGGACCGCGCCCTGACAGTCCGCCGGGCGTCGGACGGCGCTGGCGGGGCATGACCGCGAACCTGCCGTGGGACCGCTACCGGTGACCCCGGACGCGTCCGTGACCGATCCCGAGGCCGACATCCGCCATCCCCCCAACCGCGACGCCGTGGTCGACCGGATCCGAACCTGCCTCGCCCGGACCGATCCCGACGCCCTGTCGGCCTGCCTGGAGGAGCTGCACCCGAGCGATCTGGCCGACGCCATGGAGAAGCTGTCGCCGGCCCACCGTCTCGACCTGCTCCGCCTGATCCGGGCTGACGTCGCGGCGGCGGCAGTGGCCGAGATGGAGCCCGACAGCCGCCCGGAGGCGGCGGTCGCCGCCCTGCCCGAGGCCGATGCGGCGGCGCTGCTGGCGGCCATGGCCGACGACGACGCGGCCGACCTCCTGGGCGCGCTGCCCGGCGACGACCGGGAGCGGCTGCTGGCGGCCCTGCCCGCCCAGCGCTCGACCATCCTCAACGGCCTGCTGCTCTTCCCCGACGGCTCCTCGGGGGGCATCATGACCACCGCCCTGGTGGTCCTGGCCCCCGGCCTCGACGCCGCCGAGGCCCTGGCCGAGGTCCGGCGACAGGGCCGGGCGGTGGACGACTCGGTCCTCGTGCTCTGGGTCGCCGACCGTCACCGCCGGCTCCTGGGCACCCTCGGCCTCGACACCCTGGTCCTCGCCGACCCCGCTCGGCCGATCGCCGAGCTCATGGGGCCGCCCCCGGCCACCGCGGGGCCGCACCTCGACCGGGAGGAGGCGGCTCGGCTGCTGCGCCACTACGACCTGCCCTCCCTGGCGGTGGTGGACGACGGCGGCCGCCTGCTCGGCCAGATCACCTGGGACGACGTCATGGACGTCCTCGAGGAGGAGGAGACCGAGGACCTGCTGCGCTTCTCGGGCACCGACCCCGAGGAGCCGGTGCGGGGCGGCTGGTGGCACGCGGTGCGCAGCCGGCTGCCCTGGCTGTTCCTCAACCTGGCCACCGGCTCGCTGGCGGCCGGGGTGGTGGTGCTGTACCGGGAGGTCATCGACAGTCTCGTCATTCTGGCGGCGGTCATGCCCCTGGTGGCGGGTCTGGGCGGCAACGCCGGCACCCAGTCCCTCGCGGTCACCATCCGCCGCATCACGTTGGAGGCCCACGCCCCGCCCGGGCGATGGCGTCTGGCCGGCAAGGAGGCCTTGGTGGGGCTGACCACCGGCGCCGCCCTCGGTCTCGCCCTCGGAGCGGTGGGGATGCTGTGGCTGGGGGGGCCCGGCCTCGGACTGGTGGTTCTGGTGGCGACCTGGGGCAACCTGGTCGTCGCCTCCCTGGCGGGGGCCTTCGTGCCGGTGACCCTGGAGCGCCTGGGGATCGACCCGGCGGTGGCGTCGTCGGTCTTCGTCACCGCCTTCACCGACCTCGCCGGCTTCTTCCTCCTGCTCGGCCTCGCCTCCGCGCTTCTGCTGTGATCAGAAGTAGTACCAGATGCTCTTGTACTCGTCGGGGTCCTCGCCGATCGACTGCAGCCGGAGCAGGTACTGGAGGATGGGCACGTCGGTGCCGACGTAGGTGTCCTGCTCGAGCACGTTCTTCTCCCAGGGGTGGAACTCGTAGACCCGGGCGCCGTCGGCCTGGATGCTCAGCAGGTCGCGGTGCTGCATCGCGCGCAGGTAGTTCTTGCCCAGGCCCGGCACGTTGTAGACCGTTTCGTCGGTGCGCCGGCTGCCCGGCACCAGGCGCGCCTCCTCCTTCTGCTCCTGGAGGATGCGGGCGATGGGCACCAGGTAGCTGGCGGTCTCCTCCTTGCCCTTGGGTGCGAAGGTGTAGTAGGGATCGATGCCGATGCGGCGCAGCAGCATCCTGAGCAGGGTGCTCTCGAAGCGGCGCGACACGAAGAAGGTGAAGACCTGCTGGTTGTAGACCGCGACGCCGACGCGGCGCAGCCGGTCCACCGCCCGTGCCACGTCCATGGTGAGCTCGTAGGGGTGCTCGACGTGGGTCACCAGCGCCACCTCGCGCCGGCCGAGCTCCCGGTAGGAGCCCAGGAGGTCGGCGAGGTCGTCGTCGATGCGCATGGGCACGGTGACCGGCACCCGGCTTCCGATCCGGATCAGGTCGACGTGGTCGATGTCGGCCAGGGCGTCGAGGATCCGGCGCAGCCGGCCGTCGCCCAGGGCGAGGGGGTCGCCGCCGGTGACCAGGACCTCCTTGATCGCCGACCGGCGCGCGATCCAGGCGATCGCCTCGTCGATGACGGCCGGCCGCGCCAGCGCGCCGGGGGCCATGGCCTGCTCGATCTCCCAGTTGCGCTGGCAGTAGACGCAGATCTGGGGGCAGGTGTTGAAGGGCTTGAGGATGACGATCGCCGGGTAGCGCCGCGTCACCAGCTCGATGGGCGAGGTCTCGGACTCGAGCATGAAGTCGCACGAGCGCTTGAGCCCCTCGCTGCGGGCGGCGAGCATGTTGTCGATGTAGTCGGGCGGCGGGATCACCTGGGCCCGGATCGCGCGGTCCCGGTCCGAGCCGTCGTCGTCCATCAACGACGCGTAGTAGGGGGTGACCGCGAACGGCAGCCGGCCGGCGGTTGCGCGGCGGATCGACGTCGCCTCGGTGTCGCTGAGGGGGACCAGCCGCCCGAGGGCGTCGGCGTCCTCGATCAGGTGGCGCAGGTGCCAGTGCCAGTCCTGCCAGTCCGATTCGCTGCCCCCGAGGGCGTCGAGGATGGCGCGCTTGCGAGCCTCGCGCCGGGCGGTGGCTTCCTCGGTGAGGCCCGAGGCGAAGCGGCTCATGCTGCCCTCGGCGAGCCGCCACAGCCGGTCGAGCTCCCGCGACCGGGCGAGGGCCGCGGCGCGGCCCTCGAGGCCTGGGTCGAGGATGCGGTGGCCGGCGAACGCGCTCCGGGCCCGCCCCTGCAGGCCTCGGACGAGGTGGACGAGGTCGGCGTAGAAGGCGGGCTGTAAATCGTCCCGGGGCCGGCCCAGGGCGACGTCCCAGAGGGCCCCGGCGACGCTGAAGCCGGCGCGGGCGTCGGCGCGTTCGGTCAGAATCGTGTTGAGAGCCGCGGCGCAGTCGCGGACCCGGATGATCTCGTGGGACGGCGGCGCGGCCCGGCCCCTGAGGGTGTCGAACTGGATCTGGGAGACCCGGGCCCGGAGCCGGTCGCGAGCCACCTCGAAGGAGGGGCAGTCGCGCACCACGGCCAGGAGGCCGGCCGCCTCGCGGCGCAGGCCCTCGCGGCTGTAGCGGGTCAGGTCCAGGCTCCGGCTGGTCATCGTCCGGTGCGCCGGCGGCTGCCGGCGGGTCGCTCCATCCCAGCATATCGGGTCCCGCCGGCCCGCCGGGGAGGACCCCAACGGCGGGGAAGGTGCGTCCCGATGGGTCGATGCGGCGGATTCCCCCATCCTGGTTGGAACCGAGGTCGGCTCCCTGCCGCCGGCAGGCCCGTCGGCCGTACCCGGGAGGGAGATGAGCGCACCCCACGACGGCAACGTCGGGACCGTGACCAGCGTCCACGGTGGCGTGGTCGACGCCGCCTTCGGCGAGCGGCTGCCGGCGAAGAACGCCCTGCTCCGTACCGGCGACGACGACCGGGTCGCCCTCGGGGTCGCCACCCAGGTCGACGCCACCGAAGCCTTCGGAATCGACGGCGCGGCGTCGGTGGTGCTCGCCGCCCTCGAGGCGCGGGCCTGTCCGCCGCCGACTGAGGGCCCGACGAGCCGCGATCAGACCAAGGCCCGGATCGACTCCAGTAGCTGCGACGGCGGGCGGCTCTTCTCCACGTAGGCGGCGGCGCCGGCCCGGGCCATCACCGCGCCGCAGACCGACTCGTCGCACATCGACAGGACGACGATGGCGATCTCGGGAAGCTCCGCGAGGATGGTGCTCGTCGCCTCCGCGCCGCTCATCCCGGGCATCTTGACGTCCATGACCACCACGTCGGGCCGGAG
Organism: Candidatus Methylomirabilota bacterium; assembly: GCA_035464095.1. Lineage (GTDB taxonomy): Bacteria > Acidobacteriota > Thermoanaerobaculia > Thermoanaerobaculales > Sulfomarinibacteraceae > JAHECW01. The sequence goes on along the minus strand of DATHSO010000030.1, from coordinate 17,239 downwards.
CCGGCGGGCCGCCCGGATCGCGCTCGCTCCATCGGCGGCCTCGGCCACCACCTCCATGTCGTCCTGGGCCGCCAGCAGGCCCACCAGGGCGCGCCGCATGAGGTCGTGGTCGTCGACCACGAGCACCCGGATGACGCCGTCGCCGGGCTGCGGCCCGGGAATCGGCATGTGCTCGGGAGCCGGCGCCGGAACGTGGCGGCCCGTCGGCCCGCGGTCGTCCGCAGCGCGGTTGCGCGCGCCCGCCCGACCGGCCGCGGTGCCAGGGTCGATGTTTCGTCGTTCCATCGCTCCGTCGTCCTTCCCCGGGCGGCGCGGCGCAGTGGCCGGCGCCGGCCGCGCCCTAGTCCATGACCTCCCGACACGACGATCGTGGCATCGGTGGGCCTTTCCTGGAATCCCGGCCGGCCCGGCGGGCGCGTGGGAAGTGCCCCCAGGACGGGAGTTAGCGTCTCGGGCGCCGGCGGAGAGCGGGCTCGGGCGCGGTCGAGTCGGGCTCGTGGCGCCCCCCTGGCCGACGGCGGGGTCGGCCCCATGGCCGGCCGGGAGCGGGCGTCGGAAGCTGGACCCGGCGCGGGTAGCGGGCTGCAGCCGCCCCCCGCGACCGGGAGGAGCATGACGGAGCGGGGCGAACGACGGGAGTTCGAGGTCCGGGTCCTCGGCGCCACCCTGATCGTCGTGCTGACGGTGGGGGCGGCGGTCACCGCATTCGTGCCCTACCTGGGGCCGGTGCTGTGGCTGATCCCCGCCGCCCTGGTCGCCTGGGCCGCCGACCCGCTCATGGTGGTCTGGGTGGCGGTCATCTACGGCGCGGTCCAGTTCCTGGAGGGCAACCTCATCACCCCCCTCATCCAGCAGCGGGCGGTCTCCATCCCGCCCGCCCTGCTGCTGACCCTGCAGCTCGTCATGGGGGTCTTCTTCGGCGCTCTGGGGGTCCTGGTGGCCACCCCCCTCGGGGTGACTTTGATCGTGGTGGTGCAGATGCTCTACGTCGAGGACGTCCTCGGCGAGGAGGTCCGCCTGCTCGGCATGCACGGCGAGGGTTGACTCCGGACTCGGACCGGAACCCGGCAACCCCGGGGCGATCCGGAAACCACTCGTAGGGGAGGGTTTTACACCCTCCCCCCGGCCTCGGGCGCCGCGGCGCCCGGGCCGGACCAGGATCCACTCGGGAGCGCGAGCGGGAGGGGGAGTGGGAGCGATTGACAGCCGCGCCGGCGCGAGCGACTGTTCGCTGCCGCTGCCGCTGCCGCTGCCGCTGCCGCTGCCGCTGCCGCTGCCGCTGCCGCTGCCGCTGCCGCTGTCAGTGCCACTGACCCGGCCGGGGCCCGGCCCCGCCGGGGGACCGCTAGCCCGGATCCGGACGGCGGCCGCGGATGGCGGCCAGCAGGTTCCTGCTCGGGCCGGTCTTGCTGAGGTAGGCGACGGCCCCGGCCTCGCGCATGCGGCGGTCAGCGATCTCGTCCTCGAACATGGACAGCCCGATGATCCGGGTGCGGGGGCAGCGGCGCCGGATCCGGCGGGTCGCCTCCATGCCGTCGAGGACCGGCATGGCGACGTCGATGACCACCACGTCGGGCTGCAGGCGGACCGCCGCCTCGACCCCCTGGGCGCCGTCGCAGGCGTCGCCCACCACCTCCAGGTCGTCCTCGAGATCGAGGAGGGAACGCAGGCCCTGCCGGAAGACCGCGTGGTCGTCCACCAGCAGCACCCGCAGCCGGCCGTCGGTGCCGGCGGCCGCAGCGTGCGGCTCGTCCTCCACCTCGGCCGCCGTCTGATCGTCCGCTTCCGGGGCGCCTGCGACGCTGTCGGGCCAGCGCAGGCTGAGCCGGGTGCCGTTCTCGGGGTCGCTCGAGATCTCCACCGTGGCGCCGAGCAGCTCGGCCCGCTCGCGGACGCTGAGCAGGCCGAAGCCGGTGACGTCCCGGGACAGGTCGTCGAGCTCGGACGGGTCGAAGCCCGCGCCCCGGTCCTCCACGGCCAGCTCGAGCTCGCCGTCGAGCCGCTGCAGGGTGAGGGAAGCGCGATCCACCCCGGCGTGCTTGACGACGTTGAGCAGCGCCTCGCGGGCGGCCTGGAAGAGGAACACCATCAGCCGCTCGTCGTCCGGCGCCGCCGCCTCGTCGGCGTCGACCCGGACCTCCAGGCCGTGCTTGTCCGCGAAGCCCTGGGCGAGCCACTCCAGTGCCGCGGCCAGACCCTCCTGGTAGAGCAGGGGCGGGCTCAGCTCCATGCTCAGCGATCGGCACGACCGGATCGACCGGGTCGTCAGCTCGACGATTTCGTCGAGGATCGGCCGGCAGCCGTCGTCGTCGATCTTCCTGGCGAGCAGGTCGATCTGGAAGCGGATCGCCACCAGCTCCTGCTGGAGCCCGTCGTGGAGCATCACCGCCAGCCGCCGGCGCTCCCGCTCCTCGGCCTCGGTGAGCTCCAAGGCCAGGGAGCGCAGCTGGGCCGAGCGCCAGGTGGCCTCGGTGGTGCGCGCGGCGACCCTCGCCTCGAGCTCGGCCTTGGCCCGACGCAGCTGCTCCTCGACCTCCTTCAGGCGCAGCAGGGCGACCCCCCTGTGGCCGACCACGGCATCGACCTCATCCTTCTGGAGGGCTTCGACGATGGCCCTCGCCTCGTCGAGGATCTCTTCGGGGGCTTGCTTGAGGCGGTGCGTCATGGGCCCACCTTCGCGCTCGTCAGCGCCACTGCCGGCAGGCCGAGGGCGCGCCGCACCGCCGGCAGGTCGCACAGGCTGCCGACCACGACGACCCGCGACCCGGGGGCGAGCTGCAGCAGGGCCGGGGTCACCAGGATGCGGTGCTCCATGGCCGCCGTGAAGTCCTCGAGGACGTCGTGGACCTCGACGGTGCCGCCGGCGACCTCCACCGATGGCCGCAGCCCCTCCAGGTTGGCGCGGGCGAGGCGGGAGTTGGGCTCGTCGCCGGCCACGAACAGGAGCAGCCGGCGGTCCTCGCCGACCGGTCGCGGGCGCGACCGTGCCGGGCTCATCCGCCGCTCCCCCGGGGGGCCACGCGGCCACCCCGCAGCTCGCCAGTCTCGGCTGCCGGTGCGCTCAGGGAGATGCCGTCGTCGCCGAGCTCGAGCCAGTGGAAGCGGTTGGAGTGGCGCGAGCCGCGCGACTTGACGACCCGCAGCCGGCGGCGCATGGCCGTGCCCTGCGGCTCGTACCCGAGCTGGACCACGGTGTCGATCAGGGACGAGACGCCGATGCCGCTGATCTCGTCCAGGTCGGCGCCGTTGGCGGTCTGGGTCGTGCACAGGCAGGTGACGCCGCGTGCCTTGGCGAGCGTGATGAGACGCAGCAGGAAGTCGAAGGCGGCCTTTGGGGAGCCCATCCGGGCGCAGGCCGAGATCGCGTCCACCACCAGGTGGCGGGCCCCCGAATCGTCGAGGGCCTCGGCGATCTCGAACAGGTGCTCCTCGACGCCGCTCGACTCGGGCAACCGGTTGAGCTGCCGCAGCCGGCCGTTGGCGAGTAGGGGTTCGAGCTCGATGCCGACGCTGCTCATGCCTTCGACCAGGGCGTCGCCGGACTCCTCGAAGCTGACGTAGAGCACGGCCTCGCCGTCCTCGGCTGCCGCCGTCGCGAACAGGCACGCCAGGGTGCTCTTGCCGACCCCCGTTGGTCCCGCCACGAGGGCCGTGCTGCCGGTGCGGTAGCCGCCGCCGAGGATCTCGTCGAGTGCCCGGTCGCCGCTCGAGATCCTGGCCCCGGTGACCGCCGAGTCGAGCCCCGCCTCGGTCACCGGCATCACGACCAGACCGCGGCGCGAGATCAGGTACGGGTACTCGTTGCTCTGGAAGCCCGAGCCCCGGTACTTGACCACCTGCAGCCGCCGCGTCCGGACCTGGTGCGCCATCCGCTGGTCGAGGCGCAGCACGCAGTCGGCCAGGAAGCTCAGGAAGGGGTAGATCGGCTCCCCGTCGTGGCCCTCCTTGACCGTCATGACGGTGGTCAGGTCGCGCTCGAGCAGCCAGTCGTGGAGGGCGTGGAGCTGGGCGCGCTCCCGCTCGGGGTCCTCGAAGGCGAGCATCAGCTGGTCCACCGAGTCGAGGGCGATCCGGCGCGCGCCGAGCCTCGCGACCTGGCCTTCGATGATGGCGAGCAGGCCCTGGATGTCGAAGTCGCCGGAGCGCGCGGCCGGCCACGGTGGGGGGGCGTCCACGATTGTCAGCACGCCCTCGGCTTCGAGCGCCGGCAGGTCCCACCCGAGGGTCCCGGCGTTGGCCGCCAGCGCCTCGGCGCGCTCCTCGAAGGAGATGAAGAGACCGGGCTCGCCATCGGCGGCCCCGCGCACCAGGAACTCGAGGGCGAGGACGGTCTTGCCGGTGCCCGGACCGCCCACGACCAGGGTCGTCCGGCCGGTCGGCAGGCCGCCGTCCAGCACCGAGTCGAGGCCTTGGATCCGGGTCGCCGTCTTGGGAATCGACGTCGACGGCTCGCTCGTTCTCGCCGGCGCTGAGTCCGTCACCTTCTGCAGCCCCTCCTCCATGGCGGTTTCGAACCCCGACTGTACCACCCTCGCGGAGGTCGATCCTAGGGGATCCCCCCATTCGCGGTTCCGGATCGCCCCGTGCCCGCGTCCGCGTCCGCGTCCGTGCCCGATGCCAGCAACAGCGGCAGCAATTCGTCGGACGAATTGCGGCGGCGCGTCGGACGCGCCGACCGGCCCGGTGGGCGCCTCCGAATCGAACCCGATCCCGTTCCCGAGGGAAGCTCTAGCGACCGCGGCAGCGACAGGGACAGCGCCAGTGAACAGCCGCCTCTGCAGTCGCTGCCGCTCCCGTTCCCGCTCCCGAATGGATCCGGATCCGGCTCGGGCGCTGGGCGCCCGAGCCGGGGGGAGGGTGTAAACCCCCCCCCTATGAGCGGCACACCGTTTCGGGTCGCAGCCCCGGGTTCGGGTCCGGGTCCGAATTGTGGCGCCGGCGGCTCGCCGGCGATGGTTGCTGACGGTGTCCACCGTTCGAGCCGCCGCAAGGGGAGTAGGGAGAGGGAGAGGGAGAGGGAGAGGGAGAAGGAGAGGTGCGGTCCGGCCGCTGGCTGCTGCCGCTGCCGCTGCTTGCTGTCCCTGATTGCTGGTCGCTCCTAAGTAACACCCCCGCGGACTTGGTCGGCGATGTCCGCTGGAACAAGTGTTGTGTTACTTCCCCGGTGTCTCCCGGGGCATCAAGGGTGGGATGCTGATTGCTGGTCGCTGATCGCTGTTTGCTGATCGCTGTCGCTGTTCGCTGCCGCTGCTCGCTGTCCATGATCGCTGCCGCTGATCGCTGCCGCTGTTCGCTGTCGCTGCCACTGTGACTGTCACCGACCTCGGGCACGGGAACGGGAGAGGCTCCTACCCCCGCGGCCGTGCCGGCGCCCGCCCGTAGGTCTCGACCATCTCGGCGAGCCGGTCCCGGATCTCGTCTGCGAGCATCCAGTCGGTGATCCGGAAGGTCCAGTTGCCGTCGGCGACGGCGGGGGTGTTCATGCGGCAGTCGGAGCCGAGGCCGGCCAGGTCCTGGTGGGGCACCACGGCGAGGTCGGCCACCGAGGCCAGGGCGAGCCTGGTGAGGTCCCAGTGAACTTCGCGGCAGTCGCTGCCGACGTAACGCCGGACCAGCTCGCGCTCGCCGTCGGAGGCGTCCTCGAGGAACCAGCCGAGAGTCGTGTTGTTGTCGTGGGTCCCGGTGTAGACAGCCAGGTTCCTCGTGTGCGCGTAGGGGATGAAGGTTGAGCGCGGCTCGGGCGAGAAGGCGAAGTGGAGCACCGCCATCCCGGGCAGGCCGAGGTCGTCGCGCAGGGCGGTGACGTCCGGGCTGATGTCGCCGAGGTCCTCGGCCAGGAAGGGCAGCCCGCCCAGGGCCTCGGCCACCGCGTCGAAGAAAGAGCGTCCGGGCCCCGCGACCCAGCGGCCGTGGGTCGCGACCTCGGCGTCGGCGGGCACCTCCCAGTACCCCGCGAATCCCCGGAAGTGGTCGAGGCGCACGAGGTCGACCTGGGCCAGGGTGTGGCGCAGCCGCTCGATCCACCAGGCGTAGCCGCGCTCGGCCATGCGCCGCCAGTCGTACAGTGGGTTGCCCCAGAGCTGGCCGGTGGGCGAGAAGTAGTCGGGCGGCACGCCGGCCACCACGGTCGGTCGGCGCTGCTCGTCCATCAGGAAGAGCTCGGGGCGGGCCCAGACCTCGGCCGAGTCGAAGGCGACGAAGATCGGCACGTCGCCGAGGATCCCGATGCCGAGCTCGGCGGCGCGGGCGCGAACCGCCTGCCACTGGCGGTGGAACAGGAGCTGGGCGAAGATCTCGAGCTCGATCCTCGCCGCGTGCTCGGCCCGCCAGGCGGTGAGGGCCTCGGGATCGTGTCGGGCGAGGGGCTCCGGCCACTCGGTCCAGGCGGCGCGGCGGTGGGCCTTCTTGAGGGCGGCGAAGAGTGCGTAGTCGTCGAGCCACGAGCCATTGGCTGACCGGAACTCGGCGAGCTCGTCGGCGAGGAACCGGGAGCGGTCCGAGCGGGCGAAGGCCCGCTCCAGGAGGGTCCACTTCCACGCCGACACGGCCTCGAAGTCCACCCATTCGGCGGGCAGCCCCGGGACGTCGGCGAGATCGGCGGCGTCCAGGAGGCCCTCCTCGAGCAGCCGATCGGGGCTGATCAGGAGCGGGCTGCCGGCGAAGGTGGAGGTCGCCGAGTAGGGGGAGCTGCCGGGCCCCGGGGGGTGCAGAGGCAGCACCTGCCACCACGAGACGCCGGCGCCGGCGAGCCACTCCAGGTAGGCGTGGGCGGCGGGTCCCAGGTCGCCGATGCCGTGGGGCGACGGCAGACACGTGGGGTGGAGGAGCACACCGGCGCTGCGGGTCAGGGGCTTCATGGCGACAATCGTATACTCATCCGGCGCGCGCGAGCCCGGACGACTGGAGGCAAGGCCCGCATGTTCCCCGCAGTCCACCTGAAGAACCCCACCGCGGAGGAGTTCCGCGACCGCTTCCTGCACTACCTCCGCTACGCCTGCGGGCTCGAGCTCCGCCACGCCCGGGCGGCGGACCACCTGGCCGCTCTCGAGCTGGCGGTGCGGGAGACCCTCATCGACCGCGAGATCCTGACCCGGCGGACCTACGACCAGGTCCAGCCCAAGACCGTCCACTACCTGTCCCTGGAGTACCTGACCGGCCGCCTGCTGCACAACAACCTGATCGCGACCGAGCTCCTCGACGTCGCCCGCGAGGCCATGCAGCTGCTCGGCCTCAACGTCGACACGATCATGGAGGAGGAGCCGGACCCCGGCCTCGGCAACGGCGGCCTCGGCCGGCTCGCCGCCTGCTTCCTGGACTCCCTGGCGACCCTGGACTACCCGGCCTACGGCTACGGCCTGCGCTACGACTACGGCATGTTCAAGCAGACCTTCGAGAACGGCTGGCAGGTGGAGCAGGCCGACACCTGGCTGCAGCGCGGCTTCCGCTGGGAGGTGCGGCGCGACGACCTGCGGGTGCCGGTGCGCTTCGGCGGCCGCATCGACTGGGCCGAGACCCCGACCGGCGGCCACAAGCCGGTGTGGGCCGACTGGCGCACCGCCTACGGCGTGCCCTACGACGTGCTGGTGGCGGGCTTCAGAACCAACACGGTGGGCATCCTCCGGCTGTGGGACGCCCAGGCGGCCTCGGAGTTCGACTTCTCGATCTTCTCCCAGGGCAACTACGTCAAGGCGGTGGCGGGCCGCGAGCGGGTCGAGGCCATCAACCGCGTCCTCTACCCGGCCGATGACGTGGCGGCCGGGCGCCAGCTGCGCCTCGCCCAGGAGTACTTCATGGTCGCGTGCTCGGTGCGGGACGTGGTCAACCGCTTCCGGCGCCGCCACGCCGAGGTCTGGGAGCTGTTCCCGGACAAGGTCGCCTTCCAGCTCAACGACACCCACCCCGCCCTCACCGTCGCCGAGCTGATGCGCTTCTTCATCGACGAGGCCGGCCTGCCGTGGGCGTCGGCCTGGGAGCTGACCCGGCGGAGCTGTCACTACACCAACCACACCCTGCTGCCCGAGGCGCTGGAGACCTGGCCGGTGCCGCTCTTGGAGGAACTCATCCCGCGCCACGTGCAGATCATCTACGAGATCAACCGCCGCTTCGTCGAGCAGGTCCGCGCCGACGGGCTCGACGACCCGGCTACCCTGCGCCGCCTGTCGATCCTCCAGGAGGACGGCGACAAGCGCTTCCGGATGGCCAACCTGGCGATCGTCGGCTCGCGCCGGGTCAACGGGGTCGCCAAGCTCCACACCGAGCTGCTGAAGACCCGGGTGGTGCGCGACTTCGCCGAGCTCTGGCCGGAGCGATTCCTGGCCGTCACCAACGGCGTCACGCCGCGGCGGTGGCTGCGCTCCTGCAACCCTCGGCTGGCGGCGGCCGTCACCGCGCGGATCGGCGGTGGCTGGGCCAAGGACCTGGACCGGCTGGGCGAGCTCGTCGCCTCCGCCGACGACCCGGATTTCCAGGACGAGTTCCTCGAGATCAAGCGGGCCAACAAGAGCGACCTGGCGGTGGAGGTGGAACGGCTGTGCGGGGTCCGCCTCGACCTGGACTCCCTCTTCGACGTTCAGATCAAGCGTCTCCACGAGTACAAGCGCCAGCTGCTCAACGTCATGCACATCATCCACCTGTACCTGCGCCTCAAGGCCGATCCGGCCCGCGAGATGGTGCCTCGCAGCTTCATCTTCGGAGCCAAGGCGCCGCCGTCCTACCGGATGGCCAAGCTCATCATCCGGCTCGTCAACGGGGTCGCCGAGACGGTCAACGCCGACCCCGTCGTGGCGGGCCGGCTTCGGGTCGCCTTCCTGCCCGACTACCGGGTCTCCCTGGCCGAGCGGATCATCCCGGCCGCCGACCTCTCCGAGCAGATCTCCACGGCCGGGATGGAGGCCTCGGGCACGGGCAACATGAAGCTCGCCCTCAACGGCGCCCTCACCATGGGCACCCTCGACGGCGCCAACATCGAGATCCGGGACGCGGTGGGCGACGACCACATCTTCATCTTCGGCCTCACCGCCGAGGAGGTCGAGGCTCGGCTCACCACCGGCGCCCACCAGCCGTGGGCGCTCTACCGCGCGGACCCCGAGCTGGCTGCGGTGATCGACACCATCGAGCGCGGCGACTTCGTGGGGGTCGACCGGGACGTGGTCCGCGCGGTGTGGTCGTCCCTGATGGAGCACGGCGACCGCTACATGCTCCTCGCCGACTTCCGCGACTACATCGACACCCAGGCGCGGGCCGCGGAGCGCTACCGCGACCGGCGCGCTTGGGCGCGCTCGGCGATTCTCAACATCGCCGCCATGGGCTACTTCTCGTCGGACCGGGCGATCCTCGAGTACGCCGACAAGATCTGGGGCCTCGAGGCGGTGGCGGTCAGGACGCCGGAAGGCAGCTGAGTCAGTTCATAGTTCTTAAGTCTTAATTCTTAATTCTCAATTACCCCCACCCACCCCCGGGCTGGTTCGCGTGGGCGGGCGGGGGTAATTAAGAATTAAGAATTGAGAATTGAGAATTATCCTTTTGTCATCACTTCTTCGTCGTTTGGAGACTGATCTCGACCTCGACCTCGTCGCCCAGCAACAGGCCGCCGGCGTCGAGGGCCTTGTTCCAGACGATGCCGTAGTCCTTGCGGTCGAGGGTGGTCTCGATCTCGAAGCCGGCCTTGGTGTTGCCCCACGGGTCCTTCGCCTCGCCGAGGAAGGTCACCGGGAGGGTGACGGTCTTCGACACGCCGTGCATGGTCAGGGTGCCGGTCACCGCGAACTCGTTGTCACCCGTCTTGGTGATCTTCGAGCCGGTGAAGGTGATCAGCGGGTGGTTCTCGACGTCGAAGAAGTCGGCCGAGCGCAGGTGCTTGTCGCGGTCGGCGTTGCGGGTGTCGATGCTCGCGGCCTGGATGGTGAAGGCGACCTTCGAGGCGTCGAGGTTGTCGAAGTCGGCGACGATGGCGCCGTCGAACTCGCCGAACTGGCCCGAGACCTCCGACATCAGGTGGCGGATCTCGAAGGTGACCTCGGAGTGGGCCTTGTCGATGGCGTACTCGGCGGCGCCCGCGGCGCCGGCGACGGCCACGAAGGCGGCAAGCAGAGCGATCACTGGACGTTTCATGTTGACCTCCTGGTGCTGTCGTGCTCTTTGTTCTTCGAGGGCTCGTTCCCCTGCTCCCGACAACGCGGCTGCATCATCTCGGATTCCTGCGCCGTGCCGGGAGCCCCCGGTGAGCTGCCGGACCGTACCGGCCGCGCCATCCTGGCTCTCGTCCCTGCCACAAGGGCATGGGTCGGGGATTGCCGCGGTCGGCGCCGCTGTTTCCCGTCGAGGGGCTGGACGTGGGAGATTGGCAGGGGACTTGCTAGGGTAGCAGCGTGCGTGACGATCGCAAGATTTTCCGCCGCGCCGTCGGCGTGTCGCTGGTGCTGCACGTGCTGCTCCTCTTCCTGGCCGTGCCGCGGATGCGCGAGGCGTGGTCGAGCTCGGCGGCGCCGATCTTCGCGGTGACGCCACAGCAGGAGACGGCCCAGCGGCCCATCGAGTTCGAGTTCGTCGACCTGGCCGAGGAGCGGGAGGAGAAACCCGACGACCCGAACGCTCCCATGTCGGACCTCGACCGCCGCGCCCACGGCGGCGAAGGCGAGGCCGCCGACCGGCCGGCGAGCCGGGGCAACACCCCCCAGCTGGTCCAGGCCGAAGGAGGGCAGGTCTTCAACCGCGGAGCGCCGCCCCAGGTTCCTGGGCCGCCGGCCCAGCGGGTGCCGCAACCGCGTCCGGAGGAGCAGCCCGAGGAGCGGCCGCGGCAGGACGAGCCGGCCGAGCGGCGGCCGGAGGGCGCCGGAAGCGATCGGGAGGAGCCCGCGGACGCAGCCCAGCAGCAGCCCGCGGTGCCTCTGCCGCCGCCGGGGGTCTGGGCGCTGCCGCCCAGCGAGGGCGGGCTGTCGGAAAACCCGGATCGGCAGGGGGGCTTCGTCGACACCGGCGCCGTCTCCTTCGACACCCAGTGGTACGACTGGGGGCCGTACGCCAAGTCAATGCTCGCCAAGGTCCGGCGCCACTGGCAGATTCCCCAGATCGCCCGGCTCGGGGTCAGCGGCATCGTGCGGGTCCGCTTCTCGATCGAGCGGGACGGCACCATCACCGGGGTCCAGATCATCGACGAGAGCGGCCGGCCGCCCATGGACTTCGCGGCCCGCGACGCCATCATCGACTGCATCAACTTCGAACCCCTGCCCGCCGGCCTCGGGCTCAACGGCCCGGAGGGCGTGACCATCACCTTCCTCTACAATGTGTCGCCCCGGGAGCGGGGCCGCTAGCTCAGCCGAACGGAGACCCTCGTGCTCGACCTCATCCAGAACGGCATCGACATCTACCGCTCCGGCGGTCCGGTCATGTACCCACTCGGCCTGCTTTCGGTCGTGGCGCTCGCCATCATCCTCGAGCGCCTCTGGGTGCTGCGCAGCGTCAACTACCTCCAGCCGGGGACGGTCAACGCGCTGGCGGGGCTGCTCGGCGGCCGCGACTTCAAGGCCGCAACGGACTACTGCCGGCGCCACCCCGGGCCCTTCACCGAGCTCGTCTCGACCCTGGTCGAGAACCGCAACGCGCCCTACGACGAGCTCAAGGAGATCCTCGAGGACACCGGCCGGCGCCAGCTCCTCGGCCTGCAGCGCGGGCTGCCGGCCCTGGCGACCATCGTCGGCGGGGCGCCCCTGCTCGGCCTGCTCGGCACCGTGCTCGGCATGATCGCGATCTTCAAGGCCGTGGCCAGCGGCGGCACCGGGATCACAGAGCAGCTCGCCACCGGGATCTCCCAGGCCCTCATCACCACCGCCACCGGGCTCATCATCGCCATTCCCGCCTTGTTCATCCACTCCTACCTGGAGGCTCGGGCGGTGGCGATCCTGGCCGACATCGAGGCCCAGCTCATGGACTTCCTGCACCTGGTGCGCCGGCCCGAGCCGGTCGCTGCCGAGCCCGCGGAGAAGGCGTCATGAAGCTCGTCAACCTGCGTGGCCGACGGCGACCGGACGTGCAGATGGCGCCGCTCATCGACGTCGTCTTCCTGCTGCTGATCTTCTACGCGGTGACCACCCAGTTCGTGTCCGACGAGCGCCTCAAGCTCAAGCTGCCCGAGGCCAAGACCGCCGAGTCGGAGGGCGTCGGCCGCGACGAGAGCCCACCCGAGGTCAAGGTCGCCGCCGACGGCACGGTCTGGATCGACGACGTCATCGTCGCCGACGAGGAGCTCGAGGCCCGGATGAAGGAGCTCGTGGAGCGGGCGCCCGACAAGGCCGTGATCCTCAAGGGCGACCGCGAGGCCGACTACGGGGTCGTGGTCAGGGTCCTCGACATCGCCCGCGCCGTCGGCGCCGACATGATCCAGATGTCTGCGGAACGGCCTGCACAGCCTCAGGAGTGAACGAGTTCCGGGAGCAGGCACGGGCGTCTGACGCCCGTGCCTGCTCCCGGAAAATAGGAGCCACGTCGAGCGATCAGCCTCTGGAGTGGAGGTCGTAGAGCTCCCGGAAGCAGAGGCGCAGGTTGCCGCGGTGGCGCCGGAAGAGGTCGTCGAGGTCGACGGCGTCGGCGGTGGCGGGGTCGAGCTCCCGGACGAGCTCGGCGAGTAGGGTGGGGGAGGTCCGGCACTGGTGGAGCGTCGGCAGGCGTCCCGGCCGGTGGCTGGCGATCACGAGCCTGCCGGCCGTTGCCGTCGCCCTGCTGACCTGCCGCCACCCCCACCAGCCGAGCTGCTCGGCGCCGTCGAGGAGGACGGCGTGGCCGGGGCCGAGAGCGGCGGGAAGCCGGTGGAGCACGTGGTCGGCGCGTCGAGCGGTACCGGTGTCGAGTCGAGCCCGCACCACCGCGCCGCCGAGGTGCTGCTCGAGGGTGTCGAGCAGTGTCGTCTTGCCGCTGCCGTGGCGCCCGACCACGGCGCCGCGGCCCCCGTGCCGGGCGAGCGCGTCGAGGAGGTCGCCGACATCGGGGCCGATGAAACGATAGCTCAGAGAGTCGACACGGTGGCTGGCGAAGGGGTTGTCGGCGGGACGCACGGTCAGCGGTCGCTGCGGTCGAAACCCGCCTTCGGACCGAAGCTCACGCTGTGGCTTCGCGGTTGGCGGCCGAGGCTGGTCAGCCGCACCTCCACCGGCGTCGGGGCCACCACCAGCTCGACCCGCTCCAGCTCGCCACCGGGCAGGGCGACCAGCTCCAGGGCCCAGCTCAACGTGATCAGGGTGCCCGAGAACGAGTACGGGCCGAGGGGCAGCCGAAGGGCGAAGGCGCGCTCACCGGCGGCGCCGGCGGCCTCGGTGCGGACCTGGTCGACCACCTCCACGTCCTCGGTGCCCTTGCCGCGGGTGTGCCAGAACAGGCGCAGCTCCACCGCCTCGGGGTCCGCGTCGAGCCGCCACACGGCCCGCCCGGTCACGGTGTCGCCGGGCAGGTACCAGCGCCGGTCGCCGTCGAGGTCGATGCGCAGGTCGTTCACGGCAGCAGCCTCGCCTTCGGTAGCGGCCGGACCGCGACCTCGTAGCTCTCCGAGACGTCCGGCCAGCGGTCGATCTCGCCGTGCACGACCAGCGACCAGACCACTGCGTTGTTGTCGGAGGAGAAGCTGTGCATGGTGTCATCGGGGATCGCGACCGTGGCGGAGCCGTGTGCGATCTCCACGTCGAAGGCGGTGTCGACCAGCTCGAAGACGGCGAAGACGTCGCGGTCGGTGTGGGTGTCGGTGCCGCGTCGGTAGGTGGCTTTCTCGTGGCCCTCCAGGGCCATGGTGAAGCGGCGGATCCGCCCCGTCCTGCCGCTGAAGCTCCAGTCGACCCGGAGCCGCTCACCCAGGTGGGGCGAGCCGGGCGCGATGGTCAGCCTCGGCCGCGGGTTGAAGGCGGCGAGGGTGGTGGAGACGATGCCCAGGATCAGGCCCAGGCCCACCAGGACGAAGGGGATCAGGAAGACCGCCAGGAACCAGTCGGGGTGGCCGCGGCGGAAGGACACGACGAGCTGCCAGACGAAGACCCCGACGATGCCGTTCCAGAAGGCGGCGATGAGGATCATCCCGACGACCTTGGCCAGCGGACCCGCCGCCGGCTCGAGGGTGCGCTCGGCGGCGTCCTCGGGGCGCCGGTCGGGCTCGAGGGCCGGCTCGGGCACGGCCGGCCGGCGCGCCCGCAGGGCGTGGGCCGTCAGCCCGAGCCCGGCGCCGAGGAAGAGCAGGGGAAACAGGCCGATGAGGTGCTCGAGCCGGAAGCTGCGGTCGAGCACCGACCGGCCGGGTCGGCCCGGGTCCACGAAGCAGATGGTGGCGCTGCCGGGCGGGTGGCGCTCGACGAGGGCTCGGTCGCCGTCCGCCCCCGAGGCGGCGAGGGGGAAGAAGCTCCTGCGGTTGGAGCGCCAGGACCGGCCCCCGGCGGAGTACTCGTAGACCACGTCGGCCTCGGTCGAGGTCCCGTCGTCGGTGCTCCAGGACCGGACGGTGGAGGCCACCACGGTGGCCGGTACCTCGTCCCAGCCGAGGGCGAGCACGAGTCGAACGGCGGGGATCACGAGCAGGATCACCGTCAATACGCCTCCCGCCGCGGCGAACAGCAGGCCGACTCCGAGCTCGATACGGCGGCCGAGAACGGCCGTGCCGCGGGCCCGCTGGGAGATGGACCCGCCCTCCTGGGCTGAGCCGTCGGGCCGCTGCGGCTCGCGCCGCCACACCACGATCAAGCCGCCGGCGCCGACGGCGACGAAGATCAGCGGGAAGAACACCACAAGGATCTTCCACGGCAGGCGCCTCTCGAGGACGGCGTCCCCGGGCAGGTCCGGGTTCACCCGCGCGGTGGCCCGGCTCCCCGCCGGGTACCGGTCGGCCGGGGCTCGCGCCTTGTCGTAGCTGGAGGTGGCGTCGGCCCCGCGGCTGACCGCGCCGCCGCGGTAGGTCCGGCCGTCGACCTGGTACTCGAAGAGCACCCTGGGCCGGTACGGGGACTCGTCGTCGCCGGTCTCCTCGACGCCGCTGTCCAGGATGATGCACTCGACCTCGGGCCACCACCAGACCGCGGCCTGACGGAGGGCGTCGCCGACGATGACGGCGACGAACAGGCTCCCCATGAGGAAGAAGACCAGGAAGAAGAGGGTCGCGACGATCCGCCCGCCGATCGCGCGACAACCCCACCGAGACGAAGCCCCGTCCGCCGTCTCCACGCCGTTCATCGGACGTCAGTGTATCGCGGGTTCGACGGCGTCCACACGCTCCCCGGGCTCCGCGAGGTCGCGGGACTCAGCTCTCGTTGGCGTGGTCGGTGCCGGTGTTCATGAGCACGGACACGTGCTCGTCGGCGAGGCTGTAGAACACCATGCGCCCGTCGCGCCGTGCGTGGACCAGGTCGCGGTCCCGCAGCAGCCGCAGCTGGTGGCTCACGGCCGACACCGAGAGGTCTGCGATGACGGCCAGGTCGCAGACGCACAGCTCCTTGGTCACGGTGAGGGCGTGCAGGACCTTGAGCCGGGTCGGGTCGGCGAGGGCCGAGAACAGCCGGCTCAGCCGCTCGATGGTTCGGGGCTCGAGGGCTCGCTCCTGGACGAAGGCCACCGCCTCGGGGTCGATCTCGTTGACGGTGCAGACTTCGCTGGGGGACGACAGGTCATCCATGTTTGCATTGTTGCAGAACCGTTCCCGGCGGTCAACGAATGTCGCGGGTCGACCCGCGTCCGTGTCACGACCCGTGCCCGATGGCAATTCGTCGGACGAGTTGCGGCGGCGCGTCGGACGCGCCGACCGGCTCGGGAGCGCTGTCCACTGCCCCTGCCACTGCCCCTGTCACTGTCCCTGTCGCTGCCGCTGGTCGCGGGGAAAGGGAGCTTCCCGAGACGCGATGGGAGCGGTGCCAGGCACCTTTTCGTCGGACGAAAAGAGAGCCAGGCACCGAGCCCGCGCGGCCTCGAGGCCAAAGGGTGCCGGCACGATGCCGAACCACGTCCCGGGGAAGGCGCCGTGCCCGCGCGTCCCGGAGGCGTTGATCGCTGCCGCTGTCGCTGCCGCTGTTCGCTGTTCGCTGCTTGCTGTCCCTGATTGCTGGTCGCTGATCGCTGTCGCTGGTTGCTGATCGCTGCCGCTGCCGCTGGCGTCGGGCACGGTCGCGGACGCGGGCACGGACACCATCAACCGGCATCGTCCGGGCAAGGCCGGCGAGCCGCCGGCCCCACAATCCGGGCCCGACAAGGGGAGGCCTCACCGCTTCGGATGCAGCAGCCGCCAGGTCATAGCGCGCACCTGGTCGAAGAGTTCGAGCGCCTCGGCGGCCCGCTTCGCATCGACGGCGCCGGCCCGGGCCAGAAGGCTGAGATGCGCATCGACCTCTTTCGCGGAGGCGAAGGCGATGCGCCAGTGGTGGATCCGGTCGCGGCCCGACCGCCCATGGCCCTCGCTGAGGTTCGCAGGCACCGGCGAGGCGCTGCGGATCACCTGGTCGGCAACGCTCGTCAGGGGGGCGGGTACCCGCCTGACGAGGGCGATGGCGGTGGCGGCCGCCTCGAGGGCGGTGCGGTAGACGGTGAGGTCGGCGGCAGCGATCAGCGATCAGGGACAGCGATCAGCGAGCAGGGGCAGTAAACAGCGAACAGCGGCAGGGGACGGTGATCAGGGTCAGCGGCAGTGATCAGCGTCCGCACCCGGGCTTGACGCTCCCGACCGCCGCAGCGCCCGTGAGGGCGGGTATAAAACCCGCCCCTACGAGACGAAACCGGCAACCACCCGGCAAATCCGGCACCATCGAGACAAACCGGAAACCGCTCGTAGGGGAGGGTTTTACACCCTCCCCCCGGCTCGGACGCCGTGGCGTCCGAGCCGGACCCGGACCAGGACCCGGCCCCGGTCGCGGACCCGGAGCCGGACGCGGCCGCTGGTTGCTGCCACTGGTCGCTGACTCTGGTTGCTGATCGCTGATTGCCGACGCTGGTCGCTGTTGCTGGTCGCCGCCGCTGGTCGCTGACGCTGCCGCTGGTTGCTGATCGCTGGTCGCTGTCCCTGATCGCTGTCGCGGCCGCTCCTAAGTAACACCCCGCGGACGTGGTCGGGGATGTCTGCTGGAACCAGTGTTGTGTTACTTCCCCGGTGTCTCCCGGGGCAACAAGGGTGGGGGGCTGATTGCTGCCGCTGGTTGCTGATCGCCGGTTGCCGCTCCTCCGAGACCGGAAGCGGCAGCTACTCAAGGTCCCGCCCGGACCGGTCGGCGCGTCCGACGCGCCGCCACAATTC
>DATHSO010000029.1:0-10721 GCA_035464095.1 Candidatus Methylomirabilota bacterium | reverse complement strand
GGGCGAGGTCGAAGCGGTAGTCGGGCGGCTGCAGGCTGCCGGCACAGGCGCCCTCCCACTCGTGGGCGTCGCACAGCCGCTTGCCCACCGCCGCGCACAGCTCGGCCGCCTCGCGGGCGCGCACCCAGACCACCGGGTAGGTGCACGGCAGCCCCGGGAACTCGTACCGGTCGATGCACGCTCGCGCCTGCTCCGCGCCGTCGCGCGCCGGGTCGTAGAGCGGCGCCATGAAGGGCGCGCCGCAGATCGCCGCGAGATCGCGGTCGCCGGCCACCGGCCCGGCGGCGGCCGCTGCCCGCTGCCGGCACTCGTCCGGCGTCATCGGGTGGACGGTCACCGCCGGGTTGCCCTGGCCGAGACGCCCCGAGCGGGCGAAGATGGCGCGCACCTCGGCCATCTGCGCGTCGGTCAGCGCAAGCCCGCTCTTCATCTCGGCGAACAGCGCCTCGTTCTGCTCCTCGAGCGTGGCCGCCCTGACGTCCGGCGCGCCCGCGCCGAGACCTGCCAGGACGAGCGCCGCGGCCAGCGCAACCGGTGCCAGACGGTGCGCGTCGTGGGTGGTCACCGGCCTGCCCCCTGTTCCGGCTCGGCCGGGTCGCGAGCTGCCATCTGCGTCGCCACGTCGCGCGCCGGCTGGCGGCGCACGACGTAGAAGAGATCGCGATTGTCCGCCAGGGCAAGGAAGCGGGGCAGCACCTGGGCGTCCACCACCTTGTCGAGCACGTCCATCCCCTCGATCAGGTGGTCGACCACCAGCCGCGCCTCCTCGACCCGGTAGAGCGCCAGGTAGGTGTGCTCCAGGGCGTTCATGTCGGTGATCATCGCGTACGAGCAGCCGTAGCCCTGGAAGACCCGCGCCATGGCGGTCGGGGTCGCGCTGGAGAAGTAGCCGTAGAGCAGGAAGCGTCCGGCCTCGCTCTCCTGCAGACAGATGCCGGCGCGCACCGAGCGGAGCCGGCGGTCCTGCGACCCCGACCAGTTGCCGTCGCCCCAGCGCGTCACCAGGGCGCCGGCCACCGGCGCACCGGTCGCCGGGTCGGTCTCGACGATCGCCACGCCGTTCTGCCGGGCGGACTTCACCCGTTCGAGCAGGGCGTCGTCGTCCCGGCTCCAGGTCTTCATCGCCACCGTACCGTCGGCGAGAACGAAGATCGTGGCCAGACCGGGCTGGAGCTTGCTCAGGACCACGCCGCTCTCGACGAATCCATAGTGGCTGCCGGAGTTCCGCCGGGCGAGGGCGCCGGACTTGAAGCCGCCGTGCGAGCGTTTGAAGCCGCCGGTGAAGCTCGCCACGGTGCGCTCGGCCAGCGAGTACGGGACGATGCCGCCGGCGACGAGGGGCGCGATGTCGCCGATTCCGTCAGGCCCGGGCAGCGAGCTGTCCCGCATCTCGGGAGGCACCCGATCCGACCAGCCGACGCGCGGGTGATCGGTCCCGACCGAGAAGTCGACCTCGTAGTCCGCCAGGTCGAAGGCGACCAGGTAGGTCAGCGCCACCGCTTCGACCTCGTCGAGGCGGCCGCTGCCGCGCGGGCTGGGCTCGAGCACGTCGCTGTCGACCATCCCTGGCTGCAGCACGCTGACGAAGACCCCGGGGTTGTCGCGTGCCGCGTACCAGGCGCCGACCCGGGGCGTCGTCGGCGCCGCGAGCGCCAGCGCGAGGCCGACCGGCTCGAGCAGATCGCCAGCGTGGTCGGCGGCGATGCGGGCCGGCTGGGGAGCCCCCGGGGCTTCGACCGATTCCTGGGCTGCGGCCGCTCCGGCGATCGGATCGCTGGTCACGAGATGAGCGTCGCTGTAGAGCTTGTCGCGGACCAGCACGGTGAGCTGCTCACCGCCCCAGACGCGGTCGCGCAGGAGATCGGTCGCCCACTCCAGATTGGTGCGGCGGCCGGCCGTCGGGCGGCGCAGCACGATCTCGTCGCCGCACAGGGTGACGTAGGGAGTCGACTTTCGGCTCGCGACGGCGAGGCTCGCCGGCCCGCCGCTCCACCAGAGATCGCAACCGGTGCGGCCTCGGGCATCCTCGAACAGGAGGCCACCCGGAAACTCGGAATCGAGAACCAGGTCGTGCACCTCCGGCCGGGAGTTGGTCAGGTGATAACTCGCCGTGGCCTCGCCGTCCCAGGTCACCTGCAGGAGGTACCAGGAGTTGACGGTCGGGTTGAGGTTGACGAGCTCGGCGGTCCCGGCCCGCCCCCGCTCGTCGGCAACCCGTGCGACGGTGGTGTGGCGGAACTTCTGCAACTCGACCACGCCTTTCGCCCGGCGGTCGTCGTACGCGGCCGCCTGGAGAGCGAGGGTCTCGCGATCGGGCCGCTGCCACGACCGGCGCTCGGATGCGCTCGCCGACGGCGAGTCGCCGGCCGCCGGCAGCGCCGAGACCGGTTCAGCGCGGAGGGTCGGCCCCCCGCCGGCGCTCCCGGTGATGCTTCGCGTCAGATGCTGCCACTGACTGTCGGCGAGCGCGGCCGGGGCCCGCTGCTGCGCCCCGGTCCGCTGGTTGACGGCCACGGTCAACGCGACGACCGGGAGAATCATCACGAGCGCCAGCCTCGTCATGCGACGGTGACGGACCGCTCTCGTCTTCGGCCGCCCGCCTTCGGGCGGGGCCGCCCGGTCCATCGGTGGCGACTGGTCCGGCGCCGCAGTGGCAGCGACGTCGGCAGCCCTGGCTGATTGCCGCGGCTCGCCGGTCATCAGGTGTGGTCCTCTCCCGCCTCCGTCGCCACGGCCTTGCCCCGGAGCCGGCCGGCGACCTCGTTCATCACGTACGAGTCGTCGCGGCCGGCCTGCTCGGCGCGAGCCGTGATGCCGGAGTTCACATCCCGCACGACATTGGCCTCGATCACCCCGTGCTGCGCCGCACGGCGGGCTTCGTCGGTTGTCGCGTGTTCGGCTTCCATGGGCTCCACCTTTGGCGGACATCTCGTCCACTCTCCGAGCATAGGCTCCCGACCCTCGCTCCAGAAGCGCACTTACTACCCTGGGGAATGGCCACATTGTGGGTAGAAACTACCGAGGCGTCACGCGCGCCCCCAGCTCAGACCAGACCGAACTGCCGCGCATGTCTGACCACGGTTGCTCGGCACGATCGGGGCAATTACGGCGGTATGGCGTGCCTGGCACTTTTCTGGCACTTTTCCCTGGCACTTTTCCCTTTTTCTTTTTCTTTTTCTGAGGAGCGGACGGCGAGGGCGCATAGCAGCTCGGCGACGACGTCGCTGAGGTAGAGGCCGTGTCAGCAGGTGTCCTTGTCAAGGGTGCACGACATCAGAGTTGCAGTTGGCCGCGCCGGCTCAGTCGCTCCCGTCGAGCATCTGGTCCGTCTCCAGCGGCTCGTCTGGTCCAGCCTGGTTTTCGGTCCCGCCCGATGCGGTGACTCGAACCAGCTTGGCCGGATCGTCGAACAAGAGCGCGGGGTCGATCCGCCTGTTCAGCCAGCGCACACCGATGTGCAGGTGGGGACCGGTAGCGCGTCCAGTGTCTCCAACCGTCCCGAGCGGATCTCCGCGCTTGATCGGTTGGCCGGTCACGGCTCGGATCTCGTCGAGGTGAAAGAACATGCTGATCAGCCCACCGCCGTGATTGATGAAGACGGCGTTGCCAGGGAAGAGCTGGCCCTCCGCCAGTGAAACGACACCATCGGCCGGCGCATGCAGCACCGAGCCGGCGGCGACCGGATAGTCCCGCCCGCTGTGGCGACTCTTCTGCTGGTCGGCGGTCGGCTTCTGCGCGGAGCTCGCCGTGAACTCACGCATGCTCCCGAAGTCGTCTTCACTCGCCGGGAGGCTTCCGACCGGCGTCTCGAGCGGGAGGGTGAACTGGGGAGCGGCGACGTCCAGCGCAAACACCTTGTTCAGGGCCTCCTGGTCCTCCCACGCCTGCTGCAGGTCCTCCTCGGAGACGTTGACGAACTTGTTCCACTTGTCTTCCGGGAGCTCGATCACGACGTCGGCGAACGTCCCTTCGACGACGTCGAGGTACCCGATATGCCGCGTTCCGTCCTCGAGCCAGAGGGCGATTTCGTGGCGGCCGGTGTCTTCGGCGAGGTCGACCGGGTAGTAGCACACGCCCTCCACGGCCGGGTAGCGGATTCCGTAGATCCCGCACTGATCGGCGGGGAAGGCATCCCAGCGCGCGACCATACCCTGCTCGACCGTGGCTCCCTGCTCTGCATGGGCGGGTCCGGGCACCAGCAGCACCAGCAGGATCGACAACATGAGGATTACCGATCGGTTCATTCCCACCTCCTTGGCAGCGAGACCGTGATGACTCCCTACGGAACGTAGTGCTCGGAGGTGGCAGCCGGAAGCGTACTTTCTACCCGAGGGGAAGGCCGGAACGTCGGTAGAAACTACCCTTCCGACCAAATCGCAGATCGTAAACCCGGTGCCAGACCACGTCTTGGAGGTGATGCCCCCGGGGTGCGGATCGCCCCCGGGGCGATGCTGTTGACCCACCAGGTGAAGTTGAGCATCAGCTTGTGGAACACCCGCTCCAGAAAGACCAGGTCACCGTCGCCGCCGTGCCGGGCGCGGTCCATCTCGAACACCCGCCAGGTGACCCAGGCGTGCACCGGCGGGTTGACGTCGCCGAGGGCCCACTCGTAGGCCGGCAGCTGACCTTTGGGGTGCATGTACCACTCGCGGGTCATGAGCACCAGCTGCTGCTTCGCGAACTCGGGGTCGACCAGCGCCGGCGGCAGGCAGTGGAAGGCCAGGTCCCAGGCGGCGCACCAGGCGTACTCCCAGGTTTCCGCCATCGAGATGAGGTCGGCGTTGTTGAGGTGACGCCAGTGGTGGTTGCGGCCGTGCCGCCGCTCGGCCGGCGGCGGCGGCTGACCGGGGTCGCCGTCGAGCCAACGCCTCCGGCCTGCCGCCGACCACCGCGTCGTTGACGCCGTCCTTGAAGAACCCGTCCGCACCCCCCACCCCGTCGAGCCGCAGGTGGTTGGTCTCGTTGTCGCAGAACACCAGCTGCGGCGCGCCGTCGCAGTCCAACCGGCGCTGACCGAGCCCGTCGTGGGCCGCCACGATCGCGCCGCCCCGGGTCGCGAGCGTCGGCTTCACGGCGTCGAGCTCGAAGTCCCAGGTGTTGCGGAGCCACAGCGCCGGCAGGATGTGGATCTCGGCAGGCGCGCGTGGGGGAACTCCGCATCCACGGGGTCGCCCTCGGACCGCACGCCCTGGCGGAGGCCGACGACGACCTCAGGGGGCTCGTCGGCGCCACCCTCGGTGAGACCCGCATCGCCCTGTGGCGGGCCGCCGGCGGCGGCGTCCACGCCTTCGTCGCCGAGGTCGGCGGCGAGGCCCTCGCCCTGACTCGATGTCGGCCGAGGTGGTCAAGGATCGCGGCACCGGCTCCACCCGGGACCTCGACCGCGGTCCCGAGGTTCTGAAGCCTGACACGCTCATGCGAACCCGCATCCGGCGGACCGGGCAGGACCCGGAAGAGATCGCGCCCCGGGATGGTTCGTAGTATCATATGATCAATCGGCCATATATCAGATCCATCGTCACCATCGGAGCCGGTCCATGACGAAACGTCCTGCGATCCTCGCGCTCGTCCTGCTCGCCGTCGCGGCCCCGTCGGTCGCGCAGCAGCACCTGCTCTTCTCGAACGCCCCCAACGGTTCGACGACCAGCAACCAGAGCCGGCTGGTGGCCGGCGGGCCGCTGGCGACGGACACCGAGGTCGCAGACGACTTCGACGTGATCGGCAACGTCGAGCGGGTCATCGCAACCGGCAACGGCTGCTTCCAGTGCGCGCCGCCGGATGTCGTCGGTGTCTGGGTGCGCTTTTGGGAGTCGACGTCGGCGGGGCCAGGCGCGCTCCAGGCGGAGCACTTCGTCGCGGCGGGGGATCCTGCGTTCGTCTATGATCCCGTGGTTCCGGACACCCTGGATGTGACGCTCCCGACGCCGTTCGTCGCGACCGGCGCGCACTTCCTGTCGGTCCAGCTGGAGTTCTCACCCGACTCGGGATTCTGGGACTGGTGGCTGTCGCACGAGGGCCAGCCGCGAGGCGCGGCGCTGCAGTACCGCGATGCGGCGGCGGGCGGCAGCTGGGGACCGCACATCGACTTCCTCGGTGTCACGACCGACGCCGACACCGCGTTCGAGCTCTACGGGACCACGGATCCTCCGCCCCCGGATCTGGTGGCGGGCTGCGGCCGCTGGCGGGCGGTGCCGACCCCGTCGCCGCCCGAAGCGCATCACGCTGTGCTTCGCGACGTCGTGGTCGACGGCACAGGCGCGTGGGCTGTGGGCGAGTACGCAGCGCTCATTCAGGGCCACGTCCGCCAGTTCACCCTCGTCGAGCGCTGGGACGGGCAGCGTTGGGAGATCGTTCCGTCGCCGAGCCCGGCCCCGGTGCCGGCGCTGACGACGTCCGGTCTGGACGCGGCGGACGTGGTCGGAGGCGTGCTGTGGGCCGGCGGATCGACCATCCGCCAGGACGTGATGGGCTACTCGGGATCGCAGGTGCTCGTCCTGCGCCGCGACGGCGGGGTGTGGGAGGAGATCGCGACTCCGGCCACCACCCAGTGCTCCGGGAACTTCATCCACGGCTTGAAGATGTTCGCCCCCGACGACGGTCTGTTCGTCGGCGAGGGGTGCTCACTGGACGGAACCGGCTCCCAGCGCGGTGCGATCGTCATGCACTGGGACGGCACCGGGTGGAGCATCCCGCCC
Source organism: Candidatus Methylomirabilota bacterium (assembly GCA_035464095.1). Classification (GTDB taxonomy): domain Bacteria; phylum Acidobacteriota; class Thermoanaerobaculia; order Thermoanaerobaculales; family Sulfomarinibacteraceae; genus JAHECW01. The sequence continues at coordinate 4,026 of DATHSO010000029.1, read as the reverse complement.
CTGCCCGATCCTCATCCGGCGTCACCCGGCTACGGCCTGGAGGCGGTCGACGGCGTCGCTCCCGACGATGTCTGGGCCGTCGGCGGCGGACCTGACGGCGACTGGGTCGGTTACAGCTACGTCATCCACTGGGACGGCTCGAGCTGGCAGCACGTGCCGGTCGAGCTGCCGGCCGGTAACGTCGGCGCACGGTTGTTCAACGTCGATGCTTTCGCCGCCGACAACGTGTGGATGGGCGGGCAGGTCCAGATCGGGGTCAGCATCGAGCCGCTCGTGCTGCACTGGGACGGCGTCACGCTGCGCGTCGTCGACGCGCCGGCGGGGGGCGCGGGCTTCGTGAACCTGCCGGGTCGTGGCGTGCTCTCGGTGGGGACCGGCGGCGTCGCCCTGTGGGACGGCGCCACCTGGTCGCTCGAGCCCACCATCCAGGGCGTTCCGGGCGCATCCATCCTGGCGCTGGCATCGGCCGGGAGCTGCGAGGCGTGGGGCGTCGGCCGGCAGGACGTCGGGGGCGATCTGCTGGCGCTCGCGGTGCGGCTCGAGGCCGCCGAGCCGGACACCGTCCTGTTCGCCGACGGTTTCGAGAGCGGGAGCGCCGCGTCCTGGTCGGACGTGCTTCCGTAGCCCGCCACGCTGGCGACCGTCCTCGACGCTGTGCCCGCGGCGCCACCTGCACCCCCCGCGTCCGCTCGGCTCGATGAGCTCCATCGCCTCTTCAGGATCAGCGAACAGGGGGGGCCAGGCTCGAGCTGACGAAGCGTTCGCCTCAGGGCTGCTCCAGGCGGCGGGCGCACTCGTGGAGGGAGCGCGAGACCAGGCGGTAGACGTCGGAGAACCGCAGCAGCCCCAGGACCGTGTCGCCGTCGACGACGAACAGCGAGTCGTGGCGGATCATCACGAACAGGTGCAGGCAGGTGGCGAGGGGGTCATCGGGGGCGACCCGGTGCCCCCTGGCGGGCAGCTTTGCGAAGTCGCCGACCCGGACCCTGTCGGCCCTGCCGCACAGGTCACGAAACGGGTCCTCCCAGAGGTGGAAATCGGAGCGCATGGACTTCCAGATGTAGTCGAAACCGTAGCGGCTGACCACATCCTCGGTGCTCAGCTCCGCGTAGTTGGTCTCCAGCCCGCGCAGGAGGTCGATCGGCGAGACCTTGCCGACGATCCTCCCCTGGTCGTCCTCGACGAGCAGGATCCGCTGCTCCGCCTGTCCGGACAGGTAACGTTCCTGGGCGCTCTCCAGGGCCGAGAGGGTTTCGAACAGGGTCGCGCTGGCGGCGATCTTGGGAAACGCGCTCGACGGCACCATCACGTCGCGGACTTTCATGCTCTCCATGGTGGCCACCTCCAACTCCGCGATCGCGGGGGCCTTCAATCGGGAGGTCGTGCTCGACCCGCGACCCGCTGCAGCCGACTCGACACCTCAGTGTACGGCAGATCCGCCCCGCCGGCGTCACGGACACCACCTTCAAGCACGGCACGACCGTGATGACTTTGAAGTTCTGAGTCCTTGTGACCCGAGCCCGGGATAGCACTCTCTGACGGGCCAGCCGACAACGGAGGTTTTGCAGGAGGCTCGGGCAGCGTCCGGCGTTGCGGGCGCTCCAGCTTCGGCAGCGCGGGAAGGCGACTCCGAGAGGTCGCGCCGGAGTTCAAGCTCTGACTGCGTGCGTCGGACGCCGCAGCGAGGAGGTGGCCCGGGGGCCGTACCCGAAGCGTACGGAGTACACGAAGGCCTCGTCGAGGCGGGTGAAGCCGACCGCCACCGCGCCGAGTGAGCGCACCATGGCCCGGCTGAGCGCGCCCCGGTCCGCGGCAGCTCCGAGCCGGTCCCGCCACAGCGCCGCCGCCGCCTCGTCGGCGACCGTACCTCCGACCTCGTCGAACAGCCGGTCGGCGGATCGCCTCGGTCTGCGTCGGGTAGGGGTGGATCACCGCGGCGAGCTTGCCGGGGCCGATCCCACCCGCGATGGCGGTGGTGATCTCGGAGATCATGTCGCCGGCGTGGCGTTCCGCCGAAGTCGGGATTCGTTACGCCTTGTCTCCGATCCGACGCGACTGCCGGCCCTGGAACGCACCCCCGGCAGCTGCTATCGGGATCGCGGTCGCAATCCTCGCCGGCTGCGCCGGGACCGGCCGGGAATCTCGATCTCGATCTCCCGGCCTCGGCTCTCGCAGATGACGCGCAGGCGCCCGCCGACGGCGGCCAGGTGCGCCTCGAGGGTCGAGAGCTTCACGTCACCCCGCCGCTCGAGCTTGGACAGGTCCGACTGCGACATGCCGAGGCGCCCGGCTCTTCAACGAGGTTGCGGTGGATCACGGCGAGCCCCGAGCACCTTGGAGACGAGTTTCAACACGCTTGCTAAAGAGCCTCATCGTTGCCGCTGGCATACTCGTCGAACCTGACTCGAAGCCCCTCGGGGACCGTCGAGTCCGCCGCCAGCGCCCGGAGGTCCTCGACGGTGTCCAGGTCCCGCAGCCGCGGCAGCTCGGCGTGCGCGATGCCCAGCTCGAGCAGGCGGCGCCGGGTGGACTCCAGGACTCCCGGCGAGGACCACGGGATCCGTGAGAACAGGTCGCAGCCCGGCCGCCGCTGGCCCACCAGCCAGTAGCCGCCGTCGTCGGAGGGGCCGAGCACGACCGGAGCCTCGTCGAGCCCGGAGAACGCGTCGGCGAGCCCGCCGGAGCTCAGCCCCGGGAGGTCGGAGCCGACCAGGACCACCGCGTCCGCGCCGGCCGCGAAGCGCCGGTTGAAGGCCGCACACATCCTCGCCCCGAGGTCGCCATCCGACTGGATTTCGAGCGCGACGCCGGGCGGCGGGCGCCAGTCGACGCCGGGCGGCGCGGCCTCGGCGAGGGCGAGCACCACCGTCGGCCCGGCCGCGCGGGCCTCGGCCAGGGCGTGGTCGAGGAGCAACCGGTAGACCTCGGCCGCCGCCACGGCCCCGATGCCGGCGGCGAGACGGGTTTTGACGCGGCCGGCCAGCGGGACCCGTCCGAAGACCACGATCTCGCGCCTCACCGGACGGCTCCGTACCACCGCGCCAGACGCTCCGGACTGACCCCGAGCCGATACAGCGTCGGAAAGGTCACCACGCACGCTCGGGCTCGAATCGGCAGCCGCGAGAAGCGGCGGGCCGTGGTCCGGACCTCGAGGGGAATGCGGGCGAGGCGGCCGATGCGCAGGCAGCGCCTCGCCAGCTCCAGGTCCTCCATGAGCGGGATCGCCGGGAAGCCCCCAACCGCCTCGAGGACGTCGCGCCGGCAGAACTGGGCCTGGTCGCCGTAGGGCAGGCCGAGCCCCCGGCTGCGCAGGTCGAGCAGCCGCCACCAGGCGCGGGTCAGGGGGTCGCGGCGGCCGTCCGGCGGCGGCTCGGTGTGGAGCCGGAAACAGCCCAGCGCGACGGCCGGGTCCGCCAGTGCTTCGCGCACGGCGTCGTACCACCCGGCCGGCAGCCGGCAGTCGGCGTGGACGAAGACGTAGCCGTCGGCCGGCGCCGCCTCCACTCCGCGCCGCAGCTGCCCGCCCCGGCCCGGCGCGTCCCGGACCACGATGGCGTCGGGCCGCTGACGTGCCACCACCGCCAGGGTGCCGTCGGTGCTGCCCCCGTCCGTCACCACGAGCGCCGTCTCCGGCGGGCGACCGATGGCGTCCAGGCAGGACCCGATCGCGAGCTCCTCGTCGAGGGTCGGCACGACCACGGTGAGACTCGGCAGAACGACGGTCACCGGCCGGCCCCGATCCGCCGGCGACCCCCGGTCCCACGTCCCACCGCCCCTGCGCGAATCATTGCGCGCCACCTTAGCATCCGGGCTCTGCAGGCCGGTAGATTGAACCGCTGCTCCCCGACGACCCCCGCACCGGAACGGCCGCTGCACCCTCGCGATCGCCTCGACGTCGCCGACCACACGGTGCCGACCGCACGGTGCCAGGTACGGCGACTTGACAAACTCATCCGCACGGTGCCAGGTACGGCGACTTGACAAACTCATCGTCGACACTGCGGCGACAGACTTCTTGGCGAGTTT
>DATHSO010000028.1:0-45730 GCA_035464095.1 Candidatus Methylomirabilota bacterium | reverse complement strand
GGGCGGCTTGGTGGGGGCCCGCCTGACCGAGGTCCCAGGCGCCTCGGAGGCCTTCGCGGGCGGCGTGGTGTCCTACTCCAACGACGCCAAAGAGCGGCTGCTCGGCGTGCCACACGAGGTCCTCGTCGAGCACGGTGCGGTGTCCGAGGAGGTGGCGCGAACCATGGCCGAGGGGGCGCGTCGGCGGCTCGGCACCGACTGGGGGATCGGCATCACCGGCATCGCCGGGCCCGGCGGCGGCACCGAGGACAAGCCGGTGGGCCTGGTCCACTGGGCGGTGGCCGGTCCGAACGGCACCCGGGCCGAGCACCGGATCTTCCGGGGCGACCGCGGGGTGGTCCGCGAGTGGAGCCTCAACAGCGCCCTCGACCTCTTGCGTCGGTGGATCCTGGAGGGACAGGCATGACGCCCGGAGCGATCCGGGCCTTCGTCGCCCTCGAGATGTCCGACGCTGTTCGGGAGCGGATCCGGCTCGAGCAGCAGCGGCTGCGGGCGGAGATGCCGCGAGCACGCTGGACGCGGCCCGACGGGCAGCACCTCACCCTGAAGTTCCTCGGGGAGACCCCCCCGGAGATCCTCGACCGGTTCAAGGGCGAGCTCGCAGGGCGGCTCGCCGGTCTGCCGGCCGTGACCGTGCGGCTCGGCGGCGCCGGGTTCTTTCCGTCGCCGCGCCGGCCCCGGGTGGCGTGGATCGGCGGCGAGGCCGACGGCGGTGCGGCGGTGGCGGCTGCCGCCCAGGCCGCCGCGGCGGCGGTCGGGCTGCCGCCGGACGGCCGCCCGTGGTCGCCCCACCTGACCCAGGCGCGCCTCGACCGGCCGTGGCCGCGGTCCGCCGTGGAGCGTTTCCTCGAGTGGGGCCGCGGGCTCGCCTTCGAGCCCTTCACCTGCGCCGAGGCGGTGCTCTTCGCCAGCGAGCTGCGACCGGGCGGCGCGGTGTACACTGCCCTCGAGAGGTTCCCTCTGCAGTGATCTTGGAGCTCGCCCTGATCGTCTTCGCCTACGTCGTGGGTGCGGTGCCCTTCGCCTACATTTTCGTGCGCGGCGCCACCGGCCGCGACGTCCGACTCGAGGGCTCGGGCAACGTCGGCGGCACCAACGCCCTGCGCTCGGCAGGCTGGAAGGTGGGCGTGGCGGTGACCCTCCTCGACATCGGCAAGGGCGCCCTCGCAATGTGGGCGATGCTGGTCTTCAACCCCGAGAGCGCCTGGCTGGCAGGCGCCATGCTCGCGGTGGTGGTCGGCCACTGCTTCCCGGTCTTCCTCAAGTTCCGGGGTGGCAAGGGGGTCGCGGCGGGGCTCGGGGCCTTCCTGGTGATCGCGCCGTCGAGCGCCCTCGCCGCCATCGCCGTCTGGGTCGTGGTTCTGGTGGCCTCCCGCTGGGTGTCCCTGGCCTCCATGGTCGCCACTGCGAGCTTCCCCGTGCTCGTGCGGCTGATCGACCATCCCGACCGGATCATTCTGGCCGCGGTGGCGGTGGCTGCGATCCTGATCATCCTCCGCCACCACTCCAACATCCGTAACCTGATCGCCGGCACCGAGCCGCGCCTCGGCCCCGGTTTCTGGAGGTAGTGCATGCGCCTCTCCGTTTTCGGGGCCGGTTCATGGGGCTGCGCCCTGGCCCACCAGATGGCCCGCAAGGGCCACGATGTGCAGCTCTGGGCCCTCGAGCCCGAGGTCGCCGACGGCATCAACGCCGACCACCGAAACCCACTGTTCCTGACCGACGCCGTTCTCCACGAGGCGATCCGGGCGACCAGTGAGCTCGAGGAGGCGGCGACGCATTCCGACACCTGGATCTGGGTGGTGCCCGCCCAGTTCAGCCGCTCCGTGATGCGGCGGCTGGCGCCCGTGCTGCGGACCGAGGTGGCCCTGATCTCGGCCTCCAAGGGCATCGAGACCGACAGCCTGCGGCGCATGGACGAGGTCGCCGAGGATGCCCTCGGCATCGCCCCGGAGCGTTTCTGCTGCCTGTCCGGGCCGACCTTCGCCATCGAGGTCGTGCGCGGCGACCCGTCGGCGGCGGTGCTCGCCTGCCGTAACCTCGACCTGGCGGGCTGCCTTCTCGGAGAGTTCTCCGACTACCACCTGCGCTGCTACGCCGGCCGCGACCTGATCGGCGTCGAGCTCGCCGGGGCGCTGAAGAACGTGGTCGCCATCGCCGCCGGGATCATCGACGGCCTCGGCCTCGGGGCCAACACCCAGGCCGCCCTCATGACCCGCGGGCTCCACGAGATCACCCGCCTCGGGGTCGCTCTCGGCGCCGAGGCCGACACCTTCCGCGGCCTCGCCGGGATGGGCGACCTGGTGCTGACCTGCACCGGCGGCCTGTCCCGCAACCGGCGGGTCGGCCAGCGCCTGGGCCGCGGCGAGACCCTGGCCGCCATCCTCGGCTCCATGCGCGAGGTCGCCGAGGGCGTGAAGACCACGCCCGCAGCCGCCAGGCTCGCCGACAAGGTCGGCATCGACATGCCCATCACCCAGGCCATGGCCGGCATCCTCGCCGGCGACATCGATCCCAAGAACGCCCTCAAGGAGCTCATGACCCGGCAGCTCAAGGTCGAGACGCAGCTGTGAGCAAGGGCGCAGCCGGGGGGGGGGAGCGCCCGAAGACCGGACGGGGGCGTCACCGATGGTCCGTCTGGGGGGCCGCGGTCACGATCGGAGGTCGAGGGAGGCCCCGTCGTGACCGAGCGCGAGCGGCCGGAGCCGCCGTTTCCCGAGCAGCACCTGGACAAGCCGGGGTTGGAGTCCGAGCTCGAGCCCCGGCCGCGCTTCGAGGCTCCGCCGTACCGGGGAGCGGACGAGCTGGCCGGCTCGGAGGCGCTGGTCACCGGCGGCGACTCGAGCTCGATCACGGGCGAGGTGCTGACCCTGCTCGGTGGCGCGACCACGGCCGGATAGGGGTGAGGTGACGAGGTGAGTGCATCGGACGACGCGGGGGCGGTGGAGCTAATCAGGGACCTCAGGGACGGGCTCACGCGCCTGCTTCGACTCGAGCTCCAGCTCGCCCGGGCCGAGCTCGAGGCGAGCGCAGCGTCGATGGTCAAGAGCGCCGCCCTGCTGGCGGCGGCGGGGGTCGTCGCGCTCGGCACCTGGCTGTGCCTGCTGGCGGCGGCGACCGTCGGGCTGCAGGGTCTTCTCGCCGCCGCGGGCCTCGGGCCGCGGGCCAGCCTCGCAGGGTCGCTCGTGATCGTGGCGGCCGCGACCGCTGCCGCCGCCGCCATTCTCGTCGCCCGCGGTCGCGCCCGGCTGGGCCAGGCCCGGCTGACCCCGGAGCGCACCATCGAGTCGGTGCGGGATGTGGTCACGCCCGGCGGGACGGAGGATGGCGATGGCTGAGACCGGCGGCGGCCGCGAACCGGAGCAGATCCTGCGGGAGATCGAGGTCACCCGCGGCGACCTGGACGACACCGTCGACGAGCTGATCGAGCGCCTCGACCCGAGGCGGCTGCTGGCGGCCCTCCATCGGGTGGCGGCCGGAGCGATGGCGAAGTCGCCCGCAGCCTCGCTCGCCGGGGCTTTCGTGGTGGGCGCCCTGCTCGGGAGGGTGCTGGGCCGGCGGCGGTAGGCCACGATCAGTGGTAGTGACAGTGATCAGTTGCAGCGGCAGCGATCAGTGATCAGGGACCGACCCTCACGCCCTCACCCGCTCCAGCGGTCGGAGCCCGTGTACTCGGTGCGGGGCACCCGCAGGCCGGGGACGAGGTCGCGCTCGGGGACGACGGTGATCGCCTTCGGGTACTCGGGGCAGGCGAACTCGCATAGGCCGCAGCCGGTGCAGGCGCTCGAACCCACCAGGGGCCGGCTGCCGATCATCATGATCGCCTTGTCGGGGTAGGGGCAGGCCTTGTAGCAGGCGGTGCAGAGCTCGCCCTTGAAGGTGATGCAGCGGCGCGGGTCGACCTTGGCGATGCCCATCCGGACCCGGGCCGGGCCCTCGGGCGGGGCCACCAGGGCGCCGTCCGGGCAGGCCGAGATGCACGGCAGGTCGTCGCACAACCGGCACGGCTTGACGCTGGGGTCGATGACCGGCAGCTTCCGCCCGTCCTCCTCCTCGATCGTGACGATGGCCTTCACCGGGCACACCGGAATGCAGTCCCCGCAGCGGGTGCAGGCGTCCAGGAAGGCCTGGTCCGGAGTCAGCGCGCCGGGCGGCCGCAGCACCTTCTCGGGGTCGGGGGCGTGCGCCCGCCCCACCGCTCTGGAGGCGTCGCGGAAGGCGCCGAACCAGGAGGTCAGCAGCTCGCGGCGGGAGCGGCGGATGTCGTCGCTCATGCCTCGGCTCCGACGGGTACGGGGATCTCCTCCCAGGCGGCGGCTTCGACGACGCGGTAGACCTCGGTGCGGTCGACGGCGTCGGCGATCAGGGAGTGGACGTCGAGGGCCGACTCGGCGGCGTCGAGCTCGGCGGCGGTGGACTTGGTGGCCGGGCTCTCGGGCAGCAGGAAGGAGCAGCAGTCGAAGTGGGGCTGGATGGACAGCTCGTAGGTCCCGGCACGCCGGGCCACCCGGATGATCTCCTGCTTGTCGAGGCCGATGAGCGGCCGCAGCACGGGCAGGGACGCCGCCGCCTCGACGGCGGCCAGGTTCTCGATGGTCTGGGAGGCCACCTGGCCGAGGCTCTCGCCGGTGACCAGGGCCCTCGCCTTGAAGCCGCGGGCGGTGCGCTCGGCCAGCCCGAGCATGAAGCGCCGGTACAGCAGCACCCGCAGAGCCGCCGGGCAGCGGGCCGCGACCTGCTCCTGGATGTCGAGCAGCGGCACCATCGCCAGTCGCGAGGCGCCCTGGTAGCGGTTGAGGACCCGCACCAGGTCGTGCACCTTCTCCAGGCTCGTGGGGTCGGTTCGGGGTACCGAGTGGAAGTGGACGAAGTCGAGGCGCATGCCGCGCTTCATCATCATGTAGGCCGCCACCGGGGAGTCGATGCCCCCCGACAGCAGGCAGGCGGCCCGGCCGCTCACCCCCACCGGCAGGCCGCCCGGGCCGTCCACGCGGTGGGTCCAGGCGTAGATCCCGGTGGCGTCCACCAACACGTGGAGCGTGAGGTCGGGACGGCGCAGGTCCACCGGCCAGCCGGTGGCTCGCTGGACCGCGGCGCCGGCCGCCCGCTCGATCTCCGGCGAGGTCAGCGGGAAGCTCTTGTCCGAGCGCAGGCAGCGGACCGCGAAGGAGTGGGCGCTGAGCCCGCTGACCCGGGTCTCGAGGAAGCGCTCGAGCTCGTCCATCGTGAAGCCCACGTGCTCCACGGCCATGATGGCGCCGAGGCCGAAGACCGTGCCCAGTCGCCGGGCGGCTTCCGCGAAGTCCACCGGCTCGGAGAAGGTCACCAGCACCCGCCAGGCCGGCCGGGTGACCTGGGCGCCGGGCAGGCCGCGCACCGCCTCGCGGACGTTGTCCGTGAGGGCGCGCTCGAACCACTTGCGGTTGCCGCCCTTGAGGCTGATCTCGTTGGTGGTCGCCAGGACCTGGGTGACGCTCTCCATCGGGGCTAAGGGTAGCACTTGCATCGAGGGCCGCCGGGCCCGGCCGAGCCGGACCGGCGGCCCTCGATGCAACTGACGCGCTGCGCGCGTCACGTGGACTCGGTTCGGGGCCGCATTGTAGGGCCGGCGGCTCGCCGGCCTTGCTCGGACGATGCCGGTAGATCGCGTCCGGCTCGATCCCGATCCCGATCCCGAGCCCGGACGAGCGACGATCAGCGACCAGCAATCAGGGACAGCGATCAGGGACAGCGATCAGCAACCAGCAATCAGCATCCCACCCTTGTTGCCCCGGGAGACACCGGCGAAGTAACACGACACTGGTTTCAGCAGAACTCCCCGGCCAAGTCCCCGAGGGTGTTACTTAGGAGTGATCAGTGATCGGCGATCAGCGTCAGCGAACAGCAAACGGCGACAGCGACAGCCACCGGACCCGGGTCCGGATGCGCGTCCGGACGCTGATCACTGCCACTGTCACTGCCACTGCTTGCTGGACCTGGTCGCTGGTCGCTGTTTGCTGTTTGCTGTCCCTGTTCGCTGGTTGCTGCCCCTGATCGCCGTCGCTGACTCCCGTGAAGGCCGTGCCGGCATGGCCACCCCCGAGTCGTTCACGGGGAGGAGGTAGTCGACGGGCCGTCCCAGGTCAAGGGCGCCCGCCCGCCCGACCTCCCTTGACATGGGCCGCCCCGCCGACTTGGAGGGGCGGCCATGAACGACTCGGAGGTGACCATGCACGACACGCGCCCCCCCGGAGACCTCACCGTCTACCGCACCGCCCTCGAGGCGGCCGCAACTGCCATCGCTCTCGTCGGGCGGGTCCCGGCTCCCCTGAAGAGCCTCGCCGACCAGGTGATCCGTAGCGCCTCGTCGGTGCCTGCGAACCTGAGTGAGGGCCACGGGCGGTCGGGCCGCGACCGGATCCACCACTGGCGCATTGCCTTCGCCTCGGCGAAAGAGGTCGACGCTCATCTCACCCTCCTCGCCCGCGCCGGTGCCGTCGATGCGAAACGGGCGGCAGAGACACTCGACCTCTTCGACCAGGTCCGCGCCATGACCTGGCGGCTGCTGCATCCAAGGTTCTGACGTCGAGGGAACCTGGTGCCGCATTGTGGGGCCGGCGGCTCGCCGGCCTTGTCCGGTCATGCCGGTTGATGGCGTCCGCGTCCGCATCCGTACCCGTGCCCCTGCCCGTGTCCGACGGACACTACAATGGCAGTGGCAGTGGCAGCAACCGGCGGAGCGGCAGCAACCAGCGGCAGCGATCAGCGACAGCAATCGGCGATCAGCGGCAGCGGCAGCGACCAGCGTCGGCAACCAGCGTCGGCAATCGGCGATCAGCGATCAGCAAACAGCGACCAGCAAACAGCGGCAGCAACCAGGGACAGCGACCGGCGACAGCGGCAGCTTGTCGAGGCGGCGACGGGCCGATTGGCGCGTCCGACGCGCCACCGCAATTCGTCCGACGAATTGCACTGCGATACGGAACCGAGCCGAGCTACTCGGGCTCGAACAGCCGCCGGGTCCAGACCGCGAGGGCGACGGCGAGGGCGAGCAGGAAGGCGCCCGTGGCCTGGTGGGCGGTGGCGATGGTGGCTTCCAGGGTGGTGGGCTGCCCGACCACGGCGCGGCCCTGGGTGACCGCCAGCGCGGCGATACCGAGGGCAACCTGGACGGTGACCACCGCCATGAGGAGCTGACCGATGCGCTGCACCGGGCGAACACCGTGGTGGAGCCCCCACGCCCGGGCACCCGCGACCACGGCGATCACCACCACCACCGCGGCCAGGCTGATGTGGATGATCAACCCCTCGGCAAGGTGGCGCTGGATGGCTCCGAGGACGAGCTGCACCACCAGCACCGCCACCAGGCTCGCCTGGAGGGTCCGGTCGCCGCTGGCGCCGGCACGGCGCTCGGCCGGCGGGGCCTCGAGCCAGGCGCTGCTGGTGGCCACCGCCATGGCGGCGACCAGGCCGAGGAATACCTGGCCGAGGACGCCGTGGACCACGGCGAGGGCGATCGAGGGCGCCATGTCGGCCTCGGAGGTGGAGAAGGTGAACCCGCCGGTAACCCGAAGGCCGCCGAGGATGCCCTGGACCACGACCACGCCAACGGCTCCGACGGCGAGCCGCCGCAGCCAACGGCGGTGGTCGAAGCGCCACAGCCGCAGGGCGAGGGCGATGGTGGTGAGCCCCACCAGGGCCCCGAAAAGGCGGTGGGCGTGCTCGTAGTAGACGCCCCCGGTCATGCGCGACAGGGGGTAGAGGAACATGTTGGTGCCGAAGGTGTTGGGCCAGTCCACCACGGCCAGCCCGGCCTCGTAGCTGGTCACCAGCCCGCCCGCCACCACCAGCAGGAAGGTGGCGGCGAGGGCGACCTTGGCGAGCAGGCCGGTCCAGTTGCGGCCGCCCCCCACCAGCGGGCCGCGCGACCCGAAGGCCGAGGCCGCAGCGGCGAGGGCGACGACGGCCAGGATCGACCCGGGCACCCAGATCAGGGCCGACGGGGTGACCTCGCCTGTGGCCTCGGAGGTCAGCAGGCTGCCCAGGATGAGCATGTTGATGATCGCCGCCACCAGGCCCCCCCGCGCCCCGGCCGACCAACCGTCGCCGGTCCAACGGCCGGCGGCGGCGCCCCACCAGGCCACCGCCGCCAGAAGGAGCACCATCAGCAGCCAGGCGGGGGCCATCACCACCGGCAGGCGACAGACGTAGGCCACCGCCCACATGGAAACCGCCATCCCGAAGCCCAGGGGAACCGCGTACGACCGATCCACCGCGACGTCCGCCATGCTCGCCTCCCGTTCCGTACGACCCGAGATCGCCGAAATGCGATCTCAGTCGCGTCGGTTATACTCGCGAGACCGGTGCCCATGATCGCAGATCGCGCGGCGGAAAACGAGAAAATGACCGAGCCCACATCACATTCGGAGACCGTGACCGTTTCACCGGCCGCTCCCGGCGCAAGGGAGCTGGTGTCCTGTTACCTGGAGCTGGCCAAGGCGCGCCTGGCGGCCCTGGTGGTTGCGACCGCCGTGGTCGGCTACGTGCTCGCCGCCCGCGGCACCTTCGACGCCGGCGAGCTGCTGTGGACGGCGCTCGGAACCGCCCTCACCGCCTTCGGCGCCAACATACTCAACCAGTGGTGGGAGGCGGACCGAGACCGCCGGATGGAGCGGACCCGCAACCGTCCCCTGCCCGCAGGCCGGGTGTCGAGGCGCACCGCCCTCGCCTGGGGCCTCGCCTCGTCGGTGGCCGGCCTCGCGGTCCTCGACCTCGGGACCAACCGCCTCACCGCCGCTCTCGCCCTGTTCGTGATCCTGCTCTACGTGCTGGTCTACACCCCGCTCAAGGTCCTGACGCCCCTCAACACCGTCGTCGGCGCGGTCTGCGGGGCGGTCCCGCCGATGATGGGCTGGGCCGCGGCCACCGGCCGCCTCGACCTGGGCGCCTGGATCCTGGGCGGGATCCTGTTCGTCTGGCAGGTGCCCCACTTCCTGGCCCTGGCCTGGCTCTACCGCGAGGACTACGCCCGCGGCGGCTTCCGGATGATGCCCGCCGCCGACCCCGAAGGGGTGATCACCGGCCGGGCGGCCTTCCTCTACGCCCTCGCCCTGCTGCCGATCACGGGCGCCCTGGCCCTCGCCGGCGTCACCGGCGTCACCTACCTCGTGCTGTCGCAGGTGGTCGGCCTGGGCTTCGTCGTCCTGGGGTGGGCCTTCGCCCGGCGGCGCGTCCGGGTCACCGCCCGCCGCCTGTTCCTGGCCAGTATCATCTACCTGCCGGTCCTGCTCGGCCTCATGGTCGGTGACATGGACGACCGCATGGCCCGCCTCGCGGGCTTCGAGCCGTCGCCCCGCACCGAGGTCGCCATGGTCGTCTCCGGCCTCGAGCCGTGAGCTCCCCAAGCCTCGTCCGCAGCGGCTGGTGGGTGGTGGCCGTGGCGGTCGTGCTGTCGGTTGTGGTGCTCGTTGCCTGGCTGCTGGCGCCTCGGGACACACCGCCGCGCCTCGAGGTTGACAACATCGCTCTGGAGCCCTGCCTGGTCGAGCCCGACGAGATCGTCAGGGCCATGGCCCGAGACGGGCTGGTCGCCCTCACCGATCCTGCGGTCATGACCCCCACCGAGGTCGACCTGGCCAACGAGGCCGAGCGCGGCAAGCTGCTGGTCCCCGACGACCTGGTGGTGGGCGTCGCCCTCGGCGGCGAGGCCCGGGCCTATCCCCTGCGCCTGCTGCGCTGGCACGAGGCGGTCAACGACACCCTCGGCGGCCGCGCCGTCGCGGTCACCTCGAGCCCCCTGGCGGGTAGCGTCGCGGTCTGGGACCGCGACCTGGGGGACCGCACCATCGAGCTTGCGGTCTCCGGGATGCTCCTCGATTCCACCTCCCTGCTGTACGACCGGCACCACGGCCAGGGGCCCGCGAGCCTGTGGCACCAGCTCTCCGGGGAGGCCGTCGCCGGTCCGGCGGCGGGCCGGCGGCTGAGCCCCCTCCCGGCCTCGCTGGCCACCTGGGGGTCCTGGCGCCGCGACCACCCCGACACCACCGTCATGGCCCCCGACCCCGCGTCAAAGCAGCTGTACAAGCGGGATCCGTACCACTCCTACCGGGGCTCGGAGGTGCTGCGCTTTCCCGTCGACCCGCTGCCGCCCGCGGGACCCCTCGGTCTCAAGGACCGGGTGGCGGTGGTCACCGCCGGCGGCCGCGACAAAGCCTTCGCCCTTCCCCTGCTCGAGGTGGCGGTCGGGGCCCTGCGGGGCACCTGGGCAGCCGAGCTCGACCACGAGGTCTTCCTGGTGCACTTCGACGCGGTCACCGGCGCCATCTCGGTGAGCCCCTACGACCCGGCCGAACCGGCACCTCCGGTGCGCTACGCCTCCTGGTTCGCCTGGTACGCCCTGCACCCCGGCACGGTGGCGTACCCGTAGGCGCACCACCCCGCACCCGCACCCGCATCCGTACCCGTACCCGTGCCCGTACCCGTGCCCGTGCCCGATGTCGGCGTCAGCAACCAGCGGCAGCGACAGCGACAGCGACAGCGATCAACGCCTCCGGGACGCGCGGGTTTCTGGCCTTTCTCCCCCCCCTTCACCCCGAGGCGGCGCGGGCCCGGTGCCTGGCACCAACTTCGTTGGCCGCCGACGAAGTTGGTGCCAGGCATCCGCTCCCATCGCGTGCCGGGAAGCCCACTCTCGCGCCCAGCGGCAGGGACAGCGATCAGCGGCAGCGTCAGCGCCAGCGAACAACGGCGCCCCCGGAGGGGCGCCGTGAGGTGTCATGAGCCGAATCGGCGTCAGGGCAGCGGAGTGGTCAGGCTCCACGCCCCGGTGCCGCCGGACTCGAAGTCGTCGGCGAAGAGCACGCCCGTGGTGCAGTCCGAGCCGTGGAAGACCTCGAGATCGTCGATGTACCAGCCGGCGCGGTTGACGACGGTGGACGCCATCATGTGGAACTCGACGGTCACCATCTGGCCGGCGTAGGCACCGAGATCGACACACTGCTGGGTCCACTGGGTGGGCGCCGAGTAGGAGCCGCCGCAGTGCTCGAAGACGACGTCGCCGTTGGCGGTGACCTGCCCCCAGTCCCAGTACAGGTAGAGGTCCGGCCACTCCCACCAGCACATCTGGGCCGCTCCGGTCCCGGTGAGGTCAACCTGGAAGGACAGGATGCTGTCGTCGGCCGGCGCGGTGTTGTTGCAGGTGTCGTAGCCCGTGTTGTTGCCGAGGTCGTGGTAGCAGGTGTTGAGCACCGTCCCCCACATCCCGACGCCCGAGTGCGGCGCCGGCGGCGGCGCCGGAGTGCTGTTGCAGCCGGCGGCCGACCAGGTGTAGACGTCGCCCCACTCCCAGTCCCGCGTCCCCACGAGCCCGCCGTCGTCGGCCTCGAAGTCCTCGGCGAAGAACAGCACGTCGGGCCCGGTGGGCGCCGCGGTGAGCTCGACCACGTTGGTGTCCTCGTTGCCGCTGTTGCAGGGGCCGGAGCCATGGGGCGTGTCGTCCTCAGCGCGGACGATGTAGGAGTAGAAGGTCTGGGTCTCGACCGCGCTGTCGATGTACGAGGTCTGGTTGAGACACGAGGCGACGAGGTTGGCCGGCCCCGGCGTGAAGCCCGGGGTCTCGGAGCGGTAGACGTTGTAGGTCACCGCGGTGCCGCAGAAGGGGATCGCGTCCGCCCAGTCGAGCTCGAGGGAGCAGTCGTCGTGCTGCGGGTTGACCAGGGCCTCGAGGCCGGCGAAGGTGGGCGGCTCGATGCACGGCCCGGTGGCGAGGGCCTCGTCGCACGGGCTCGGGTCGGACTCGCAGTCCTCGTCATTGACCGCGACCACGATGTAGGCGTAGGTGATGCCGCCCGACACCGTCGTGTCCGAGTAGGCGGTGACGGTCAGACCCTCGGCGATGGTCGCGTAGCTCGGCTGCGGGCAGGCGCCCACCGCCCGCTTGACGGTGTAGGTGATGCCGGCGCCGGCGACGGCGTCCCACACCAGGTCGATGCGGTTGTCGCCGACCACAGTGGCGGTCAGGGTCGTGGGACCGACATAGGGGTCGCACAGGGCGCCCGGCGGAACGTTGGCGCCCAGGGACGCGATCACGGCGTCGATGGGCACGCCGCGGTTGGGGTCGCCGCCGGTCCCGGTGCACGCGATGGCGCCGCGGCAGTGGTGCAGGGCCACGACCTTGTGGTCCGAGTAGCCCAGCACCGGCGAGCCCGACGAGCCGCCCTGGGTGTCGGTGTAGTAGCCGACGTCCCCCGGTCCGCCGCTGCACGGCGGCTCGTTGAGGCTCGACGCGTAGTTGTAGCCTCCCAGGCCGACGTCGACGGTGTGGGTGGAGAAGACGCCGATGCGTTTGCCCCAGCCCGCCGGGTGCTGCGGGTGGTAGACCCGCTCGTTGAGCACGGCGCCGGTGGCCCGGAGCTTCATGTAGCCGTAGGTCGCCGGCAGGTCGGTGCCGAATGCCGTCGCGGTGTCGGGAATGACCAGCGCGTAGTCCAGGGGCGCATCGACCTGGACCATGGTGCCTCCCGACGCCTCGATGGTGCCGGGGCAGCCGAGGGTGGTGGCGCAGCTGGTCGCGCAGTCCGGACCCTCGGCCATGAACTCGAAGTCGATGCTGTTGAGCTGCGTCTGGGACCCTATGCAGTGCTGGTTGGTCATGACGTGGCCGGCGCTGCCCACCAACCAGCCGGTGCAGTGGGCGTTGCCGTTGTAGAGCAGCCGCGCCACCGCCCGCGACTCCTCGTAGACCTCCGGCTCGGAGGTCTGGTAGCACTTCGCCTCGTCGGTGTCATCGGCCCCGCACAGGCTCTCCAGGTCCCCAAGAGGCCGCGGGAGGTTCATCTCTTCGCCCAGGCCCTGGCTCCAGAACCAGGCGATCTCGTCGTCGTTGTAGCCGCGGCCGTACTTGTCGATGGCGTAGCCCCAGCCCTCCGAGAAGCCGGCGGTGTAGAGCTCGACCACGGCTGCGTCGCCCTTGATGTGGGTGGCGAAGAAGCCCTCCGGGGTGATGCCGAGGTCGTGGCGGCCGAAGCGGGTGTAGGTCCAGCTCTGCTCGCCGTCGGGGGAGCGCACCACCACGTAGTCGCCCGGGGCCAGCTCGAAGCGCTCGAAGTGGACCGCGATGTAGGTCGCGCCCGGGAACCCGATCTCGTCGACCCAGGTCAGCATGGGTTGGGCCGCCCCGGAGCTCGGGTAGGGGTGGGGGGTTTCGAAGCGCTCGGTGACGTGCTCGCCCACGACCACCGGCGTTTCGGCTTCGGCCGAGACTGCCGACAGCATCACAACGGCCACCAGGAACACTGAAGACCCTCGTCCGCGCATCGCATCCCTCCAGTTCAGGACAACCCGTCTCGATCCGAGGCGGAAAAGAAGATGGAGTGACGATATCACGAACCGAGGCTGCCGGGATGCAGCGGCAGCGATCAGCATCCCACCCTTGTTGCCCCGGGAGACACCGGGGAAGCAACACAACACCGGTACCGGCAGAACTCCCCGGCCATGTCCCCGAGGGCGTTACAGTGGAGCGGCAGGGTCCGGCGGCAGCGGCCGGACCGGCACCCGGACCCGATGTCGGCAATCGCTCAGGGCAGGACGCCGCTCCAGGCGCCGGTGGTGCCGGACTCGAAGCCATCGGAGAACAGCGGGACCTCGAACACGCCCTCGAGGGAGATGTCGTCGACGTACCAGCCGTCGTAGCTGAGGCTCGAGTCCGAGGTGAAGCGGAAGCGGACCCGGGCGTCGGCGGCACCCTCCAGCCCCGGCAGCGCCACCTCCACCCGCGTCCAGGACGACAGCGTGCCGGTGTAGGTGGCGGCCGTGTGCCAGGACAGGCCACCGTCGGCGGACCACTCCACGTAGCCGTAGTCGTAGTTGCTCTCGATGGCGTAGCGGTGCCAGAACGAGAGGCTGACCCCGGTCACGTTCCTGAGGTCCAGGGGCGGCGACTCCAGGGCGACGTTGACGCCGTGGGGCGAGTTGCCACCCGGGCTCTCGTGCCAGGAGTGGGTCGGGCTGTGGGAGAGGTTGCTGACGATGGCCCACGGGGCGTCGGCCGTCCAGCCGATGTTGCCGCCCTCGACGTTGTCGGCGAGGCTCCGGGCGAAGGGATCGAGGGCGAAGTCCTGGGGCGTGGTGGAGCCCTGCGAGGCCACCACCCCGGTCACCACCTGCGGGTAATGGCCGGGCGCCGCCGCCGTCACCTCGTAGGTGCCGGCCGGCAGGAGCAGGTCGTAACTCCCGTCGGCGGGCGACGAGGCAGTGGAGAAGGCGCCCGCGGTCACGGTGCCGGCGAGCGGTGCCCCGGACCCGGCCTCGGTGACGGTACCGGCCACGTGAGCCGCCGTGCCGGGGTCGAGCACCCACACCCAGATGGAGCGCACCGTGCCCCAGTAGCCGGCGCTGTCCCGGCCCCGGATGTAGACCGTGTGGCGGCCGTCGCCAAGCCCGCTCGAGCCGAAGAACCCGGTCACGGTCTCGATGCTGCTGTCGAAGGCGCCGTCCGCGGGGGCCATGGGGATCGCCACCGCGCCCGCCTGCCAGGGCGGGACGCCGACGTAGAGCTCGGCGTCGGCGATGGTCTCCACCGACATCGGCGGCGAGCTCTCGCCGGGGCCGAAGCGGGTGTCGTCGATGATCGCCGTGACGGTCACGGTCTCGCCCGGCGCCGGTGCACTCGGCAGGGCGGCCGGCGCCACCACCTCGGGCCCCGACGACTGGGTGTAGGGCGCCCGCACCGCCCGCGCCGCGTAGAGCAGGACCTGGAGGTTGTCCGGGTAGATCGTGCTCTCGAAGGAAGCGCAGTCCTGGAAGAAGTCGGTGCCGAGCTCGAAGGTGTAAGACGGCATCCCCATCCGACCGTAGCCCCAGTCCTTGGTGGCGCCGTCCACCGAGTAGATGCTGCCCAGGCGCGCATAGTAGCCGGTGAAGTACGAGAACTTGCGACCGAGCCGGAGGAACTGGGTGTTGTTGGGCGGCGGCGGGTCCTGGAAGCCGAAGGCGGTGAGGACGTCCCCTCCGTAGCTGTGGACGTCGATGAAGATGCCGGTGGCGTGGTCGGGGGCGGGGGTCGTCAGGTCGTCGGGCCGCCAGTCCGGGAAGCTGGCCGCGACCCAGCTCTGGAAGGCCTGGGTCTCGGGCTCCGACGCCGGGGACGGACCCCGGTAGGTGACGTCGCAGGGGTTGGAGCTCGAGCCGCCGCAGCAGCCCCACTCGAAGTCGAAGTTGCGGTTGAGGTCGGCGCCGCGGTCGTTGGAGGTCGCGCCGCAGTAATTCTGGTTCGTGTTCTTGCGCCACGACAGCCCGCTCTCGGCCTTCTTTCGGCCGTCGGGGTTGGTCTGGAGCAGCAGGTGGACCTCGTGGTGGTCGAGCAGCCAGGTCACGTCGGAGTCGACGTCGTAGCTGGCCAGCAGGTGCTCGGCGAAGCGGGTCACGGTCTCGGCAGTGGTGTACTCCCGGGCGTGGATGCCGCCGTTGACCCAGAGCTTCGGCTTGTCGGCCGACGGAATGCCGTTGGTCTCGTTGGTCAACCGCAGCACCATCAGGTCGTAGCCGTAGCTGCCGCCGAAGGCGGTCTTCTCCCACGAGTCGCCGATGTCGATCCAGTCGGCGAGGTCGGGGTAGGCCGCGGCCAGGGCGGCGCCGTCGGCCAGGGTCTCCTCGACCGTGCGGTAGCACGGGTAGCCGGGGATGCCCTCGGTCTGGTCCTTCAGGCGCTCGGCCGGCCGGCTGTACTTGTCGGTCAGCTCGGCGTCGACCTCGTAGCGGAAGCCGAGCTCGCGCAGCGCTTGCTCGCCCTCGGCGTCCACCGCCGCGTCGACGATGCCCTTGTGGTCGTGGTAGGCCCAGACGTCGATCAGCTCCTCGAGCAGCGCCACCTCGGCCGAGTCCGCGACCTCGATGCGGACGACGGCGAAGCCGGAGCCGGAACCCTCGGCCCGTGCCATCGGAGGCACGTTCGAGAATGCGGCGAACACGAGCACGACGCACGCGACACGGAAGGCACTCGAACGCATGGGATTCCCTCTCCTGACCGCAGACACCGCCGGACCCTCGAATCGTAGCAGAGACCGGGGGAGCGATTCGTCGGACGAATTGCGGCGGCGCGTCGGACGCGCCGACCGGCCCGGACGGGACGCCGAGTCGCTCCCGCTCCCCCGCCGCCTTCGGTTGACAAATCGGATGTCGTGGTCCTAATATCCCGGCGCGATGCTGACACGCAGCGCCGAGTACGCGGTCCGGGCCCTGTCCCTGCTGGCCGTGCGACAGGGCGCCGGGTCCCTTCGGGCCGCCGAGATCGCCGACGAGCTCGGCCTGCCGCCCCAGTTCCTGACCAAGATCCTGCGCCGCCTCACCGCCACCGGGCTGGTGAGCTCCCAGCGCGGCCGCGCCGGCGGCTTCCGGCTCGACCGGCCGGCCGAGGAGATCGCGCTGCTCGAGGTGGTGGAGCCGTTCCAGGAGGGGATGGAGGGGGTCGAGTGCCTGCTCGGCCAGCGGAACTGCTCGGACCGAGCCGCCTGCCCGCTGCACGAGCCCATGGAGAAGATCCGGCGGGCCTTCCACGACGTGCTGGCCGGCACGACCCTGGCCGAGGTCGCGCCGCGGGCGGTGCGCAACCGCGGCCCCAGCTCGACGCGCCCGATGCATGCTCTGCCTTCGAGGGGGGATCGATGAACGTCCAGATCGAGAGCTTCAGCTACGACGACGCCATCGTGCGCCGCTTCACCCTGGTCACCGTCGTCTGGGGAGCGGTCGGGATGCTGGTCGGCCTGCTGGTCGGCCTCCAGCTGGCGGCGCCGCTGTTCAACTTCGAGCTGCCGTGGCTGAGCTTCGGGCGGCTGCGCCCGCTCCACACCAACGCGGTGATCTTCGCCTTCGCGGGCAACGCCGTCTTCGCGGGGGTCTACTACTCCCTGCAGCGGCTGCTGAAGACGCCCATGTTCTCCAGGACGCTGTCCAGCCTCCACTTCTGGGGCTGGCAGCTGATCATCGTCGCCGCCGCGATCACCCTGCCCCTGGGGATCACCCAGAGCAAGGAGTACGCCGAGCTCCAGTGGCCCATCGACATCGCCATCGCGGTGGTGTGGATCATCTTCGCCGTCAACTTCTTCGGCACCATCGCGAAGCGCCGCGAGCGCCACCTTTACGTGGCGATCTGGTTCTACATCGCGACCGTCGTCACCATCACCGTGCTCCACGTCTTCAACAACCTGGTGGTGCCGGCGGGCCTGCTGCGCTCCTACCCGATCTACGCCGGGGTCCAGGACGCCTTCATGCAGTGGTGGTACGGCCACAACGCGGTCGGCTTCCTGCTGACGACGCCCTTCCTCGGCATCATGTACTACTTCCTGCCCAAGGCGGCCGACCGCCCGGTGTTCTCCTACCGGCTGTCCATCATCCACTTCTGGACCCTGGTCTTCATCTACATCTGGGCCGGCCCCCACCACCTCCACTACACCGCCCTGCCGGCCTGGGCCTCGACCCTGGGCATGCTGTTCTCGGTGATGCTCTGGATGCCTTCCTGGGGCGGCATGCTCAACGGCCTGCTGACCCTGCGCGGCGCCTGGCACAACGTGGCGTCGGACCCGGTGCTCAAGTTCTTCGTGGTGGCGGTGACCTTCTACGGCATGTCCACCTTCGAGGGCCCCCTGCTGTCGGTGCGCTCGGTCAACCTGCTCTCCCACTACACCGACTGGACCATCGCCCACGTCCACTCCGGCGCCCTGGGCTGGGTCGGCTTCCTGACCTTCGGCATGATCTACTGGCTGCTGCCCCGGCTCTACCAGACCAGGCTGTGGTCCACGAAGCTCGCCGAGGCGCACTTCTGGCTCGGCACCATCGGCATCCTGCTCTACATCGTGGCGATCTACGCCGCCGGGCTCACCCAGGGCCTGATGTGGCTCGCCTTCGACGACGAGGGCTACCTCAAGTACGCCGACTTCGTGGAGACCACCCTGCGCCTGATCCCCATGTACTGGGTGCGGGTCATCGGCGGCGCCGCCTACCTCGCCGGCGTGCTCATGCTCGGAGTCAACATGCTCATGACCTGGCGCGCCCGGCCGCGGCCCCTGGAGGTCCAGGTTCACTCCGCCCCGGCCCTGTCGAAGACCTACACCGACCGGCCCGAGCCGGCGTCGCCGCTGGCCACCTCGGGCGCGCCGGTCGTCAACACCGCCTACACCCTCGAGCGCTTCTTCCGCACCACCTGGCACCGGCGCTGGGAGCGACTGCCCCTGTTCTTCACGGTGATGGTGACGGTGGCGGTGGTGGCCGCGTCGCTGTTCGAGATCGTGCCGACCTTCCTGATCCGCTCCAACGTCCCGACCATCGCGAGCGTGACCCCCTACACGGCCCTCGAGCTCGCCGGCCGCGACATCTACATCTCCGAGGGCTGCTACAACTGCCACTCCCAGATGGTGCGCCCGATCCGGGCCGAGACCGAGCGCTACGGCGAGTACTCCAAGCCCGGCGAGTTCGTCTACGACCACCCCTTCCAGTGGGGCTCGCGGCGGATCGGTCCCGACCTCCACCGGGTCGGCGGCAGGTATCCCGACCTCTGGCACGTGCGCCACATGGACGACCCGCGCGCGATCACGCCGGGCTCGATCATGCCCGCCTACCCGTGGATGCTGAGCACCGAGCTCGACTTCGAGAGCATCCCCAGGGTGATGCGCGCCCACCGGACGGTCGGCGTGCCGTACACCGACGCCGACATCGAGGGCGCCATCGAGGCCGCCACCGTGCAGGCCGAGGCGATCGCCGCCGGCGTGGTCACCCAGGGCG
Organism: Candidatus Methylomirabilota bacterium; assembly: GCA_035464095.1. Lineage (GTDB taxonomy): Bacteria > Acidobacteriota > Thermoanaerobaculia > Thermoanaerobaculales > Sulfomarinibacteraceae > JAHECW01. The sequence goes on along the minus strand of DATHSO010000028.1, from coordinate 26,980 downwards.
GGCCCGAGGGCCTCGAGGACAAACAGATCGTGGCCCTGGTCGCCTACCTGCAGCGCCTCGGCACCGACATCACCAAGCCGGCGCCGGTCGCGGTCGAGGAGGCGACCGGTGAGGCCCCACCGGAGGTCGCCGCTGCCCTCTCCGAAGCTGCGGCTTCCAGCGCTGGGGGTGCGTCGTGAGGCTCTCGGACGTCATGGGTGCGGCCGGGCTGGTGTCGTGGGCCGAGGCCGGACTGATCATCAGTGTGGTGGTGTTCGCGGCCATCGTGATCTGGGTCTTCGTCGTGCGCAGCAAGGCTTCGTACGAGGACGCCCGGCATCTCCCCCTGGAGGACGACGCCGAGCCGCCCAACGACGAGGAAGGGAAGGAGTCATGAGCGCCGACAAGCCCGAGCCCATGGAGGCGACCCCCTCCGACGATCACCTGCTGGAGCACCTCTACGACGGCATCCAGGAGTACGACAACCCGCTGCCGCGCTGGTGGCTGGCGATCTTCTGGGCGACCATCGTCTTCGCACCGCTCTACATCCTGTTCTTCCACTTCGGCCCCGGCATGCTCGACATCGAGCGCTACGACCAGGCGATGATGCTCGCCACCGAGCAGCAGATGGCGGCGATCCTCGCCATGGGCGAGATCGACGAGGCGATGCTGGTCTCGCTGATGGACGACGAGAGCATGATGAACGGCGGCAAGAAGATCTACACCTCCAGGTGCGCCACCTGCCACGGCATGTTCGGTGAGGGCGGCATCGGACCCAACCTGACCGACACGTACTGGCTGCACGGCGCCCAGCTCATGGACGTGTACCGCACGGTCCGCGAGGGGGTGCCGACCAAGGGCATGCTCGCCTGGGAGCGCCAGTTGCGGCCAGCGGAGCTGCTTGCGGTGTCGGCCTGGGTGGGCGGCCTGCTCGGTACCGAGCCGCCCAACGCCAAGCCGCCCCAGGGCGAGCAGGTGGCGCGGGTGCCGCCCGAGGCGGCGATCACTGCCGTCGAGGAGGGGTCGTGAGGGTGCCAGGAGAAACAAAGTTAACAATCTTCTCCCACCTGTGGCGGTGGCGGGACGGCAGCCGCGGGCAGAAGATTGTTAACTTTGTTTCTCCTGGCACCCCCGGGGAGGCGACCGGGTGACCGTCACGTCCAACGCCCCCGAGGCCGAGGAGCGGGTCCTGTCGACCATGAACCGCGACGGCAGCCGCCGGCGCATCCGTCCCAAGCTGTCGAAGGGCCGGTACCACCGCGGCCGGCTGGTGACCGCCTGGGGCCTGATCCTGGCCTTCACCCTGATCCCGATCCTGAAGATGAACGGCAAGCCCCTGATGCTCTTCGACATCGCCCGGCGCGAGTTCACCTTCTTCGGATCCACCTTCCTACCCACCGACACCTTCCTGCTCATGCTGCTGCTGTTCGGGATCTTCCTGGGGATCTTCCTGGTCACCGCGGTCTGGGGCCGGCTCTGGTGCGGCTGGGCCTGCCCGCAGACGGTGTACATGGAGTTCCTCTACCGGCCATTGGAGGTGCTCATCGAAGGCGGCCGCAACCGCCTGATCGAGACCGACCGCAGCGGCACCTCGGGCCGCCGCCTCATCACCCAGGTCGCCTTCCTGGTGGTCTCGGCCTTCCTGGCCAACACCTTCCTGGCCTACTTCGTGGGCTGGGACCGGTTGCTCGGCTGGATGGCGAGCTCGCCCGCCGAGCACCCCGCGGCCTTCGCCGTCATGCTCGGCACCACCGCCCTCATGTTCGCCGACTTCGGTTGGTTCCGTGAGCAGACCTGCATCCTGGCCTGCCCCTACGGCCGCTTCCAGTCGGTGCTGCTCGACCGCCACTCCCTGGTCGTGGGCTACGACGAGCGCCGGGGCGAGCCGCGCCGGCCGTGGCGCAAGGCCGAGGAGCGGACCGCCGGCGACTGCGTCGACTGCGGCCTGTGCGTCGCCACCTGCCCCACCGGCATCGACATCCGGGACGGCGCCCTGCAGATGGAGTGCATCGCCTGTACCCAGTGCATCGACGCCTGCGACGCGGTCATGGAGCGGGTCGGCCTCGAACGCGGCCTCATCCGCTACACCTCCCAGGCCGAGCTCGCCTCCGGCGAACGGCGCTTCCTGCGGCCGAGGCTGGTCGTCTACTCGGCCATCCTGGTGGTGGTCTTCGGCGTTCTCGGCCTCTCCCTCGCGGCCAAGGCGAGCGCCGACGTGACCGTTCTGCGCGGGCTCGGCGCACCCTTCCAGGTGCTCCCGTCGGGCCAGGTCTCCAACCAGCTCCGCCTCAAGATCACCAACCGGTCCGACAGCGAGCGCAGCTATGCGTTCGAGCTGTTCGGGGGCGGGGACCTCACACTGGTGGCGCCCGAGAACCCCCTAGTGGTGATGCCGGGGGACACCCAGATGACCGCCGCCTTCGTCACCGCGCCAGCCGCGGCCTTCACCGGCGGCGAGCTCGAGATCACCCTGCGCATCGCCGACGGCACGGACTTCGAGGAGCTGCGCAGCTACCGGCTGCTGGGACCGGAGGGACGATGAAGAAGGAACGTGTGGGTGCCAGGAAAAACAAAGTTAACGATCTCGCCAAAGGCGGAATTGTTAACTTTGTTTCTCCTGGCACCCTCATTCCCCTCCTGATCGCCGGGGCGCTGGCGCTGCACGTGATCGGGTCGCTGGTCATGGTGTGGATCGCCACCACCGACGACAGCTACGCCGTCGAGCCCGACTACTACGCCAAGGCGCTGGCCTGGGACGAGCGGCGAGCGCAGGAGGAGCTCAACGCCGAGCTCGGCTGGCGCCTCGAGTTCACGGTCGAGCCGGCCGCGCCCGGAGCCGACCCGACCGTGCGGGCGACCCTGACCGGCGCCTCCGGCGAGCCCATCACCGGCGCCCAGATCGAGGTCGAGGCCTTCTCCAACGTCCGCCGCGACGACATCCTCACCGCCGTGCTGGGACCGGCGCCCGAGGGCTACCGGGCGGCCCTGCCCATGCGTGGCAACGGCCGCTGGGAGTTCCGTTTCAGCGTCACGCGGAACGAGGACGTCTTTACGTACCGGGAAACGCGACACGTTTACACGGAGTTGCCACGATGATTGTGGCTCGTTAATTATGATTTTTCGTCCGTCATTCATAATTCAAAATTCACAATTGAGAATTAAGAACTCGTAATGACCTCGATGCTCCTCACCGTCTTCGCCGCGTCGCTGCTGGGCAGCCTGCACTGCGTCGGGATGTGCGGCGGCTTCGTCGCCTTCTACTCGGGTGCTGACGGCTCCCGAGGCGCTCGGCGGCTGGCGAGCCACACCGCCTACTCGGGCGGGCGGCTGATCGCCTACCTCGCCCTGGGCGCCGCCGCCGGGACGGTCGGCGCCGCCCTCGACCTGGCGGGCTCCCTGGCGGGCGTGCAGCGCGCAGCGGCTGTTGTGGCGGGGGCAGTGATGGTGCTCTGGGGTGCCGGGTCGCTGCTCCAGCTGGGCGGGTTCCGGATCTTCCGGCACGGCTCGGGCTCGACCCTTTCCTCGTGGCTGCGGCGCGGGATCACCCTGGTCGGCGAACGGCCGCCGGTGGTGCGGGCGGCGACGGTGGGGCTCCTGTCCGGCGTGCTCCCCTGCGGCTGGCTCTGGGCCTTCGTGGTCGCCGCCGCCGGTACCGGCTCGGCGGCCGCCGGTGCCGCCGTCATGGCCGCGTTCTGGGGCGGCACCGTGCCCGCGCTCCTCGCCCTCGGTCTGGGCGCCCAACTGGTCAGCCTGCCCCTGCGCCGGCACATCCCGGCTGCGACCGCGGTGATCCTCCTGGCCCTCGGCCTGTACGCCATCGTCGGCCGGCCGTCGACGGTCACAGCGGCGGTGGCCAAACACGAGCACGCCGTCGCCGGCACCGTGCCGTCCGCCGACGACCCGCCGGCCTGCTGCGACGGCGAGTGATCCCGCGACAGGCCCGGTCAGCGCCGGACCATGAGCTTCTTGTTGGTGGAGGAGGCCCGCCGAAGCTCGGCGAAGCCGACCGAGCCGAGCACGCCGAGGACCTCCGCGACACCATCCCGGCCGATCACGTCCGGGTGGAGGTCGATGACGAGGCGGTCGACGCCGTCCCACGGTATCAGCGGCACGAGCTCGCGCTCGGCACCCTCCACGTCCATCGCCACCACCGTCGGCCGGACCCGGCCCATCTCGCGCGCGGCGTCGAGCTGCGGCACCTCCACCACCAGGGCCGCGTCGGAGCGACGGTGGAGCGAGGAGGACACGAACTCGTCCTCGAGGTGAAACGAAACGACCCCTTCCCCGTCTCCGAGGACGCCGTGAACCAGCTCCGGCTCGACCCCGTTGAGCTCCCAGGTGCGGCGGATCACGTCGAGCATCTTCGGATTGGCCTCGTACGCGGTCACCCGCTCCGAGCCGATCCGGAGCGCGGCCAGGGCCGACAGAAAGCCCATGCCGGCGCCGATCTCGACGAAGGTGTCCCGGGGCTGGAGGATCCGCTGGAGGCAGATCGCCTCGCGGCGCTCGTACCGCTCCCGGTAAATCACCCGCCGCAGCTCCGGGGTCAGGAACGGTCCGAGCTCGAGCCGGACCCCGCGCAGGGTCACCAGATCCGGGCGCCGCAGCGAGCGCCAGCAGAAACGCGGGTAGCGCGCGAGATCGGTCAGCACGCACACTGCCGGCGATTGTCCCGCAGCCTGGGGCGCTTGTCGAACAACCGGCCGTCAGCTCACTCGACCGAGAAGCTCTGGAGCTCGACCGGCACCACGGTGAAGGTGAAGTTGGGCCCGAAGCGGCCGTTGGACGTCGAGTTGCTGACCGGGTAGACGAAGCCGAGGCTTCCGGCTGCCGGGTACACCGACTGCACCCAGGTCACGTTGGGGTCGGTGGTCAGGCTCGACGCCCCCGAGATGTAGTTGTCGTTGTCGGTGCCGGTGTACAGGGCCCCGGCGGTGTAGGTCTGGCCCGGCATCAGGGTCACCGGGGCGATGGCGGCGTAGGTCCACTGCCCGATGACCGTGCCCGTCGCGGGGTCCACGGTGGCGGACGCCAGCAGGGCCTGGGAGGCGTCCCAGATCCCCACCTGGTGGGACGTCGTCAGGCCCGCCCCGCCGGCGGCGGTGTCCGCGTTCCAGACCCCGAGCTGGTCCACCTCGAGGGGCGCGCTGACGGTGAATCGGAAGCCGACCACGTCGCCGGTCGATCCGCCGTGGTAGAGCGGGTACTGCGTCCCCCCGGTGAACCCGGTGACCGCCTGGCCGAAGGCCACGGGCGCCACCATCAGAAGCACCACGACACCGACCGCTGTGCGCATGCTCGTCCTCCTTGTCCCGAACGCTCGATCCACAATGAGAGAGAGACTTGAGATCGCCCGGTGCTCCGAGGCACGGGTTGATTGAATCACATCGATCGAGCCGGTTCAAGCGACCCCGGAATGCCCCACCGTGCCGTGAGATGATGCTCTCCCATGACCGCGCCCATCACCTGCAGCCACTGCGGCCTGCCGGTTCCGGCGGGCCTCGTCGATCCGGCCGCCGAGCTCCAGTTCTGCTGCTCGGGCTGCCGGGTGGCCTACCAGGTCATCCACGACGCCGGCCTCGGCGGGTACTACGAGCTGCGGTCGCGATTCACCGCACCGGAACGGCCGGCCCCGGGGCGCGGCGCCAGCTACGCCGAGTTCGACGACCCGGCCTTCGGCGAGCTCTACTGCCGGAGCCGGCGGGACGGCCTCGCCACCGTCGAGCTCTACCTCGAAGGCGTCCACTGCGCGGCCTGCGTGTGGCTGGTGGAAAAGGTGCCCCTCGCCGTCCCGGGGGTCGCCGAGTGCCGGCTCGACGTCGGCCGCTCCCTGGCCACCGTGGCCTGGGACCCGACCACCACGCCGCTGTCCGTCGTCGCCCGCTTCCTCGACCGGATCGGCTACCCGCCCCATCCCTTCCACGGCGTCGAGGCCCGGGACATGGAGCGCCGGGAGGACCGCGCCCTGCTGATCCGGATCGCGGTGGCGGGGGCGGTCGCGGGCAACGTCATGCTCCTCGCCTTCGCCCTGTACGGCGGCCACTTCCACGGCATCGAGCCCGGCTTCCGGCAGCTCTTCCGGTGGGCGAGCCTGGTCCTCAGCCTGCCGTCGGTGCTGTGGTGCGCCCACGTCTTCTACCGGGGAGCCTGGGGAGCGCTTCGCACCCGCAGCCTGCACATGGACGTGCCGATCGCGGTCGGCATCCTGGCCGCCGTCGCCTGGGGGGTCGCCAACACGGTCCGCGACCGGGGCGAGATCTACTTTGACTCGGTGACGGTGCTGATCTTCTTCCTGCTGGTTGGCCGCTTCCTCCAGCGCCGCCAGCAGCGCCGGGCCGCCCGCGCGACCGAGCTGCTGTTCTCCCTGGCGCCTTCCACGGCCCGGGTGGTCGAGGCGGACGGCGTCCGAGAGCGGCCGGCGGCCGCCCTCGCCCCAGGCATGGTGGTGGAGTTGCGGGCCGGCGAGGCCGCTCCCGCCGACGGCGTGGTCGTCGCCGGCCGCTCGACCATGGACCTCTCCCTGCTCACCGGCGAGTCGCGACCGGTGGCGGTGGCCGCCGGCGACCCGGTCCACGCCGGCACCACGAGCCTCTCGGGCCGGCTCGAGGTCGAGGTCCGGTCGGCGGGCGCCGACACCCGGCTCGGCCGGCTGCTGCGCCTGGTCGAGGAGGGGGCGCGCCGCCGGGCGCCGGTCGTGCTGCTCGCCGACCGGATCTCGGGCTGGTTCGTGGCCGCGGTCCTGAGCCTGGCCGCGCTCACGGCGGCGATCTGGTGGCACGTCGACCCGGGCCTGGCGGTCGAGCACGCGGTCGCTCTGCTGATCGTCAGCTGCCCCTGCGCTCTCGGCCTGGCGACACCGCTGGCGGTGAGTGCGGCCGTGGGCCGGGCCGCCCGTGCCGGCATCCTGATCAAGGGCGGCGACGCCCTCGAGAGCCTGGGCCGGCCGGGCCTGATGATCCTCGACAAGACCGGCACCGTCACCGAGGGCCGGCTGGCGGTGGTGCGCTGGCACGGCGACCCCGCGACCCGGCAGTTGGTCGCGGCCGCGGAGGCCCACTCCACCCACCCCGCGGCGGTCGCCCTGGCCGTCGGGATCGACACCAGCGGGCTGGCTCAGCCCGAGGACGTGGAGCAGCACCCCGGCCGCGGGCTCACGGCCCGTCTCGGCGGGCATGAGCTGGTGATCGGCTCCCCGGCCTTCGCCGCCCGGCGCCTCGGCGGGCTGCCGAGGGCGACGACGGCTCAGGTCGAGGCGGCCGTCACCGAGGGCCTGACCCCGGTGGTGGTGGGGGTCGACGGCGCAGCGGCGGCGGTGGCCGCCCTCGGCGACCCGATCCGCGACGACGCCGCCGACGCCCTGGCCGCGATCCGGTCCCGTGGCTGGCAGGTCGAGGTTCTGTCCGGCGACCACCCGGGGACCGTCGCCGCCGTGCTGCGGCGTCTGGGCCTCGCGGCCGACGCCGGCCGCGGCGGCGCCGACCCCGAGGCCAAGGTGGCCCGGGTCCGAGAGGCCGCAGCGGTCGGGTCGGTGGCCATGGTGGGCGACGGCGTCAACGACGCGGCCGCTCTGGCCGCCGCCACCGTCGGCGTCGGGGTCCACGGCGGCGCCGAGGCGACCCTGGCAGCGGCCGACGTCTTCCTCGGCGAGCCCGGCCTCGAGCCCCTGGTCCGCCTCCTCGACGGCTCGCGCCGGACCCTCGGGGTGATTCGCCGGAACCTGGTGTTCTCCCTCGCCTACAACGCGGTGGCGGTGACCCTCGCCATGCTGGGCCTCATGAACCCGCTGGCGGCGGCGGTCCTGATGCCGGCGAGCTCGATGACCGTGGTCGTCAGCTCGTACCGGGCTCGGACGTTCACTTGAAACTCAATTCTCGACCCTGATTTCCCCGGGAGGGGCTGCGGTGACCCGGGAGGTGAAAGCTGGAAATCAGGGTCGAGAATTGAGAATGGCAGCCGCGCCGCACATAATCGGCACCGTGAGTGTCGTCTACATAGCTCTGCCGGTCGCGCTGCTGTTGGCCGTGGCCGGCGTCGTCGCCTTCATCTGGGCGGTGCGAAGCGGCCAGATGGACGACCTCGAGACCCCCGGCCAGCGGGTCCTCGTCGACGATCGACCCAGCGACGGTGTAACCGGATTGCCGCAGCGCGACAATGAACGGGTGGATGCAGACGATGCCGAAGCCAACGATGCCGCCCGCGACAGCCGGCCTCCGGACCGACGGGACTCAACCCGGCGGTAACCGTCGGCGATGCGGGCGTCTCCCCCCCGACACAAACGTGCCGCACGCGGCCGTTTCCTTTCCCACACACCCACAACCGCACACCTGAAACCCCTCCTCCCCGGGTCGACCCGGCCTCCGGAACCGGGTCGGCTCCCACCTTCTTGGAGCTTTCGCCTCCGACTAGAGGATGAGCATGGCGTCACCGTAGGAGTAGAAGCGGTAGCCCGACGCCACGGCCTCGCGGTAGGCCTCGAGGACCCGCTCGCGACCGGCGAGGGCGCTGACCAGCATGAGCAGGGTCGACCTCGGGAGGTGGAAGTTGGTGAGCAGCGCACCCACGCCCCTGAACCTGTAGCCCGGGGTGATGAAGAGGTCGGTCCAGGCATCGCCGGCGACCACCCGACCGTTGCCAGCCGCCAGGGCGCCTTCCAGGGCCCGGACCGAGGTGGTCCCGACACAGACGACCCGACGCCCCTGGCCGAGGGCCCGGTTGACCGCCGCGGCCGTCGCCTCGGAGAAGCGGTACCACTCCTCGTGCATGCGGTGCTCGGCGACCCGCTCGGCGGTCACGGGGCGGAAGGTGCCGAGTCCCACGTGGAGGGTGAGGTAGGCGAGCTCGACGCCCCGGGACGCGATCTCGTCGAGGAGCTCCCGGGTGAAGTGCAGGCCGGCGGTGGGAGCCGCCACCGCGCCCGGCTCCGCGGCGTAGACGGTCTGGTAGTCGCGGCGGTCCGACGGCGTCGCACCTTCGGGGCGGCTGATGTACGGCGGCAGGGGGGGCTCGCCGACACCGTCCAGGCGGTCCAGGGTCAGGGCGGGCTCGAACCGCACCCGCCACCGGCCCTCCCCCCGCGGCTCGACCGGCACCACCTCGCCGCCGTCGGCGAGGAGCAGCCGCTCCCCCGGACGCGCCCGGCCGGCGGGACGGAGCAGGCTCTCCCAGGCCTCGGCGTCGAGGGGGCGCAGCAGGAGCAGCTCGAAGCGTCGCCCGGTCGGGCGCCGGGCGTGGAGCCGCGCCGGGATCACCCGGGTGTCGTTGAGCAGCAGCAGGTCGCCGGGCTCGAGAAGGTCGGCAAGCTCGGCGACCGCACGGTGCTCGACCCCGGAGCGGCCGCGGTCGAGGAGCAGGAGCCGGGAGGCGCCCCGGGGCGCAGGGCGCTGGGCGATTCGATCCTCGGGCAGGTGGTAGTCGAAGTCGTCGGTCCGCACCGGCGCATGATAGAGCACCGTCCGCAACCCGAGTACCATGGCGCCGTGGACCGGCAGATTCTCGGCCGCCGGGCGGAGTGGCTCGCCCTGCTGCTGCTCCTGGTCAAGGGCCACCGGCCGCGCCACCGCAACTGGCACGGCGCCGGCGGCGAGCTCGACCTGGTGGTGGAGCGGGGGCGGGAGATCGTCTTCGTCGAGGTCAAGGCGAGGACCAGCGAGCTGTACGGCGGCGCGGCGGCCGCGGTGAACGCCGCCAAGCGCCGCCACATCGTCCGGGCCTCGACGGCTTACCTGTCGGCCCACGAGCTCTGGGAGCGGCCGTGCCGCTACGACATCGTCACCGTCGAGCGGCGGCGGCGCTTCCCCTTCTGGCGGATCAGGCACCTTCGGGACGCGTTCCGCCCCGACCTCGGCCGGCGGCTGTAGGGGGCGGGACGCTCGTCAGTCCAGGATCTTCTTGAACCAGCGGGAGCGCTCGATCGTGATCGGGGCATCCTGGGCGCCGAGGCGCCCGAGGTGCCCGCTCGGGTCCCTGGCGACCACGTAGAAGTAGACGTTCTGGTTGCCGTGGAGGTCCGGGGAGACGGTGAAGGTGTAGACGCCCTCACCAGACGGCTGGAGGGGTATCTGGAGGTAGTCGACGTCGGTCTCGTTGCGGGCGTGCACCACGACCCGCTCGACCCGGAGGTCGTCGCTGACCCGAACAGGCACGGTGAGGGTCTCGTTCTTCTTGAAGGCCAGCGGCCCGTCGCCGGCGAGCTCGACCACCGGAGCCCGGGCGTCGAGCTCCGCCAGGCGGGCCTCGAGCCGAGAGCGGGCGTCCTCGACGGCGGCCTGCACGCGGGGGTCGTAGCGGACCGCGGCCAACGCCTCGAGGCCGCCCTCGGGATCGCCCCCGTCGCCCATGGCGACGGCCCGGGCAATGGCAGTCTCGGTGCGTTGGGCCGCGTCGATCTGATCGCGGCACCAGCCGATCCGCGAGGCCGCGCCGTCGCGGTCGGGCCACACCCGAAGCAGGCTCTCGAGAACCGCCACCGCGCTCGGGTACTCGTGGGACACGATGTGGCCCTCGGCACGGGCCTCGAGCTCCTCGGCCGACTTCCCCCGCACCTCGAGAGCCGTGGTGTAGCCGGGGAGGACCTCGACGAGCCGTCCCGCGGCCGTGATCGCCCCGAGGTGGTCGCCCTCGTTGTGGGCCTGCCACATCTGGCCGTGGTGGCGAAGGGCGGTCCGCGCTCGGCTCAGGTCGTCCGCCAGGCCCGGAACCGCCGCCACCTCGTCCCGGGTCAGCTCGGACAGGGCCGGAACCGCTCGCCGGAGCATGGTGACGCTGCCCTTGGCGAGACCGCCCCGGAGGTCGGCCAGGGCGCTCTCCCGGTCGACCGCCCGGGTCAGGGAGGCCACCAGGCCGTCGTAGAGGGCCTGCTCGTCGGAGCTCAGCGACACGGCCTCCTGCTGGTCGAAGATGTCCAGCTCGCGGCGCGCCCGGTCCAGGTCGCCGCTCTCCACCAGCCGCTGGATGGCGAGCAGGTCGTCGAAGAGGTTGGAATCGGGAGGCGGCGGCACCAGGGGCTCGTGCCGAGCCGGGCCCCCGGCAACCGTTGGCGCCACCCCGACGGTCGCTTCGCGGCCGGCCCGCGGCCAGGTGAAGGCGATGATGCTGCCCAGGATGATGACCACCGCCGACACCAGGGCCAGCTCCCACCGCGGCACCCGGCGCCCAGCGCCGGAAGGCGCCGCGACCGGCTCGGGGTGGGGAGCCTCGGCCGCGGTGGGGGGTACCCAGACGTCCCCGGGGACCGGGTTGGTGATGTCGGTGTCCTCGAGGCCGTCGTCGGCGCCGAGGCTGGTGGGGAGCTCGGGGTCGTCGAACAGGATCTCGGGCCAGCCGTGGTCGTCGTCGCCAGCGCCGGCGGGCTCGTCAGCCGCCACCTCACCGGCAGCGGCCGCCGGCGGCGACGGCTCGTACGCCGGGTCGGTCTTGTTGGGGTCGAAGACGCCTAGCGGCCGCTGCCCGTCGACCGGTGCATGATCGAGGGGCGCGGCCGCGAGATCGGGCAGGGCCCGGATCAGGGGATCGCGGACCTCCGACGGCGAGTCCCCGCGGCGCATGGGGTCGGGATCCATGATCTGCCCGAGCACCATTTCGAGAGGCTCCACCTCGCCGAGCGACGCGCGCACCGGCGCCGGCAGGGTGATGCGGGGCCGCTCGTAGCCGTCTCCCTCGATCTCGGCTCCGAGGGCGCTGCACGCGATGACGCCGAGGGAGAACAGATCGCTCCGCCACGCCTGGTCCATGGGCAGGACGTTGCCGGCCACCAGCTCCGGCGCCAGGTGCGGGTCGTCGGCCGGCACCGGCACGCCGAAACCGGCGTGGAGGATGGTGGCCGCGGTACCGAAGCCGACCACCACCGCCCGGTCGGCCCCCGGCCGGCGGATCACCAGGACGTTGTTGGAGGTCAGGTTCAGGTGGGCGGTTCCTGCACCGGCGAGACCTTCGACGCAGCCGAGGACGTCGAGAACGACGCTGACAGCGACGACCGGATCGAGCTCCTCGATGGCGTCCAGGGGCTCCCCCGGGAGGCGCTCCATGACCAGGAAGCCGTCGCCCTCGGGGGTCAGACCGTGGTCCGTGAGCCGGGGCATGGCGGGGATCTCGGCCTTCCGCGCCGCCTCGGCCATGGACAGGAAGAGCCCGCGGATCTCGTCCTCGGAACCCGGCACCGCGCAGCTCACCAGCTTGATGACCACGTCACGGCCCGAGGCCGGATCCTCGGCCAGGAAGACGGCGCCCGTGGCCGAGGTGGACAGCACCTCCTTGAGCTGCAGCTCCTCCAGAATCTGTCGGGTCTCGATCACCATGGCCTCACTCTCGTCCGGGGTCGACCGAGCGCGCAACGGCACCTTCACGCTAGCCCACCGGTGGAGGAAAAACCGTGGTGTAAATCACTTGGTGGCGGCGACCGCCGCCGGCGTCACTCCCCGCCGTCGTCGGCCGGTTGCTTCGCCGGGGCGCGGATCACGGGGCTGAAAACCTCCCGGATGCCGCCGAGGGAAATGCTCTCGATGTAGTAGAAGTAGTCCCGCGTCGGGTCGATGTCCCGGTCGAGGAAGACGTAGCTCTGGGGCTCGTCGGTGGTCCCCGCCCCCGGGAGCGGCTCGTCGGTGATGCGCTCGAAGGGACCTTCCTCGTCGAGGCCGCGGTAGATGTCGAAGCCGAAGTTGTCGACCTCGCTCGCCGTCGTCCACTTGAGGGTGTTCGCCGGCGGATCCTCGGACCCTTCCCCGGTGTCCTCCCGATCCTCGGGAGTCGCCTCGGGCGTCGGCTCCGCGCTTCGGGTCGGCTCGTCGGCCACCGCCCAGGCTCCAGCGATCGACAGCATCACGGCCACCAGCAGCATCCACGTGCTCACTCGCATCATTCCTCCTCGTCGTTGCGCTCCTCGCCGTGAGCGCCCCCCTCTTCGATCGACAGCCAGCCGATCGCGTCCACGCCCGCTCCCTCGTCCCAGAGGTAGGCCCGCACCCCGACGGGGACGGCGCCATCCCCGAGGGCCGCGGCGTCCACGACCAGCCGGGCCCGGTCGCCCCGGACCGGGACCCGGTCGCTTCGCAGGGTGCGACCCTCCTCGGCCACCCAGTCGACCAGCAGCTCGCCGTCGGCCACCGCCACCGGCGACGCCACCCGCAGCTCGAGCTCGCCCCCGACCCGCCCCAGCTCGAGCTCGAGGACGTGGCCGGGCGCGGCCACCGGGACCGCCGGATCGCCGAGCAGGTTGTAGGTCTGGACCAGCACGTCGCTGCGGAACTCGCGCTTGGCCCGCATGATCGCCTCGCCGATGGTGGCGCCCGGGTTCGTCAGCTCCCGGAACAGGGCCTCCCCCATGAGCGGCGACGGGCTGTTGCGCCACGATGCCGCGAACACCGCGATCGCTCCACGCCCGGGAACGCGGAGCAGCTTCTCGCCGATCGAATCCGCCGACGGGTGGTCGAAGGGCGCCGAGTAGCAGGTCAGGCTGAGCACCACCGGCAGCCGGCGGTTGGGCGCGAGCTGGTCGAGGTGCTCGAGGGTGAACAGGTCGTGGTTCTTCGCGAGGTCGGGCGGGCCGGTCCGCCAGATGTACCGGCCGCCGTGGCCGATGAAGTGGACCGCCTGCACGCCGCGGTCGAGGATCTCGAGGATCTGCCGGGTGTGGTGCTCGTTGGCAGGCTCCGACGGGTGCGGGTAGATCCTGGTCGACACGAAGCCGCGGCCGCCGAAGAGCTCCGCGAGCTGGTCGCTGCGGGACTGGAAGGACGAGCTCTCGTTGGCGATGAACAGCAGCTCCCGCCGCCACGGCCCCACCGGTGGCTCCGCGGCGAAGGCGACGGTCTTGTCGATCACACCCTCGAGCTCGGCCTGGCTCACCACCGGCAGCCGGCCGATCGCCATGTCGGGGAGGGTGTCGCCGTCGTCGAAGCAGACGAACCAGGTGTCGCTGGCGGCGTGGCCCTCCAGGGTCGGGTAGCCCCAGGTGGGGACCAGGTTGCGGTGGTTGAGCTCGGCCCCCTCGGCGTAGGGCGTGCTCGAGTTCTTGACGAAGAACTTCGCCTCGCCCGGGCGGAAGGTCCAGTCCGCGTAGTTGAGGTCGTCGGCGGTCGTGTTCTTGAAGTCCCAGCTGGCGTCGCCCACCAGGAGCACGAAGCGCGGCGCCGGCGGCTGCCACTCGCGCCGAGCGTGGTCGAGGAAGTCCTTGATCGCGCGCGGGTGGACGATGCCGAAGTTGAAGTCGTCGTAGATGTCCTGAACGTCCACCACCGCCACGGTCAGGCCGCGCGCGCGGTGGAAGTCCGCGAGCCGTTCGAGGCTGCTCGCGAGGCTGTTGTGGGTGATCATGATGTAGTCGGCCCGGTGCTCTCTCGAGGCCAGGCGGGACTCCCGGTCGAGAACGAACTCGGCAGGTGCGGCCACCGCCCGCCCGGGGACCAGCCTCAGATCGTCGTCGCCCCCTTCGAGGGCCGTCGCGAGGCCGCTGGCGTCGCCGCGGTAGCGGACCCCGGTCGGCAGGTAGAGGGCGACCGCCTCACCTTCGCTGGACGTGATCTCGAGCTCGAAGGAGCCCTCGACCCCCAGCGGCCGCAGCCGCAGCTGCTCGCGGCCGATCACCGGCTCGTGGCGGTAGTCGAGCTCGATCCAGTTGAGCAGCACGACGTCCACCACCAGGTCGCCGGAGTCCGGGAAGGTACGCTTCGGGACCACCAGCTCGAGGGTGTTGGAACCGTCGGCGACGACGCCGGATGGGACCTCGAGCTCGACCACGTGGTGGCCCGTCCCGTCCCAGCTCGCCCGGCCCACCGCGGTCCCGTTGAGCCGGAACTCGACCTCGTGGTGGGGTTGCCGCTGTGCCTCGAGGTGGCGGGGCTCCGACCAGCCGCGGAGGCCGAAGCGCAGCCTCACGGTGGTCGACGGCGGGGTGCCGGCGGTGAAGGCCGATGCGATCGCTTCCGGAAGTCCCCGGTCCGGCCCGCTCGAACCGGCGCTCCCCGCCTGGCGGATCAGCTCCGACAGGGCGTCGGCGGGAGTGACCGAATCGTCGCCGGGTGCCGCGGCTCGCAGCAGGCCCTCGAACGCGAGCTCCAGTCGGAAGGGCTCGCGATCGACCACTGACAGCCGCTCCCAGTACCACACCTCCTCGGGCTCGTCGTGCCGCTCCCGGAATCGCACCATCACACGGTCCGCCTCGAGGTGGTGGTGCGCGGCCAGATCCGCCGGACGGGAGGGGGCCTCCGCGGAGGCCAGGCGGGTCTCGCCGTGCCATGGATCGGCGTCGGCGAAGGCGAGCACGTAGCAGTTGAAGCGCGAGTACGGGTCGAGGTACGACTCCTGCCCGCGCAGCACGTCTCCCAGGAAGTGGAGCTCGTC
Organism: Candidatus Methylomirabilota bacterium; assembly: GCA_035464095.1. Taxonomy (GTDB): domain Bacteria; phylum Acidobacteriota; class Thermoanaerobaculia; order Thermoanaerobaculales; family Sulfomarinibacteraceae; genus JAHECW01. Next base: position 11,668 of record DATHSO010000028.1, on the reverse strand, counting down.
GCCCGGTCCGAAGCTGCCGTCCCCGCCGTCGTCGACCCATACCGGCACCGGTTCGCCCAGGTTTCTCAGGCCGATCCCGGCCGACGGCAGCGGCCCTTCGAGACCGGCGGCCGCGAGTGCCTCGAAGCTCAGCCCGTAGACTCCGGCGTGCTCGACGTAGATCTTGAAGGTCTGGTCGGCGCCAGCAGGGCGAGCCTCGAGCTGGACCGCCGCCGCGGCGATCAGGACGAGAACCGGGAGTGCAGACCATCGTCTCTTCATGGTCAGCGGAGTATACCGATGCCCCCCCACATTCCCGCAATCCGCACCGGCGAGATTCAAGCGATGGCCAGCGCGACCAGGACCGCCACCGCCAGCAGAGCCGTGGCCACCCGCCACCCGCTCGGCCGCGGCCGACAGCCCCCCTCGACCCACGCCACCAGGCAACCCACCCCGACAAAGCCCACCGGCAGCAGCTGGATCCGGTACCGGGTCTTGACGTGGAACCACAGGAAGAGCAGCAGGTTGTAGGCCAGGAAGAGCAGCAGCACCCGCAGCCACCGGTGGCGGCGGCAGCCGCCCAGCACGAGCCCCAGGGGTGCCGCCACGAACAGCAACAGGACCGCAGCAGCCGTGACCCCCCGGACAACCTGCGCGGGGCCGCGGCCGAGGTCGCGGTAGCCGACCTCCGACAGCTCGTGGGCCGGGCCTCCCGGAAGCTGGTCGGTCAGGTAGCAGCCGACGTCGAACAGGCGGAAGTACTGGCGTGACAGCTGGTCGGCGAGGACCTCACCGAGACCGCGTTGCCGGAGCAGCTCGACGATCTTGGTTCGGAGCACGCGCTGGCGGCCCGCGAAGTCCGGAGCGCTGGCCCGCCAGGCCTTGTACTCCGGCCACGCGACGTCGCGGACGAAGCTCTCCCGGCCGACGTCGCTGAGCCCCACCCAGAGGTTGAACAGGCCCGACCCGGCGAGCACGGGGCTGCCCAGGCGGCGGGCGTTGGCGGCCAGCGTGGGAGCGACGACGAGGGCGGCGCAGAGCGCGACCACGGCGATCCGCGCCACCGCTTCCCGGGGGCGGGACCGCCAGGCGGCCGCGACCAGCAGGACCGGCGCGAAGGGCAGCAGCAGGCTCTTCGCGAGCAGGGCCAGCCCCAGCGCGATCCCCGCCACAGCACACCACCCGGGAGCTGCCCAGCGGACCACGAGCAGCCACAGCAGGGCCACGAACAGGAACAGGTGGAGGACCTCGGGCCACAGGTAGTGGGCGAAGGCCGCCAGGGGCGGGTAGCCCAGAGTCAGGGCTGCAGCCGCCATCGCGGCGGCCCGTGATCCGGTCATCCGCCCCGTCAGATCGGCCAGGAGCACGGCGACCACGGCGAGAAGGAGGCTCTGAACGACGCGCACCACCACCAGCGAGCCGCCGCCGAGCCACGTCAGGCCGGCCAGGAACTGGGGGTAGAGCGGCGGCCACAGGGGCTCGGGCCACCACCCGGGGTCTCCGGCGAGGAGTCGGGCCGCCGACTCCAGGTAGGTGGCCTCGTCGCCCCACAGGTGTCTCGGCGACGGGTGGCCGTCGAGCCACCACAGGGCGACGTGGACCAACAGCGCCCAGAGCCCGGCGGCGACCGCTGCCGCAGGCCACCACGGTCGCTCGGCGAAGGGAAGGGGTTCCGGGAGGTCGGTGGTTCGGGTGAAGTCGGCAGCGCTCGCCACGGGGGCCGCGCTCAGCACCGGATTCGCGGCATCGGCCGTCCGTCGGACCACCACCCCCTGCCGGGGTCCGCCGTCGTGCCGGTCGCGGGCTTCATGGGGCGTATTGTAGCCTTCCCTCCCCATGCCCGTGCCCGTGCCCGTGCCCGATGTCAGCGATCAGCGACCAGCCACCAGCAAACAGCGATCAGCGACCAGCAACCAGGGATCAGCGGCAGCAACCGGCGACAGCGACCAGCCCCGGGTCCGGGTCCGGACGCTGATCTCTGCCGCTGTCCCTGATCGCTGCCGCTGCCGCTGGATCCTCCCCCCTTACGCCCCCTCCTCGGCGGCCCAGTCCTCCTGGATCTGATCCGGCCCGCTCGCCTCGTCCTCGGCGAGCCCGAGCAGGGCGCGGAGATCCTCGAGGATCCGGTACAGGGTCGGCACCAGGATCAGGGTGATGGCGGTGGCGAAGACGATCCCGTAGCCCAGGCTCACCGCCATGGGGATCAGGAAGCGGGCCTGCATGCTGGTCTCGAAGATCATCGGGGTCAGGCCCAGGAAGGTGGTGGCGGTGGTGAGCATGATCGGCCGGAAGCGGCGCTCGCCCGAGTCGCGGATCGCCTGATCGACGGTGGCGCCGGCCGCCCGCTCCCGGTTGATGAGGTCGATGAGGATCAGCGAGTCGTTCACGACCACGCCGGTCAGGGCCACCATCCCGAACATCGAGAGCATGGTCAGGTTGAGGCCCATGACCAGGTGGCCGAGGACCGCTCCCACCAGCCCGAAGGGAATTGCCGACATGATGATCAAGGGCTGGGAGTAGGAGCGGAACGGGATGGCGAGGAGGGCGAAGATGGCGAGCTGGGCCACGAAAAAGTTGACGCGGAGGCTGCCCAGGGACTCGTTCTGCTCCCGCTGCTCCCCCTCGAAGTCGAAGACCAGGCCCGGAAAGTCCCTGGCCAGCGCCGGCAGCGCCACCCGGCGCAGGTCGGCGGAGATCTCGTTGGCGTTGGCCATCGCCTCGTCGACGTCGGCGGTCACCGTGACCACCCGCCGGCGGTCGGTCCGGTTGATGACCGCGTAGCCCCGGCCCTCCTCCACCGCGGCCACCGCCGGGAACGGCACTTCCGAGCCGTCGGGGAGGCGGATCCGCATGGCGTCGATGTCCCCGAGGGAGCGCCGCTCATCCTCGGGGTAGCGGACCATCACCCGGATGTCGTCGCGGCCCCGCTGGACCCGCTGGACCTCGCGGCCGTAGAAGCCGGCCCGCACCTGGCTCGCCAGGTCGGACAGGGTGAGCCCGGCCGCCCGGCCCTCCGGGGTCAGGGTGAGCTTGAGCTCCTTCTTGCCGGGCAGAAAGGAGTCCGCCACGTCGCGGGTCCCCGGGTACTCGGCGATGATCCCCTTGAGCCGGTCCACCGCCGCCAGGAGGGTGTCGAAGTTGCGGTGGGAGAGCTGGACGCTGACCGGATCGCCGGCCGAGAACAGGTTGGCCTGGAAGATCAGCGACACCGCGCCGGGCACCTCGCCCACGAGCTCGCGCCAACGGCGCAGCAGCTCACCGGAGCCGAGCTCCCTCTCCTCGGCGCCGAGCAGCTCGACGTTGACCTCGCCCAGGTGCGAGGAGTCGCCGCCCGCGCCCTGGGTCGCCATGGGGCCGCCGTGGGTGCCGGCCGACGGGTGCTGGCCGATGGTGGTGGAGATGTGCCGGACCACCGAGGGCGCTCCGTCGGGCCGCCCCTCGTCGACCGAGGCCGCGAGAGCCATGGCCGCGGTCTCGAGGCGCTCCAGCACCTCCGCGGTCTGCTCCACCGGCGTCCCCTGGGGCATGGTGAGCCTGGCGGACATGGTGTCGGCATCAACCTTGGGCATGAAGCTGAACTTGAGGAAGCCCCCCGCCACGACGGAGACGCTGAGCAGCAGGACCGCCACCGCCGCGGCCATGGTCAGGTAGCGCCACTCGAGCGCGATCGCGAGGCTGCGCCGGTAGGGGACCCGAATCCACCACCGGAGCCCCCGCTGCACCAGCGCCTGGAGCCTCTCGAGAGGCCGGACCACCGGGCCCACCACCCGGTTGAAGAGCGAGCCCGATCCGGAGAGATGGGCGGGCAGGATGAACAGGGCCTCCACGAGGGACATGAGCAGAACCGCGATCACCACGACGGGGATCTGGCGCATGACCTTGCCCATGTTGCCGGACACGAACAGCAGCGGCGCGAAGGCGGCCACGGTGGTGATGATGGCGAAGGTCACGGGCATCGCCATCTCGCGCACGCCGCGGATGGCCGCGTCGAGGGGCTTCAGCCCCTGCTCGATGTAGTTGAAGATGTTCTCGCCGACCACGATGGCGTCGTCGACCACGATGCCGAGGACCACGATGAAGGCGAACAGGGAGATCATGTTGATGCTGACGTCGAAGGCCGGCACCAGCCACAGCCCGCCCAGGAACGAGATCGGGATCCCCATGGTGGTCCAGAAGGCGAGCCGGGTCTCCAGGAACAGGGCGAGGCAGATGAAGACCAGGACCAGGCCGAGGCGGGCGTTGCGCAGCAGCAACCCGATGCGCTGCTTGAGGATGATGGAGTCGTCGTCCCAGGTCTCGGCCGACACGCCTTCGGGTAGGCTCGGCGTCAGGTCTTCGAGGTAGCGCTTGGTGGCCGCGGCCACCTGGAGCGCGCCCTCGTTGCCGACCCGGTAGACCTGGATCAGCGCCGCCCGCCGGCCGTCGAAGCGGGTGGCGGTGTCGGTGTCCTCGAAGCCGTCGACGACAGTGGCGACGTCGCCGAGCTCGACCCGGGTGCCGTCGGGGCGGGTGAGCACCACGATGTGCTCGAACTCGGCGCCCCGGTAGAGCTGGCCCTTGGTGCGCAGCAGGATCTCGCCGCCCCGGGTCTTCACAGCCCCGCCGGGCAGGTCGAGGGAGGACGCGGCGACGGCGTTGGCGACCTGCTCGAAGCTCAGGCCGTAGCGGCGCAGCGACTCCTCCGAGACCTCGATGGAGATCTCGTAGTTGCGGACCCCCGCCACCTCCACCTGGGAGATCGCCTCGAGGTCGGTGAGGTCGTCGCGGACCCGCTCGGCGAGGGCCTTGAGGGTCTTCTCGGAGGCGTCGCCGTACAGCACCACGGTGATCACCCGGCGGCGGCTGTCGACCTCGGCGACCACCGGCTTCTCGGTCTCCGACGGGAAGGTCTCGATGCGGTCCACCGCCGCCTTGATCTCGTCGAGGGCCTCGCTGGTGTCGGCGTCCTCCTCGAGCTCGATGGTCACCGTTCCGAGATTCTCGCTCGCCGTGGAGCGGATGCGCTTGATGCCCTCGATGGAGGCGATCGCCTCCTCGACCCGGACGCACACGCCCTCCTCGGCCTCGGCGGGGGTGGCGCCGCGGTAGGGCACGCGGACGGTGATGACCCCGGTGTCGAGCTCGGGGAAGACCTCGATGACGATGTTGAAGATCGCCAGGATGCCCGAGGCCAGGATGAAGATCATCAGGATGTTGGCCGCGACGTGGTTGGCCGCGAACCAAGCCAGGGGACCGCGACGGCTGTCCTTCATGCCGCGCCTCCGTCGTCCTCGGCGGCCGATGCGGCCGGGGAGTCCGCGGCGGTCGGCGGCTCGAGCTGGAGCTGCCCGTCGGCGGCGTTTCGAACCACCATGTTGTCGGTGACGGCGTCGAGGGAGCTGACGATGAGTAGCTCGCCGCTGGCGAGACCCTGCCCCACCAGCGCCTGCTCGCGATCTGCCCGCAGGATCTCGAGATCGCGGATCCGGAGCCTCCCGTCGTCGAAGACCCACGCCCGGCCGCCCTCCCGGACCGCGAAGCGCGGGATCCGGGCCACGTCCTCGAGGGTCCGACCGAAGATCCGGACGTCGACGAAAGTGCCGGGCAGCAGAGCCGGCCGGTTGCCCGACGCGCGGTAGGGATCCTCGACCTCGACCACCACGTGCACCATGCGCGAGCTCGGGTCCACCATGGCCTCCATCCGGGTCACCCGGCCCTGCCAGGCGCTGTCGGAGCCGCCCGGACCGGTCCGGATCTCGGCGCGGGCGCCGGCGCCACGCCGCCCCCGGCTCGGCACCTCGAACCACTCCAGCTCGTCTGTCGGCAGAGGCACCCGCACCTCGACGACGTCGGTGCCGTACACCGTGGCCAGTCGGTTGCCCGGGGCGACGAACTGCCCCGGGTCGACGCTCTCCGAGACCACGACGCCGTCGAAGGGCACGCGCACCCGGGTCCGCTCCAGGTTGAGCCTGGCGACGGCCAGGTCCGCCTCGGCGGCAGCGAGCTCGGCTTCGGCCTGGCGGATCTGAGGCTCGCGCAGCACGAGCCCCGTCGCCTCCTCTCCCGGGTGGAGGTCGTCCCACTCCTCGCTGGCGACCTCGGCCTCGGCCCGCTCGCGCTCGAGGGTGACGAGGGCGCGGGCCACCGCTGCCTGGGCGCGCTCGAGGGCGAGCTCGTAGTCTCGGGGATCGATCACCAGCAGCGGTTCGCCGGCGCGGAAGAAGCCGCCCGCCACCAGCGACGGGTGAACCTCGACGACCTGGCCCGACACCTGCGGCACGATGTCGACGGCGACCTTGGCCGTCACCTCCCCGTGGCCTTCCACCACCACAGGGACGTCGGTCACCGTCACCGGCTCGACCTCCACCAGCGGTCCCAGGGGCGGGCGGTCGACCCGCTCGGGGGCACGGCGGGCCGAGGCGAGGAGGTACGCGGCCGCCAGGCCCACGATGATCACGATCACGGGGAGGGCGATCTTCAGGAACTTGCCGGACATCATGAGACCTCGGGAGAGTTCGGAGTTGCGATTTCAGAGTTCAGAGTTGGGAGTTCAGAGTTGAGAGTTGGGAGTTCAGAGTTCAGAGTGGAGCGCTCAGGATCGACGGTGGCGAGCTCCGGATCGGGGTCGGTGGCCCAGTCACCGCCGAGGGCCAGGTGGAGGTCGATGCGGGCGTTCCAGACGTCGGCGGTGATGCCGATCACGGCCTGCTCGGCGAGGCGCAGCCGGCGCTCGGTTTCGAGCACGATCAGCAGCGACTCGACGCCCCGCTGGTAGCGCTCCTTGGCGATCCGGCCGGCGGCCCGCGCCTCGGCCACCCGCCGCTCGGTGAGCTCGTGGGAGGTGCGGGTGGCCTGGTCCCGGACCAGGGCGTCCTCGACCTCCCGCAGAGCCTCGAGCACCGCGCCGGCGTAGGCCGCTGCCGCCTGCTCGGCCCGGGCCCGCGCCGCGTCCACCTCGGCGCGCCGCTGGCCGCCGGTGAACAGGGGACCCGTGAGGTTGGCGACGATGTTGTAGACGAAGTCCTCGAGATCGATGTCGGCGACCCGGTCGCCGTTCTCGCCCACCGAGCCGGTCAGGCCGAGGTCCGGGTAGAGGTTGGCGATGGCGGCGCCGACGCCGAAGGTGGCGGCCGCGAGCTGGTGCTCCGCCCGGCGCAGGTCCGGGCGGCGGTCGAGGAGGGCCGCCGGCAGCCCGAGCGGCACCGGCTCCAGCGACGGCAGCTGCGGCAGGCTGTCGGCCAGCGGATCCGCCGACCCCGGCTGGCGACCGACCAGCACGTCGAGGGCGAGGCGGGCCTGCTCGAGCTGGGCCTCGATGGTCGCCTGGGAGGCCCGGGCCGAGGCCAGGTTCTCGCGGGCCAGGTGGACCTCCACCGCGCCCGCGATTCCGGCCCGGTAGCGGCGCTCCACCGTCCTCGCGGTCGCCTCCCAGCTGTCGGTGATGCCGTGGTTGATCTCGAGGGCCCATGCCGCGGTGGCCACCAGCACCCGGGCGCGGACCACCGACGCCACCACCGCGTGGACGATCGCTTCGCGATTGGCCTCCTCGGCCAGCAGCTGGGCCCACTGGGACTGCCGCGTCCGCCGCAGCTTGCCGAACAGGTCGGCCTGCCACGACACCGCGAGGCTGGTGGAGTAGGTCGTGGACTCGATGGTCCGGCGGCCGACCTCGGGCAGCACGAAGGAGATCTGCTGCTTGGTCGCGCCCGCGCCGTAGCTGACCTGCGGCCAGCGGGCGCCGCCCGCCCGGCGCAGGTTCGCCTCGGCCTCCAAAACGCGGGCCGCCGCCAGGCGAAGGTCGGTGTTGCTCTCCAAAGCGAGCTCCACGAGCTCGGTGGTGGCGGTATCGCCGAAGCTCCGCCACCATGGCGACACCTCGGGCTGCGCCTCCACGGGCGGCCCGGAGGCATGGACGTAGGCGGCCACCCTGTCGGCGGCGGTCACCGGCCGCTCGGGCTCCGGCCCGAGGGTGCAGCCCGCCAGGGCGAGGCCCAGCGAGATCACCAGCGAGGTGAGTGGAAGTCTCATGACCGTAGCTCCCCCCCCGTCAACGGGGGTGCCGGGGGACTTTCATCCAGGGCACAGGCCCGGATGCCGCCGGCGGAGAAGCGGACGAAGTGGGGGACGAAGTCGCCGAGGCGGGCCCGCGCCTCGGGCTCGTCGTGGGCCAGGAACAGGTGATGGGCCTTGAGGGCGTGCAGCAGCTGGCCGATCAGGGAGAAGATGCAGGCCTCGGCCACCGCCGGCGGCAGCGGCGGGCCGACTCGGGCGAGAGCCTGCATGCTTCGCTCGAGCAGCGGGCGGATGAACTCGCCCAGGAACACCGACGTCGGCAGGCGCGGGTCGGAGATCTCGCGGTTGACGAAGGCGAAGAAGCGGCGTCCCAGGCTCTCGTCGGTGAGCGGGTCGAGGAAGCCTTCCGCGAAGCCGGTCAGGAAGGACTCGAGATCGGGCGGCGGCGAGCGCAGCAGGAGCTCGTCGAGGACCGCCAGCCGCCGGTCACGGAGAACGCCGAGCATGGCCCGGAAGGCCTCGAGGTAGAGGTTCTCCTTGCCGCCGAAGTGGTAGTTGACGGCGGCGACGTTGCAGCCCGCCTCCGCGGTGATGTCGCGCACCGAGGTGGCGTCGAAGCCGCGCTCGGCGAACAGCGCCTGCGCAGCCTCCAGGATCCGACCCCGGGTTTCCTGGGTCTCGCCGAGCTCGTGGTTCGTGGGGGTCTGAACGGCCACAAGGTCTCCAACGTATGTTTCAAACGCAGATATTAAACAATCGTTTGAATCTGTCAACAGCGGCCGGCCCATCGAACGCACCGGTTTGCGTATGATGCCCGCCATGACGGCGACCTCCGATCTCGCCCGACGCCGCTGGCTGGTGCTGGCGGCCTCGGTGGTCAGCTTCTTCGCGGTCGGGGCCACCTTCTTCGTGGTACCGCCGCTGGTCCCGGAGCTCATCGTCCGCTTCGGGCTCTCCCACCTGCAGGTCGGGCTGCTGATGGGGGCCATCGCCGTGCCGGCTGTGCTGCTGGCGATCCCGTTGGGCCTCGCCATCGATCGCTGGCGATCGCTGCCGGCCGGCATCGGCGCGCTGGCGGTCATGGTGGCCGGCGCCGTCGTGTTCGCCACCGCGCCGTCCTTCGCCGTCCTCGTCGCCGGCCGGCTGCTGTTCGGGCTCGGCGGCCTCGTCGTCAACCTGCTGCTCGCGCGCCTGCTCACGACGGCCTTCGCCGGCCGCGAGCTCGCCCTCGCCATGGGCGTCTTCATGGCCACCTACCCGGCGAGCATGATCACGGTCTACTCGGTGCACCCGGTGCTCTTCGACCTGCTCGGCTGGCGCGGCGAGCTGTTGCTGCTCGCGGCTCTCGCCGCCGTCGCGCTGCCGCTGTACGCAGTCGCGGTGCGCCGCGCCCCCGGCGACGCCACGGCCGCCGGGCCTTCCCGGCCGTCGCTCCAGGTCAGCCCACCCCTCGCGGCTCTCGGCGGAGCGTGGATGCTGTTCTTCGCCAACCACGCCTCGGTGCTCACCTTCGCGCCCGGGTGGGCGGGCGGCGGGTCATCCGCGTTGCTGGTCGTCACCCTCGTCATGTGGGTGGCCATGGTCGGCTCGCCGCTCGCCGGCGCTCTGGTCGACCGCACCGCGAGCCCCCACCTCTGGCTCGTGGCGGGGCTCGCGATCCAGGCCACGGCCCTCGCCGTCATGGCCGCGAAGCTCGCCCCGCCGGTCCCGGCCATGCTCGCCGTCGGGGTCGCCGCCGCCTTGGTCCCCACCGCCGCCTACGCGCTGCCCGGGCGGCTCGTCGCGCCGGAGCGGGTCGGTTTCGCCTTCGGCTTCATCACCGCCCTGTCCAACCTCGGCACCATCGCCGGTCCCGCAGCCGCCGGCGCCCTGCTCGATCGCGCCGGCTCGTGGCCCGCGATCTGGGCCGTGCTCGCAGCCGCCGCCGCCCTCGCCGCCCTCGCCGCCACCCGCGCGCGGGCGAGGTGACAGTCGCAGTGGCCCTCACAGGAAGTCGAGCCGCGGCACCCGCGGGATGAGCCGCTGGGCGTAGGCACGCTCGAGGAAGGCGTGAACCGCGGCCCGGCCGCGCTCGCCGTAGTCGACGGTCAGCTCGTTCACGTACATGCCGACGAAGCGGTCCGCCTTGTCCCGGGACAGCCCTCGCCCATACCCGAGGGCGTAGTCGAGGGCCTCCTCCCGGTGACCGAGGGAGTACTCGATGGACGCCTTCAGGAGGGCCGCGACCTCGGTCATTGCCCGCTCGCCCAGGTCGCGGCGGACCACGTTGCCGCCCAACGGCAGGGGCAGCCCACCGGTCTGCTCGGCCCACCAGACGCCGAGGTCGACGAGATTCACCAAGCCCTCGTCCTGCCAGGTGAGCTGACCCTCGTGGATCAGGACCCCGGCCTCGACCTCGCCAGCCAGCACCGCCGGGCCGACGGCGTCGAAGGGCAGCACGGTGGTGGCCAGGCCCGGGTGCCACATGCCGAGCGCCAGGGCCGCCGAGGTCAGGGTGCCGGGGATCGCCACCCGGATCGACGCGAGCCGATCGGCCGCGATCGGTTCCCGAGCGACCAGCACGGGGCCGTAGCCGTCGCCCATGGACGCGCCCGAGCCGAGCAGGGCGTAGCGGTCGTCCAGGTAGGCGAAGGCGTGGATCGAAACCGCGGTCACCTCGTAGGTGCCCAGGTGGGCCTCGCGGTTGAGGGTCTCGATGTCGTCCAGGACGTGCACGAACTCGTAGTCCCCGGTGGCGATGAGACCCTTGGCCAGGGCGTAGAACATGAAGGCGTCGTCGGAGTCCGGCGAGTGCGCCACTCGGATCAGGGTCATTGGTCCTCCTCGGTCGGGCCCGGCATTCTACCGCGGCGAGAGGCGCGACACCGTGTGGCGACGACAGTGAGAGCAATTCGTCGGACGAATTGTGGCGGCGCGTCGGACGCGCCGACCGTCCCGGGTGCGGACCCGGACCCGAATCGCTCCCGCTCCCCCTCCCGCGCCCGCTCCCGACCGGATCCGGTTGCGGATCCGGGTGCTGTCGCTGACGCCGGTTGCTGGCCGCTGATCGCTGTTTGCTGGTGGCTGATCGCTGGTTGCTGCTTGCTGCCGCTGCTTGGTGCTGCCGCCATCGGGCACGGGCGCGGGTACGGGCACGGGCACGGGACCGAACCGGACGCGAACCTGGTCGACCGGAATCGTCCGGGCAAGGCCGGCGAGCCGCCGGCCCCACAATCCCGGCCCGACAAGGTGGGACCTCACCGCTTCGGATGCAGCAGCCGCCAGGTCATGGCGCGCACCTGGTCGAAGAGATCGAGTGCCTCTGCCGCCCGTTTCGCATCGACGGCACCGGCACCGGCGAGGAGGCTGAGATGAGCATCGACCTCTTTCGCCGAGGCGAAGGCGATGCGCCAGTGGTGGATCCGGTCGCGGCCCGACCGGCCATGGCCCTCGTTGAGGTTTGCAGGCACCGACGAGGCGCTGCGGATCACCTGGTCGGCAAGGCTCTTCAGGGGAGCCGGGACTTTCCTGACAAGAGCGATGGTGGTGGCGGCCGCCTCGAGGGCGGTGCGGTAGACGGTGAGGTCTCCTGGGTGGCGCGTGTCGTGCATGGTCACCTCCGCGTCGTTCATGGCCGCTCCGACACGTCGGCGGGGCGTTTCGGGTCAAGGGAGGTCGGGGGGGCTGGCGCCCATGACCTGGGACGGCCCGTCGACTA
>DATHSO010000027.1:0-12488 GCA_035464095.1 Candidatus Methylomirabilota bacterium | reverse complement strand
CCCCCTACACCACCGAGTACTTCGAGCGCTTCGCCCCGATCCTCGATCTGTCACAGGTGGCGCGGCCCAACGCCGAGGGCACCCTGGACGCGAAGTTCTGGGTCGACGTGGGCGACGAGGAGTGGCTCCCCGGCCCGCGGGAGACCCACCCCTGGAGCCGGGGCTCGGTGGCGCCGGGGAGCTTTCCAGAGGACGAGTCGCGGGCGGCCCTCGCCGATCTCCAGCGGCTGGCCGCGACCTCGCAGGGACCCGGGCGGTCGCTGGTCGCCACCGGCTCGCCGAGCCTCCACCGGGTCCACCGGACCCGGGTCGAGCTCGACTTGGCGGCCGGCGACGAGCGGCTGGAGGCCGACCTCGATGCGGTCGCGAGGGACCGGCGGATCACCGACGTGGTGGTCTGGGCCGACGACGATGCGTCGCGCCGCCTGCACACGTTGGGCCGGGTCCGTCGGCGGCTCCTCGACGTCCCGCACGTCACCGCCCTCAGGGTCCGCAGCCGCCGCCTGGTGGCCGAGCCGGCGTCGTTCACCGACGCCGTGACGGCCCGCCTCGGCGAGTGGAACGAGGTCCGGGTCACGCGGCCCCTGCGGCTCGAGGTCGAGATCCCGGTGCTGCACCCGAGCGAGCTCGGGGACGGCCTCGGCCGGGTCGTGCGCCGCGTGCGTCGGCGTGGGGTGTCGGTGTACGCGGTGGTCCCGCTGCTGTCGTTCGTCAACGACGCCGAGGCCGACCTGGTCGGCATCACCGCCGCCTGCCGCCGGCTCGGCATCGAGGTCCACCACCTGGTGGTGGCCGGCCACCCGCTGCAGGAGGAGTGGGCAACCGAGCACCCGGTGCCGGTGGGGCGGGTCGTCGACCTCGCCACCGCCCTGCGCCGCGACGGCAGCGGTCGCGAGCTGCCGCGGCTGATCCTGCAGACCGCTTTCGGCGAGCACGACTTCGGCCTGACGGCGGTGCCGATCCGCCGCGGCGCGGAGGGCTCGCTGGCATTCCGGCTGCTCGCCGCCGACCTGGAGGGGCTGCGCGAGCTCGATCCCTCTTTCGAGCTCCCGCCCGGCGTCGAGCTCGACGCCGACGGCCACCCCGTCGCGGTCGTGCCCGGAATGACGGCGTGACCCGGGATGCCGCGCAACCCTATACTCGCGGCGTGAGCCCGCCGCCGATGCGAGTGCTGCTGGTTGCCGCCAACACCGAGCGGATCACCATGCCGACCCCACCCCTGGGGGCGGCCATGGTGGCCGCCGCCGCGCGCGCGGCGGGCCACCGGGTCGAGCTCCTCGACCTGCTGCGGACCGGCGACCCGGTGGCGGCGGTGGCGGAGGCCGTCCGACGCTTCGAGCCCGAGGTCATCGGGGTCTCGGTGCGCAACATCGACGACCAGAACATGAAGGCGCCGGCGATCCTGCTCGACCGCGCCCGCGACGTGGTGGCGGCCTGTCGGGCGGTGAGCGGCGCGCCCATCGTGCTCGGCGGCGCCGGCTACAGCATCTTCCCGGGACCGGCCCTGGCCGCCCTGGGGGCCGACTACGGCATCGCCGGCGAGGGCGAGGTGGCCTTCGTGCGGCTGCTGGACACCCTCGCCGAGGGCGGTGACCCCGCCGGGGTGGGCGGCGTCTGGGTGTCTGGTGGGGGGCCGGCGGCGCCGCGCCTGCCGCCGGCCGACATGGACGCCCTGCCGTCGCCCTACGTCGAGCTCGACAGCTGGCTCGAGCTCGACGACCCCTCGCTCTGGGTGCCGGTTCAGACCGGCCGGGGCTGTGCCTTCGACTGCACCTACTGCTCGACCCCCCAGATCGAGGGACGGGTCATGCGGCGGCGCTCGCCGGAACGGGTCGTCGAGGACGTCTCGCGGCTGGCCGCTGCCGGCGCCCGCCGCCTGCACTTCGTGGACAACGTCTTCAACCTGCCGCCGTCGTACGCCCTCGAGCTCTGCCGGCGGCTCGCCGAGCTCGACGTCGAGGTCGGCTGGCGCTGCATCGCCTACCCGCACCGGGTCGGCGAGGAGCTGGTCACGGCCATGGCGGCGGCGGGCTGCCGGGAGGTCTCGGTGGGCTCGGAGAGCGGCTGCGACCGGGTGTTGGAGTCGCTCAACAAGCGCTTCACCGCCGACGAGGTGCGGCGGGCGACCGCGATGTTCGCCGCCGCCGGGATCGACGCCATGGGCTTCCTGCTCCTGGGAGTACCCGGCGAGACCCGGGAGTCAGTCGCTGAGAGCCTCGACTTCGCGCGCTCGCTGCCGCTGTCGACCCTCAAGATCACCGTCGGCGCCCGCATCTACCCGCACACCCCGCTGGCAGCCCAGGCCGTCGCCGAAGGCGTGGTGTCTCCTGACGACGACCTCCTCGAGCCGCGCTTCTACCTCGCCCCCGAGGTGGGGGACGGCTTCATCGAGGACGAGGTGGCGGCCCGGGAGTGGCCGATGCGCGTGATCTGTTGAACCGGAACGCGAACAAGACAACCGTCCAGCGGACGCAAGGAGGATCGTCATGTTGATGCAGGACCGCGTGGTGGTGGTGACCGGGGCGAGCCGCGGCATCGGCGCGGCCACGGCCAAGCTGCTGGCCACCCACGGGGCCAGGGTCGCGGTGAACTACTTCGGCAGCGAGGCCGCGGCCAACGAGGTGGTGTCCGAGATCGAGGCCGCCGGCGGCCGCGCGATCGCGGTCAAGGCCGACGTCCGCGACCGGGCCCAGGTGGACGCCATGATCGACAAGGCCAACGCCGAGCTCGGGCCGGTGGACACCCTGGTCATCAACGCCTCGATCCAGTTTCCCGTCGTGCCCTTCGTGGACTACGAGTGGGAGGACTTCTCAGCCAAGCTGACGGGTGAGCTCGGCGCCGCCTTCTTCTGCGCCAGGGCGGTGGTCCCGGGCATGATCGAGCGTGGCTCGGGCTGCATCATCGCGGTCTCGAGCGGGTTGTCGCGGCACCCCGGGCCCGGCTTCTGCGCCCACAGCACCGCCAAGTCGGGGCTCGACGCCTTCGCCAAGTCGCTGGCGCTCGAGCTCGGGCCCCACGGCAGCCGGGTCAACGTGGTGGCGCCCGGGCTCACCATCACCGACGCCACCGCCTTCGTGCCCGAGGAGCAGAAGCAGGCGATGGCGAGGATGACGCCCCTCGGCCGCAACGCCCTGCCCGAGGACGTGGCGGGCGTGGTGCTGGCCATGGCCGCCGACGCGACGGGCTTCGTCAGCGGTGCCTACGTGCCGGTGAGCGGCGGCACGCTGATGCCGTGAGGGGTGACGTACGCTTGGCAAGCCGCAGCGCCCCTCATCCCGACCACGTCAACCAGGTCGTCTGGCGGCTCGACCGGGTCGAGAGAGCCGCCGGCGAGTCGGGCTGAACGCAAATGAGAAATGGGAACGGGGGAGCCGGAGCTCCCCCGTTTTCGCGGTCAGTGGTTGCTCGCGACCGCGTTCACTTCGGTTTGAGGCGGTATTAATCGCAGAAGCAGTCAAAGTACATGGCCCAGCTCCGGGGGAAGCGCTCCCCTTCGCCCCACGCGGTCTCGGACTGGTACACCGGGGTGCACCAATCACTGGTCGGGTCCTCGATCAGAGTGACTTGCGCGATCGTGACCTGGGTGGAGCTCACCGGTACCAGGATCACGGCGACCACACCGCCGCACACCGGGACGTAATACTCTCCGGACGCGAACGCGGCGGCGAGAATCTCATCGACCCGGCACTGGGAGTACGTGCCGATGCCTGCGGTCGACTGGGAGAAGTCGATCAGCGACCAGATCGCCCGCTGGACGTCGCCGTAGGTGAACGTCCCGGCACAGGACAGGGACTGCTGACCGACGAAGCTCTGGTTGATGACCCAGTTGACGAGGTCGAGGTTCTCGGGCTTGTCAACGGTGCCGAACGGAACATCCTCATAGCTCGAGTACACGTTGGCGGTATAGTTGATGTTCTGATTGATGGTTCGCCCGACGTCGATGCACCATCCGTCGTACACGCCGTCGAGAACCGTGCCCCCTGTGACGGTGGTTTCGAAGTACGCCGGATCTCCCGCGCTGGGGTACTTCACTGACATCGTGACCTGATCGGGCAGGTCGACCTGGAGGATCGAAGGGTCGAAGTTGTAACCGACAATCGTCTCGACCACGGCATGGGCGGCGAAGTAAACGCAACCGGACGGTGGAGGGGCGTAGGTGAACTCGTAGGTGTCCGACTTCACGTACCCGAGGTCCTCGTGGCTGTACGGGAACTGGCCGGGTGCAGCCTTGACGGGAGGCACGTCGCCCACGTAGAGGTGGGTCTCGGTCAAGGACCACTCGTTGCCGGGGTCGATCGTGTACACGACCCTCAAGGTGGTCCCTTCGAAGAACACCTCCACGGTGCCGACGTCGATGTTCTGACCGGCGAGGAGCGCTGTCGAGCATACTGGCTGGATCGGGTCGCACTTCAGCGTGGCATCCGCTTCCTCGACGACCGCCCATGCTGGCGAGGCGATAGCGGCAATCAGTGCGAGCGTGAGCGATGGGAACACCTTCCTCATGATGATCTCCTTCCGTTCTCGATGGGATGTTCACGCCGGAGCCCTTTCGGGTTGGACGCACCGCGGGAGCGCCGGCGGCGACGATCGATGGTTGTTTTGCGGACACCTCCCTTCGCACTGCTCGCGGTGCAGACACCTGCACCTGCGATCCCAGGGCGCCCTCCGCCGGATTCGAGTCCGGACACTGAGATTGTTCTTCTGACGATTGTCAGCCTAGGCCGGTCGGCAGGACCCGACAATCACCAAGATGGGTGGTTTTCGTCCCCAGAATTGATGAGACGATGCGGGTGAGACTGCACAGGCTCCGGGGGGTTCCGGGGCAGTGTGCAATCTCAGGCCAGGCCGTCGCGCAGCGCCAGGGCCACGGCCTCGATCTGACGGGTGACGCCGAGGGCGTGGAAGATGGCGCGGATGTGGCTGCGGACGGTGTTGTGGGTGATCCCGAGCTCCTCGGCGATCTCCGCCGCGGACGCGCCCCGGGCCATCAGGCGCAGGACCTCGCGCTGGCGCCGGGTGAGCGGGGAGGCCGAGCGCTCGGCCGGGCCCGGCGCCGAAGGGGCGGCGCCCCCGGAGAGCAGCTGCTCGAGGGCCGCGTCGACGCGGCGGCGCCGGTGGCGCGGACGCAGCATGTAGATCAACCGGTGGTCGGCCTCGCTGCGGTCGAGCACGACCACCACCGAGACCTCGGCCCGGACCCGCGCCTTGCGCGGCGGCTCCAGGTCGACCTCGAAGGCCGCCGGAGCTTCGCCGGCGAGCACCATCTCGTGGAGGGCGGCGTGGCCGCGGGACAGGAGGTTGCCGTTGACGTCGCGGCAGCGCAGCAGCTCCTGGAGGTTGAGCCGCGACAGCTGCTCGCGACCGGCGAGCTCGGCGAAGGGCCGGTTCCAGGCGAGGATGCGATTGTCGGGGTCGGTGGCGACCGCCGGGCAGGCGGCACGCTCGACCAGAGCCGACACCCGATGCGCGCCGCCGTCGCGGCGGCCGGTACCGTCGGAAATCCGATCAGACACCGTGGACTTGCCCAAAGGCACTCCCATCGACCCTGTCACGGGATCGGGCCGTTGATCAGACCTGGCACAGCCGCTGCTGGCTGGTGCCTTTGAAGATGACAGGTGCCATGGTACCGCGGGTCTTTCCGCGTGGCAACGGGGACCTTCGACGCTCGACCGTGGGCCGGCGGCCGGCTGTCATGCCAGCGGCTCTCGAAAGCCGTCCGCCGAGGCCGCGTCGGCGAGGAATTGGCGTGGTGCGCGACCGGTTGTCTCAAGCGTTCGCGGCCGTCGCGGCCGAGCAAAGGAGACACGACCATGGCCACCGTCACGCTCAAGGGCAACCCCTTCCACACCTTCGGCGCGCTGCCGGCCGAGGGCAGCACCGCCCCCGGCTTCCGCCTCGTGCGGGGCGACCTGTCCGAGGCGACCCTCGGCGACTACGCCGGCAAGCGCAAGGTCATCAACATCGTGCCCAGCCTCGACACCCCGGTGTGCGCGGCCCAGGCCCGGCGCTTCAACGAGGCCGCTTCCCACCTCGACAACACGGTCGTGCTGGTGGTCTCAGGCGACCTGCCCTTCGCCCAGAAGCGCTTCTGCACGGCCGAGGGCATCGACAACCTGGAGATGCTGTCCACCTTCCGCGCGCCCGAGTTCGGCCGCGAGTGGGGGATCGGCCTCGCCGAGGGGCCGCTGGCCGGCCTCACCGCGCGGGCCGTGGTGGTGGCCGACGAGAACGACCGGGTGGTCCACACCCAGCTCGTGCCCGAGATCGGCCAGGAGCCGGACTACGAGGCCGCCCTGGGCGCCCTGAAGGGCTGAGCGGCCGGCGTCACTCGACACCGAGGAAGCGGAAGACCGCGGCCGCGAAGGCCTCCGGCTCCTCGAGGGGCGCGAAGTGACCGCTGGCCTCGAAGACCACGAGCTCCGCGTCGGGGATCGCCTCCGACATCTCGCGCGCCCGTTCCGGCGGCAGGCTGTCGTGGGCGCCAGCGACCACCAGGCTCGGCGCCGTGATCGCGCCCAGCCTGTCGGTGAAGTCGAAGCCGGGGCTCTCCTGGGTGGCGTAGCGGGCGTGGGGCCAGCTGAGCTCCGCGTCGGCGAAGGCGGTCCTGATGCGCGGCGCGGCGGAGGCCGGGTCGGCGGTGATGGCCGGGAAGTACTCGCCGAGCCACAGCTCCCGCATCCGGGCGGTGCGCTCGGCATCGGTCAGAGCCGGATCGGCGGCTTCCTGCTGGAAGGCGACGTAGCGCTCTGTGAGATCGGGGTAGCGCTGGGCGAAGGCCGCCATGTCGGCGGGGCCGAAACGCGCCGTGCCGTGGACGAAGATCGCCGAGGCGAGGGTTTCGGGGCGCTCGGAGGCGAGCAGGATGAGGTTGGTGGCGCCGTTGGACCAGCCGATGGCGTGAACCCGATCGAGCCCGAGGCGGCGCCTGAGGGCGTCGAAGTCCTCGCGCACCGCGGCGAGGCTCATGTCCTCGTCGGCGGCGATCGGCGACGATCCGCCCATGCCGCGCGGGTCGAAGTAGACCATGGTCAGCTTAGTTTCGAGGGGGGCGAGGAGGCCGCGGAGTCCTTCCAGGCTCAGGCCCCAGGAGTTGGTCAGGGCCATCAGGACGGGACCCGTGCCGCGAATCTCGTAGTGGATGGTCCGGCCGTCGACGACCGCGTCGAAGGCGCCGTTGGGAAGCCCCATCGCTGCCGGACGGGCCGGCGGCTCGCCGCGCGTGCAGCCGACGGCCAGAACGATGGCGCTTGCGAGGGCAACACAGGTCGATCGCATCAAGGCCTCCTCACCGGGGCCGGTCGGCCGGTGGCAGGCGTCTCCCGGACCCGGTCACTGTACAGTTGGAGCATGATACGGCGCTCCGCCTTCCGGGTTGCGCTGGCCGGCCTTCTGGTCGGGCTCGCCGTGCTGCCATCCGACGGCCGAGCAGCCGCTGCCGACATCGATGGCGCCGGCCCGACGGCGGTTCTCGCGATCGTCGGCAACGGCCGGGTCGGAGAGCTCGGGGAGGCCGCGACCGTGCTCCACGACTACGGCGCCGCGAGCCTGGTGCGAACGTCCGCGATGCCTGCGCCGCCCGTCGCGAGCCGTCTCCACGCACTCCCGGACGACGGGGAGGTTTCCTTCCGCAGCTGGCGCGGTCGGGTCGACCTGCCGGAGGCGCTGCCGGAGTCGCGCCACGGGACGTGGGTCATCCGCCTCGTGGGGCCGCTCGATGCCCGGTGGCGCGCCGGTTTCGGGGCAGCGGGGATCGAGATCCTGGCCCACGCGCACCCGCACGCCCTGGTGGTTCGAGCCGACCGGAACGCGGTCGAGCGCTCGCTCGCCGTCGTGACGACGGAGGGCGTGCCGGTGGTGGCGGGCCTCGCCCTCCTCCCCGCCGAAGCCCGGCTCCACCGATCACTGTCTTTGGCGACGGCGGATCGCGGCGGCCGCGGCCCCACCGACGTCCGGGCGTATGCCTGGGACGGGCGGCCGATGCCGGTCGACACCAAGCACGCCCTGGCGAGCGGCGGACTCGAGGCGGTGCTCGCCGATCATCCTGAGATCGGCTACCTGGAGCCGGCGTTCGGCAAGGACCTTCACAACAACCTCGCGGCGCGGTGGGAGCTGCTCGGGGTGGAGGAGGCGTGGCACCTGGACGTGGTCGGTGACGGCGTGACGGTGCTCCACAACGACTCCGGGGTCGACCTCGAGCACCCGGGCCTCGCCGGTTCGATCGCGGCATCGGTCGGACGGATGGAGTACCTGGACACGGCCCACGGCACCCACACCGCGGGGTCCATCGTCGGCGGTCCGCCGGACCCGGCCCCGTCCAACACCGCAGGCTGCGGCGACGTGATCCCTGGGCTGCCGACCGCCGGCGGGATGGCGCCCGGCGCGACCCTGGTGACCAACAACATCTTCGACGGCGGGCTCGCGGAGATTCCCGAGATGATGGCGTGGGGCGCGGCTCACGGAGCTCTGCTGAGCAACAACTCGTGGGGCCAGGTGGACGGCTCGGCGCCGGTGGCGGGCTACACCCTGGCCTCGGCCCAGGCCGACGCCGCGGTCCGCGACGCCGATCCCGGGGTGGACGGAGCCCAGCCGATGGTGCTCTTCTTCTCGGCCGGCAACACCGGCCCCGACCCGGGGACGGTCACGGCGCCGGCCACCGGGAAGAACG
This sequence comes from Candidatus Methylomirabilota bacterium, assembly GCA_035464095.1. Taxonomy (GTDB): domain Bacteria; phylum Acidobacteriota; class Thermoanaerobaculia; order Thermoanaerobaculales; family Sulfomarinibacteraceae; genus JAHECW01. The sequence continues at coordinate 3,823 of DATHSO010000027.1, read as the reverse complement.
TCATCGCCGTCGGTGCGGTGCAGAACGCCCGCTGCGGCGCCTGGGTACCGTCGCGGCAGCCCGGCCCCGATCCGGATCGGGTGGTCACCACGTCGGGTCGGGGTCCCTCGCAGCTGCGGGTCAAGCCGGATCTGGTCGCGCCGGGGTCGGACGTGCTGTCGCTGGAGTCGCGGGACGGCTATGCGGTCCAGCACTGGGACCGCGACTGGACCGGCCGGATCTTCGCTCTCAACACCGGGACCTCCCAGGCTTGTGCGCTGGCCACGGGGGCCGGCGCGCTGCTGCACGAGGTCCTCTGGCGGCACGGACGGACCGGTCTCAGGCCCAGCCCGGCCCTGCTCAAGGCGGTGCTGATCGCCACGGCCGACCGGGCGGGCGACGCCGTCGACCTCGACCGCGGGTGGGGCCGGATCGCGCTGTCGCCGCTGCCCACGACCGCCCTGCCCATCGTCACCTTCGACCAGGGGGAGACGGCGGAGCTGACCACCGGCGGCAGCTGGTCGACCGAGATCGCGGTCCGATCGGGGGACCGCCCCCTCGAGCTGGCGTTGGTGTGGACCGACCCGCCCGGCGAGGCCGACGCCGACCACCCTCTGGTCAACGACCTCGACCTGGTGGTGACCTCGCCTTCCGGTACGGTGCTGCGCGGCAACGTCGTCGAAGGTGGCTGGTCGCGGCCGGACCCCGGCGAGCTCCGCGACCGCGACAACAACGTCGAGGTGGTCCGGGTCGAGCACCCCCAGGCCGGCAGCTGGTCGGTCGAGGTGGTCGCGGTCGACGCGGCCTTGCCTCCGGCGGGCCTCGACGGCCAGGATTTCGCCATCGCTGCCGCCGGCGACGTCGGCGCCTGCCTCGACCAGCCGCAGCCGCCTGCCGCGGTCCAGGCCGCACCGGCGGGCGACAACGCCATCGTCGTGACCTGGTCGCCGGTGTCGGGCGCGTCGCGCTACGAGGTCGCCCGCGCCACCCGCTCGGGCGGACGACCCTACGAGGTGGTCGCGACCGTCGACGGCGGCGTCACGTCGTTCACCGACGACGGGCTGTCCGGGGGGACGACCTACTATTACGTCGTCCGGGCCGAGGTGGACTGTTGGTCGGCCGATTCGTACGAGGTGTCCGCCACGGCGATCGGTCCGTGCACGAACGTTCCGGTCTTCGCCGGGATCGCCTCCGTGACCGGCGTCCACGGCACCTCGTGCTCGCTGGAGCTCGCCTGGGCGCCGGCGACCGCCACCTGCCCCGCGCCGGTGACCTATGACATCTACCGCGGCTCGACGCCCGGCTTCGAGCCCTCCGACGCCAACCGGATCGCCGAGGGGCTGACCGCCCAGACCTGGCTCGACCGTGGGCTCGAGCCCGACCGCGAGGTCTTCTACCTCGCCCGCGCGTCGCACGCCGGAAGCGGCGAGGACGACGGCAACACCGCGCGGCTCGGGGGCCGACCCGCCGGGCCGGACGAGGCCTACCTGGATCCGATCACCGCGGAGTTCCTGCACACGTGGGATCGAGTCCCCGGATCCACGGCTGACCCCGGAACCGAGCCGTGGCACAGAACGGACGATGACGCCTGGGACGGCCTCCGGTCCTGGTTCGTCCAGGACGAGCCCCGGCTCAAGGACCAGGTGCTCGAGCTGCGCGAGCCGATCCCGCTGGTCGCGGGCGAGCCGCCTCGGCTCGAGTTCCACCACCGGATGCGGCTCGACCGGGGCCGCGACGGGGGACGGCTCGAGTACTCCACCAACGGCGGCCGCGACTGGTTCGACATCCTGTCGGGCGACGGCCAGACCGTGCCCGATGCCCCCGACCGCTTCCTCGCCGGCGGTTACACCGACACGATCGCGGCCCCCGCCAACCCGTTGGTTCTCGCCGACGCCTGGTCGGGGGACACCGCGGGGTGGGTGCGCACGGTGGTCGACATGGCCGATTTCGCCGGCCTCCGGATCCTGCTGCGCTGGCGCTTCGCCTGCGACGACACGCCCGGCGGCAGCTGGGGTTGGTGGGTCGACGGCATCCGGCTGGTCGTGGCGCGCGAGTGCCAGGGCTGCCTGCCGCCGGACCCGCCACCGTGGCTGTGGTCGACCGCCACCGGGGCGGGCGTCGAGCTGAGCTGGCCCGAAGCCCCGGGCGCGGCGACCTACCGGGTCTTCCGCTCGACCCGGCTCGCCTCCCCCGAGCAGGAGATCGCGACGGTCGCGGCGCCGCAGACCTCGTACCTCGACAGCCAGGTCTCGGGCGGGACGACCTACTACTACCAGGTCAGGAGCGACGACGGCTGCGTGTCCGACCCGTCGATCGTGACCACGGTGACCGCCACCGGGCCGTGCACCCGGGCGCCCGAATTCTGGGGCCTCGACGAGGTCGTGGACCGGCGCGAGGCCGGCTGCGCCCTCGACCTGGTCTGGCGTCCGGCCGAGCCCGGCTGCGACGGCGCCGACGTCCGGTACCGGGTCTACCGCTCGCCGGCCGCGGGATTCGTCCCCGGGCCTGAGGTCTTGATCGCGGACGGGGTGGCCGGGCCGCGGTACCGGGACACCACGGTGGCCGACCGCGAGACCTGGTTCTACCGGGTCCGCGCGGTGGACGGGATCAGCGGCGCCGAGGACGCGAACCCGGTGGAGCGCGGCGGCTGGACCACCGGACCCGACGTGCTGCTCTTCGCCGACTCGGTGGAAGGCGGCGCCAGCGGCTGGCTGACCGGCCCCGGGTCGGGGCAGGACAGCGGAACCGAGCCGTGGCGGGTCGTTGACGAGCTCGCCTTCCGGGGCGACCGCTCTTGGTTCTGCGCCGACGAGGCGGTGGTCAAGGACCAGGTGGTGGAGCTCGAGCAGCCGGTGTCCGTCGACGACCCGAACACGGTTCTCGCCTTCTACCACCTCTTCGACCACGAGGTGTTCTGGGACGGCGGCCGGCTCGAGTACTCGAGCGACGGCGGCGCCACCTGGCACGACATCCTCGACGGCGATGGCGCCACGGTCCCGGCGAACCCCGGGCGCTTCCTGCTGGGCGGCTACACCGGGACGCTGAGCTTCGGCACCGGCAACCCGCTGGCCGGCGAGCGGGCGTGGACCGGATTCGTCAGCGGTTGGCTGGAGACGGTGGTCGACCTCGCCGACTTCGCCGGCCTGGACCTGCGCCTGCGCTGGCGGCTGGTCTGCGACGCCTCCGAGGCCGAGACCGGGTGGTGGCTGGACGACGTCGAGCTCTGGCTGACCTCGAGCTGTACCGCGACCACTCTGTCTGGCCCCCGCGCGGGCGGCGGCCGGCGACCCTTCTAAGTAACACCCTCGGGGACTTGGCCGGGGAGTATTGCTGGAACCAGTGTTTGAGACTTCCCCGGTGTCTCCCGGGACAACAAGGGTGGGGGCCTGATCGCTGCCGCCGGTTGCTGTCGCTGCTTGCTGTCGCTGCTTGCTGTCCCTGATTGCTGGTCGCTGATCGCTGTCGCTGGTTGCTGATCGCCGGTTGCTAATCGCTGACATCGGGCACGGGCACGGGTACGGGCACGGGCACGGGGCCGAACCGGACGCAGGCGAGGTCAACCGGAATCGTCCCGACAAGGCCGGCGAGCCGCCGGCCCGACAATCCGGGCCCGACAAGGTGAGGCCTCACCGCTTCGGATGCAGCAGCCGCCAGGTCATGGCGCGCACCTGGTCGAAGAGTTCGAGCGCGTCGGCGGCCCGGTTCGCATCGACGGCGCCGGCCCGGGCCAGAAGGCTGAGATGCGCATCGACCTCTTTCGCGGAGGCGAAGGCGATGCGCCAGTGGTGGATCCGGTCGCGGCCCGACCGCCCATGGCCCTCGCTGAGGTTCGCAGGCACCGACG
>DATHSO010000026.1:0-2190 GCA_035464095.1 Candidatus Methylomirabilota bacterium | reverse complement strand
CCTCCACTCCCGGAGCCTGGTCCAGCGCTACGGGCTCACCGGACCCCAGCTGGTGGTGCTCAAAGAGCTCATCGACCGCCCGCCGCAGTCGGTGAGCGCCCTCGCCGGGGCCGTCAACCTGAGCCAGGCGACGGTCACCGGGATCCTCGACCGCCTCGAGCGCAAGGAGATGGTGACCAGGACCCGCGACCGGCGGGACAAGCGCAAGGTCCTGGTGTCGCCCACCGCCGGCGCCGAGGCGGTCCTGGCCGGCGCGCCGCCCCTGCTCCAGGAGCACTTCACCGCGGCCCTCGCCCGGTTGCCCGACTGGGAGCAGACCCAGATCCTGTCCTCCCTGCAGCGCATCGTCGCCCTCATGGAGGCCGGCGACGTGGAGGCCGGGCCGATCCTCACCACCGAGCCCCTGGATGCGAGCTCCGAGGGTACCGAGGCCTACCTCGAGGCCGGTCGGGAGGGCTTCGACCGCTCGTGAGGGCCGCCCCCCGGCCGCACGGGGGACGGCCCGGGTTGAGCTCAAGCATATCGTGTGCTAATATTTTGTACACGATGAATTGTGACGTGCCCGCCCCCGATTCCGCCCCCGATTCTCGGAGGTCTCGAACCCGGCCCCGGGCCGCGCACGCCTGAACCCACCCCACCCGAGAGGAACAACCCATGCAGGACGGTTCAAAGGACCACGCCACCCGCGTGGCTGGCGACGAGCTCTGGTACAAGGAGCGTTCCATCTGGCGGGACGTCCCGATGGGCGAGTGGCGGGACTGGCACTGGCAGATGCGCCACCGGATCACCTCCGCCGAGGAGCTCGCCCGGGTCATCCCCATCACCCCCAGGCAGCAGCGGACCATCGAGCGCGCCCTGGAGCGCTTCCGCTTCTCGGTGCCGCCGTACTACGCGTCCCTCGTCGATCCCGAGGACCCGGAGTGCCCGATCCGCCTCCAGTCGGTCCCCGGCGAGGGCGAGCTGAACCTCAACCACTTCGACCTCGAGGACCCCCTCAACGAGGAGGGGGACTCGGTGGCGCCGGGCATGACCCACCGCTACCCCGACCGGGTGCTGTGGGTGATCATGCACGAGTGCGCCATGCTGTGCCGGCACTGCACCCGCAAGCGCAAGGTGGGCGACCGCCCGGCGGCGATCTCCGACCGCGACCTCGACGCCGGCATCGCCTACCTGAAGGCCCACCCCGAGATCCGGGACGTGCTGCTGTCGGGGGGCGATCCCTTCCTGCTCTCCGACGACCGCATCGAGCGGGTGCTGGCTCGCCTGCGCGACGAGGTCCCGTCGGTGGCGATCATCCGCTTCGGCAGCCGGGTCCCGGTGACCATGCCCCAGCGCATGACCCCGGGGCTGGTGGAGATGCTGCGCCGCTACCACCCGATCTACCTCAACACCCACTTCAACGTGCCCAACGAGTTCACGCCCGAGTCGGAGGCGGCCCTCAAGCTCCTCGCCGACGCCGGCATCCCCCTGGGCAACCAGAGCGTGCTGTTGCGTGGCGTCAACGACTGCTGGGCCCTGATGCGCAAGCTCATGCACGAGCTGACCGCCAACCGGGTCCGGCCCTACTACATCTACCAGTGCGACCTGGCGGAGGGCCTCGAGCACTTCCGGACCACCATCGCCAAGGGCATCGAGATCATGGAGCACCTCCGGGGCCACATCTCGGGCCTCGCGGTGCCGACCTTCGTGGTCGACGCTCCCGGCGGCGGCGGCAAGATCCCGGTCCACCCGAACTACGTCGTCTCCCAGCACGAGAACAAGGTCATCCTGCGCAACTTCGAGGGTCGGATCGTGGCCTACGAGGAGCCCAAGGAGTACATCGGGATGTGCAACGAGGGTCACCCCTGCTCGCACTGCAGGGAGATCTGCCGCAGTGGCGAGGAGACCGTCGGCGTCGCCGGCCTGTTCGACGACGATCCGGAGCACATCGCCCTGGTGCCGGCGGAAGTGGCTGTCGGCGACGACGCCGAGTCTGAGGTCCCGGCGGGGAGGTCCGCATGAGCGCCACCTCCTGCACCGCCGACGCGCCCGGCGACACCCTGGCCCGCCTCGACGGCGACGGCTTCGAGGCCAAGGTCTTCCTGAGCCCCCTCAACCAGCGGATCCAGGTGCTGGAGTACGAGGCCCGCGACACCGAGACCATGGTCGCGAGCCTCGGCAGCGGCGCCCGTCGGGCGGGCTTCGGCAAGG
>DATHSO010000025.1:0-13898 GCA_035464095.1 Candidatus Methylomirabilota bacterium | reverse complement strand
AAGTCCCGCTTCCCGACCCTCTCCCAGCTCTACGCCGACCGGAGCGGCAATCCGGACCTCGAGCCCGAGCAGAGCCTCAATTTCGTGGCCGGCTACCAGCGCCGGCTGACCCGGGCGCTCGACCTCGAGGCGACCGGCTTCTGGTACGAGGTCTCCGACCTGATCTCGCGCTCCGGCACCGACCCGACCAACACCTTCCAGAACTACGCCGAGGTCAGGATCCGCGGCCTCGAGCTGGCCGGCTCGCTGCTGGCCGCCGACGGCCTGCTGCTGCGCGCCCACCTGACCTGGACCGGCGCCGCCGACCGCAGCGAGGGCCGCGTCACCGACGACGTCGTCAACGTCCCCGAGCTCAGCGGCACCCTCGCCGTGCGCTGGCAGCTGCCCTGGCTCGGGGCCCGCTTCGACCTCGACGGCACCTACATGGACGAGGTCTTCAGCTCGCTGCCGTCGCCCCTGTACCCCGACGACCCCGTGCAGCAGGTCGACGCCGTGTTCCTGCTCAGCGCCCGCTTCGGCTGCGACGTGCTGCCGTGGCTCGAGCTGTGGGGCGCGGGCCGCAACCTGCTCGACGAGGACTACGAGTCCGAGGTCGCCTACCCCGGCCCCGGCCGCGAGCTGTCGGTCGGGCTGACCGCGAGGTTCTGAGGAAACGGTGCCGGATTGTGGCGCGGGCGTCCTCGCCCGCGATGGGATGACCCGCCGCGCTGCCGAATCTCGACGCCCCGTCGTGCCTCGAGCCGCAGCGCTCAGAAGAACCAGTACAGCGACAGCTGGAAGGTCTTCCAGGTGCGCGCGGGCTCGGGCAGCACCTCCTTCAGCCCGCGGCCGGGGATCACGATCGACACCAGGCTCTGGACGTAGAGGTTCCGGTTGACCATCCACTGCAGGGTCGGCGTGATCTCCTGCCCCAGGTAGTCGTCGCCGTAGGTGGCGACCGCCCGCTGGCCGCCCAGGTTGTTGAGCGTGTCCGCGGTGAAGTAGTAGTAGTCGACGGACAGGTCGAGGCCGCTCATGGGCTTGACGCTGACCTCGAAGCGGTGGGTCCGCAGGTTGCGGTTGGTCACGATCTTGATCATGTCCATGCCCTGGGCCCAGTCGCGCTGCACGCCGCCGGTCAGCGAGTCGAAGCGCTCGTAGGTGTCGGTACCCGGGTCGTCGCCGGTGAACACCGCGTAGCGGTACAGGAAGCCGGGCCTCCAGGCGGCGTCGACCAGGGTGTAGCCGACCCAACCGCCGAAGGCGTCGGCGCTCATGTCGAAGTCGTCGTGCCACTGGTGGGCCCACTCCCCCTCGAGCCAGAGCCCGGGCACGTTGAACGCGGAGGTCCAGCGGATGCGGGGATTGACCGCCCGCAGGCCCTCCCGGTGCAGGAAGCTCCCGTCGGGCAGCGGGTAGCGGGCGTCGGAGCGGGGCACGTCGAGCAGGGTCAGGGTCGCGTCCAGGTTGCGGTTGTTGTTGTACCTGAAGTTCAGGCCCGCGAACTGGCTGCGGCTGTCCGACGAGGGCAGCTCGTTGGGGTCGGCGAACCACGCCTGCAGCGTGAGCTCGCCGAGCTGGAGCCGGGCGTCCACGGTCATGTCGTAGGCGTTGCGCGGCGACAGGTTCGACGCCGCCCGGTCGCCGCCGTTGCTGGCACCGAGAACGTGGCCGATCATCAGGTTGCGGTTGAGGGAGAACTTCTGCCGGCCGACCGACAGGTTGAACGACCTCCCGGCGCCCTTCCTGGCGACCAGGAGCCCCGCGTAGAGGTCCTCGACCTCGCCGTGGACCCGGGTGCTGTCCGGGTTGAAGATGTCCCGGCCGAGGGTCGTCGAGCCGATGTAGGACGCGGCCCCGTAGACGTAGGCGTTCGAGTCGCCGACGCGGGTGATGCCGCCGATCCCGAGCTCGACGCCCGCCTCGACCACGCCGGTGGTGCGGCTCTGGTCGGGCTGGCCGACGAAGGCGCCGGGGTTGCCGACCCAGGGGTCGCGATCGGCATAGGCGCCGACGGCCGGGTTGAAGATCACCTTGAGCTGCGACCGGTCGTCCTGCCACAGCATCGGCAGGTCGCCGAGCTCGCCCGTGGCGAAGGCCCCGGTCGCGGCGGGCGGCGGGGCCTCCTCCGGGACGTGCAGCGTCACCAGCAACGCGACGGCGATCTGGCGCCCGCCGCTGACCGAGTACAGGCGCTCCTCGACGGCCTGCACGAACTCGAGCCTTCGGACCGCCGCCACCGCGGCGCGGGACACGAACTGGTTGTAGGCCGCGCCCGGACGGATCGCGAACGCGTCGGCGACCCGCCGGCGCAGGCTCTCGTTGAGCTCCGCGTCGGTGGTCGGGTTCAGCAGGTGCACCCAGACCAGCTCGATGGCCTGGCCGTCGGCAAAGGCCGGCGGGATGCGCTGGTGCGCGTTCGGGTCGGACGAGGGTGGCGCCCCCGCCGCCGGGGCTTGGGCGTGCACCGCGAGCGAGCACCCGACCAGCGACCAGGCCGCGACGAGCAGCGCGGCCCGGACGGCCGCGGAGCCCCTCGTCCCGGAAACGAGCTTCATGGTGAGCGTGGTCAAATCCCGATCTCCACGTGCCGGCGATGCCATCCCGAGCTCCTGTCGGGACCTCCCGCTCGGCTCGCCTCGACGACCGCGCTGCCGAGTCGCCTCCGCCGGCACCCGGCCCGCGGTCCGGTCACTTGAACAGGTGCGAGTGGCAGAGGTTGCAGGTCATCCTGCCCTGCTGGTTGTTCATGCCGTCCTTGTCGTGCCACATGTCGTCGGCGCCGTGGCAGTCGAGGCAGGCCGCGTTCTCCTCCTCGAAGGGGTACTCCGGCTGCGCGTACCGCCCCTCGAGGTAGTCGTTGAGCATCACCACCGCGCGGACCACGACCTCGCCCGTGACCTTGGCGCAGCGGTCCTTCTTCTGCTCGGAGGTGACCTGGGCGCCGGCCGCGAGCGTCCACTGGGACACCGAGACGTGGCACAGCGGCGACTTGGCGAGCTGCTGCACCTGGTCCGGGTAGTAGCAGATGTCGTCGAAGCGCTTGGTCGGAAAGACCGTCCGGCTGTACCACTGGAACAGGTCATCGGTCATCTTGACGTAGGTCTTCTGCTGGTCGAAGGCAACCAGGTTGAAGAACTGGGCCGCGACCCCGAGCGCCCCGCACAGCGTGCCCTGCCCGCCGTAGCCGGCCGCGAGGTTCGCGAACATCGTCTCCGGCAGCAGCGTCCACGGATACCCCGCCGCTTCCCTCTGCAGGCTGAGGACCCCCAGCCAGCCGCCGTTGCCTCAACCGCCGGCGTCGTGGTAGGAGCGGTAGGCGCGCTCGCCGGCCTCCATGGGGTCGATCTTCGCCCACGGCCAGGGAAGCTCCGCCGTCTCCCGGATCGGCCGCCTGGCCGCCGCCGAGGCGATTCCGGTCGCGCTGCCGATGAGGCCGCCCGCGACGAAGGCCGCCCCCCCGTTGAGGAAGCTCCGACGCGAGCAGGGTGCGCTGTGGCTGTCGTCAGTCATGGTCCTCTCCTTGTCCGCTCCCGACCCGGGATCCGACGGCGCGTTCATGGCACGTGACCCGCCGACCGCTCACCCGTCACGACCACGCTCGACGTCGTGCGCCGTGTTGTGGCAGTCCCGGCAGCGACCGGGGCTGGCCATCACGTGCTGCGGGTGGGTGCCGCGGTGGCAGAAGTCGCACGATCTGGGCTGCGCCGCGTGCTCGTTGTGGTGGCACAGGACGCACTTGACCCCCATGTGGAGCGACCGGCTGGCCCGCAGGGTGTCGGCCACGTCGTCGTGACAGACGCCGCAGTAGCTGTCGGGCATGGCGACGGTGTGCACCACCCTCGTCACATCGTGGCCGGCGTGGCACTGGGCGCAGCTCGCGGCGGTCATGACCTCGGAGTGGCTGTCGTGGCACTCGAGGCACGCCGGAACCACCACACCCTCGACGTCGGGCGGGTGCTCGGTGTGGCAGGTGGCGCACTCGAGCTCGCGGTGGGGACCGCCCACCGCGGCCATGGACGCGGCCGCGTCGTCGTGGCACTCGTTGCACTCGCGGTTGGCCTCGATGTCGAGGGGCCGCGCCGCCAGCGGATCGGGGACGACCCGCACGTCGCCGCCGTAGAACCGCCCCGTGCGCACGCCGCTGTGGTCGCTGACCTCGATCGTGTCCCGGGTGAAGGAGTCGCCGCCATCGACGATCGTGAAGCTGGTGCCGGCGAGGTCGAACTGCGCCTTGTTCCCCGTGATGCGGACGTTGCTGAGCGGGTAGCTCTCGCCCGCCCTCGGGAAGCCCCCTCCCATGGTCATGTTGAAGCCGAGCATCCAGTCGTCGACCCGGCGTTCGGACTCCAGGTCGAAGACGAAGTACCTCAAGGAGCCGCTCGCGACCTCGGGGCTGGGCTGACCGGGCGCTGGCCGGGCCTCGAACTCGATCCAGAACTGGACGCGGTTCTGGGTGCCGTCCCGGTCGTAGTCGAAGAGGATGGCCTCGCTGAAGGCGAGCTCGCCGGACACCGATGGTGCGGGCGGCGGCGGCGTGCCGTCCTGGGCGAGCAGGATGCCCACCATCCCCAGGACGAGGATGGCGGCGCCGGTCGATGCGACTCCGATGGTCCTGCTGCTCATCACGCCCCCCTCTCCGGCCCCTCGCCATCCGGCGCGGGATCGAGCACCCGTCGGGCGCTCGCGACCCGGTCGCGGACCCGCTCGTAGACGGCCATGCAGGCGTCCACGTAGCTCGAGGCCGAGGCCGCTGCCTCACGCACCTCGGCCGCCGCCACCGGGTCGCCGACGTCGTTCTCGATCCAGTCGGCGAGGCGCTCCAGGTGGACCCCGGGCAGGGAGCTCTTCTGCGGCAGCAGCACGAACTCCAGCTCCGCGAAGCCCCGCACGAAGCCCGGGATCACCCCCATGGGGGGCTTGAACTGCCCGACCGGGAACCGCCGGTCGTGGGGGACAAGGGCCAGGAGGCGGCGAGCGGTCTCGAGACCCATCGTGTCGGAACGGCTCATGGCGAGCCCTCCTTTCCGAGGCGGCCGGCCGTTTCGAGAGCTTTGGCGACCTCGGCCAGGTCCAGGCCCTCCAGCGTCGTGCGGGTCGGCCACCCGCTCTCGATGTCCCACCCCTCGAGCCGGTAGAATCTCGTCTTGAAGTCCTCGAACTTCTGCCGGTCCATCGAGCGGCCCATGATGTCCCGGTACAACCACACACCGTCGGCGTCGCGGCAGGGCCACATGAAGAAGGGGAAGAGCTCACCCTTCTCGTACTTCGTCTCGTAGATGAAGGGTGCGAACTTCACCATGTCGCGGTGGCGGCCCTGCATCGTCCAGATGGCGTTGTCCAGGTTCCAGATCCGGCGTCCGATCTCGATGCCGTCCTCGAAGCTGAGCTCGTCGCCGGTCACGGCGTTCCAGAAGACGTGCTCGCCGGCGTCGTCCGACGCGGTGGCGCCCCGGTTGTCGGGGGTGTTGGTGTTGTAGAAGTCGGGCCAGCGCAGGTCGCAGTAGAGCGCCGACTCCTTGTAGAAGCGCGTGTAGTGCCGGTGCCAGCGGACCAGCTGCGCCACGTCCTCGGAGTACATGTTCTCGTCGCTGTAATCCAGGACCTCGGGACGGTTCTTCGCGTAGGGGGACAGCTTCTCGGAGATGATCGAGACCAGCTCCTCGGCCGGGATGCGCATGGGCTTGGCAAAGGCGAAGGAGGCGGTGATGTTGGTGAAGATGATGTTGAAGCAGTGCTCGCAGATGTCGCGCTCGCCGAGGATGCTGCCGTAGCCCCACTCGACCTCGGCCCGGGGGTCGTAGCCGTGCTCGGGCTGGCCCCAGTAGGAGAAGGCCATGTGGCCGGTCCGCAGGTCGTCCTCGCGCCCCCACTTGAGGGCGGCCTGCACCCACCCGTCGGCCAGGTCGGCGCCGATGTCCTCGCGGCAGGACAGCGCGTGGACCAGCTTCTCCGCGAACTCCAGCGTGCCGTACGTCTCCCAGGGCAGCTCGGAGTGGATGGCCTTGCCCGGTCCGAGCACCCCCTCCTCGACCAGGTGCTCCAGCCAGTGCAGGCCGGTCAGGGCGAAGTAGCTGTTGAGGCCGTAGCGCTGGGCCGCGTCGGCCGCGCGGAGGTTGATCTCCACCAGCTCCTGGCTCGACCTCGCGACGCGGCGCGAGGGCGCGAAGTACCAGCTCGTCACCTGGCACTTGCTCTCCTGTCCGTAGCCGACCGCAAAGCGCGCCCGACAGCCGCTGACGCAGCCCTGGCAGGCCTGGGGGCGGTACTTGTCGGTGGGCGGCGGGACCATGGCCATCAGCCTGGGCTGCCTGCCGATCTTGGACCAGGCCTCGAAGTCCGGCTGCTCGATGTCGCTGGTGTACTTCTCCCGGATGATGTTGCGGGCTCGCAGAATGGCGGCGGCATCGGCCACCGGGATCTCTCCGGTCCCGATCACGCTGATCGCCTTGAGGTTCTTCGAGCCCCACACGCCCCCGAAGCCGGCCACCCCGGCGACGTTGCCGGCGTCGTGGACCAGACAGCCGCCGCACGTCCGGTTCTCGCCGGCGGGGCCGATGGTCATGATCGCGGGCCGCTGGGTGGTGCGGCCCTGGTCGGTCGCGGGGTCGAGCGCCTCCTCGGCGGTCTGGTTGAGGTTCCACCAGCCGGTCCGCACGTCGTGCGGAACGCCGATCTCCTCCCAGATCCGCTCCTGGGCGGTCTGGGTGTCCGTGCCCCAGAGGTCCGAGGCGTCGTGGAACACGACCTTCCGGTTGCGGACGTCGACCCAGACCGGGCTCGACGCCCGGCCCTCGATGACGATCGCGTCGTAGCCCGCGTGCCGCAGCATGGTCCCGAAGCGGCCCCCGATGTTGGACCGCGTGTACCAGTGAACGGGGTGCGTGTTCAGACCCACCCCGACGACCTCGCAGCGGCCGGCGGACGGCACGAGCGTCCCGTTCAGCGGCGAGCTGGTGACGACGCAGACGTTGGCCGGGTCGGTCCCGTCGGTGATCGTCTTGTCCGTGCAGAAGTCCCAGAACAGGGCCGAGCCGAGCCCGTGGCCGCCGCCCCAGGAGCGGTACTTCTCGGTGTCGACCTCGATCGCCCGCCGCGCGCTGAGGTCGAGCCGGAGGATCTTGCCTGCGTAGCCGTACAGCGTCATGAGTCTGCCTCCTCCCCCGCCATCACTCGGCGGTCATGCCCAGGCGCTTCCAGACCCAGTCCCGCAGGTTGACCTGGTACGAGCTGTCGGCGAGGTTCTGGCTCGGCATCTCCCGGGTGAATGCGATCGCCTGCACCGGGCACACCCGCACGCAGGCCTTGACCCCGTCCGGTCCGCCCTTCTCGTCGAGGTAGGGGGTGTCGACGCAGAGGTCGCACTTCTGGGACTTCCGGCGCCCCGCGTCCCACTGCAGTCGGGCCGGGGTGAAGGGGCAGGCCTGGATGCACATCCGGCAGCCGATGCAGAGCTCCGGGTCGACCCGGCGCACGTTGCCGTTGGCCCCGTCGACGTGGTTCGCGCCGGTCGGGCAGACCTCGACGCAGGGCGCGTTCTGGCACTGTCGGCACTGGCCGATGAAGAGGTCGTCCGGCCAGGTGCCGAACGAGTTCTGCAGGATCTGGATGCGCGACTTCGAGTACGAGGCCGCCCCCGTGTGGGCCAGCGAGCAGGCCATCATGCAGGAGCCGCACCCCTGGCATTTCTTCGTGTCGACCACCAGGAAGCCCTCGGAGTTGGGGATCACGAAGCGGCCGTCGGCCAGCAGCACCCCCGAGCTGGTGACCGCGACGCAACCGGTCGCGGCCATCGAGGCGACGAAGCGCCGCCGGCTGATTCCGTTGGGATCGTCGCTGTTCCTCGGTGCCATGTCGCCCCCCTCCGGCCGCGGCGCCACCGGCCGCAGTGGCTGCGCCTACCGTGAGGCTACTATAGTACTTTCCCGGTATCAATGCTACCATCCCACGAGATGGAAACGGCGTTCGTCAGTCACCGGGTCACGGCACCCGACGGGGCGCTCACCGTGGACGGCCGCCTCGACCGCCCCGACCTGCTCATCGTCGGCGGCACGAGCCGACACTCCGGCAAGACCGAGCGGGCGGGCCGGCTCAACGGCCGGCACGCCCCCTCGATGCCGGTCGTGGGGCTCAAGGTCACCACCGTCGACCGAAGCGACGGCCACTGCCCCCACGGCGGCGACGGCTGTGGCGTCTGCTCCACGCTGGAGGCGCCCTGGATCGTCAGCCGGGAGCTGGACCGCAGCTCGGCCAAGGACAGCTGCCGGCTGCTGGCCGGCGGCGCCCACCGGGTCTACTGGCTGCGGGTGCTGCGGTCGGAGCTGGCCGAGGGCGCCGCCGACCTGGTGACCCGCGTCCCGCCGGGATGGGTCGGCGTGGGCGAGTCGAGCAGCCTGGTGTCGGTGGTCGAGCCCGGCCTGTTCCTCCTGGTCCGCGCCGCGGGCAGCACCCGGGCCAAGCCCTCGGCCCGGGCGGTGGCCCACCTGGCGGACCGGGTGGTGGTTTCGGACGGCCGCTCCTTCGACCTGGACCTGGACCGGATCTCGGTCGTCGCCGGGCAGTGGGCGCTTCGGCGCGAGGCGTGCGCCGTCGTGATCGGCGGCGCCGACGACCGCCCCGGGGCCGACCGTGACGCCGCCCTCCGACGCACCGTCACGTCTCTCGTAGCCCAGTTCGACCGGGTCGTGGTCCGGCCCGAGACCGCCGATCGGAGCGACCTGGCGGGAGCAGCGGCCGCTCTGCCCGACCTCCCCGACACGTGGTGCCTGGTCACGAAGCCGGTGGCCGGGGGCATTTCGCCGGGCCTGGTCAACGCCATGTTCCGCCGACGGGCTGGGATCGACGTCGTGGTCGCGGTGACCCGGTCGGAAGGCCGGAACGTGGACCTCGCGCTCTGCCGCCGCGAGCTGGTTGCCGAGGTTGTCGCCGCCCTCGGCCGCGGTGTCGGCGCCGCCGCCGCCCTCGGCGATCGGTGTGCGGTCCGTGAGCTGCGGCCGGAGGCGCCGGGCTCGGAAGCCGGAATCGGACGGCTTCCCGTGACGGTGCAGACGGGTTCGGCAGCGGATCCGGCGTGCCGGCGCGGAGCGGGCGCCTCGTGACCCCGCTGCCTGCCGTGTTCTCCGTCGTCGGCGAATCCGACTCCGGCAAGACCACCGTCATCGAGGGTCTCGTCGCCGAGCTGACCAGCCTCGGCCTCAAGGTCGGGACCATCAAGCACGACGTCCACGGCTTCCAGATGGACCGCGAGGGCAAGGACAGCTACCGCCACAAGCAGGCCGGGGCCTCGATCAGCCTGGTCTCCTCGCCGTGGCAGGTCGGCATGGTGCGCGACACCGGCCGCGACCTCCCCGTCGCCGAGCTGGTGGAGCGCTTCATGGACGGCGTCGACGTGGTCCTGACCGAGGACTACCACCTGGAGCGGTGGCCCAAGGTCGAGGTCCACCGCCGCGCCACCGGCAAGGGCCTTCGCTGTGCGGGGGACGACACCGTCATCGCCGTGGTCTCGGACGAGCCGCTGGCGGTCGAGGCGCCGGTCTTCGGCTTCGACCGGCTGTCGGAGGTCGCACGCCTCCTCCTGGGCCACGCCGGAATGGCGCCGGGAGCCGCGACCGCGGGCCGACCGACCAGCTGAAGCGGTTCCACCGCCGGGTGGTTCAGCGAGCCGGCAGGACGAAGCCTCTCTCAGCCGTCCTCGACGAGGTTCCGCGCCGCCTCGATGATCTTGACCGCCTCCGCCGAGGTGCGCGCCCCGAGGCGCCGGAGCAACCGGGCGCGGTGCATCTCGACGGTCCGGGGGCTCAGGCCGAGACGCTCCGCGATGTCGGCCGTCCGCAGACCCTCCAGGATAAGGTCCGCGACCTCGGCCTCCCGCGGGCTGAGCGAGTCGAGCAGGTCGCGGGCCTCTCGCTGGGAGGCCGCCGCGGCCTGCCGGCGGCGATCCTCGTCGAGGGCCCGCTCCACGACCGCGAACAGCTGCGTGTCGCGCACCGGTTTCTCGAGGAAGTCGAGGGCGCCGGCCTGGATCGCCCGCACCGCGATGGGGATGTCGCCGTGCCCGCTCAGGAAGACGACCGGCAGCCGGCTGCCGCGCCGGGCGAGCTCGCGCTGGAGCTCGAAGCCGCCCATGTCCGGCATCCGGAGGTCGAGCAGGATGCAGCCCGTCGCGTCGTCGTCGAGCCGGTCCAGGAGCTCGCGGCCGCTGCGGCAGGGAACGACCGCGTAGTCCGCGGATCGCAGCAGCAGCGTCAGGGCGTCGAGCACGTCCGGCTCGTCGTCGACCACCCAGATCCGAGGGGTTTCCCGGGTCACGGCCCACCTCCGTCGTCACCCGGCAGCGCGAGCACGAAGGTGGTGCCGTCGGGCCCGGTCCGCTCGACGTGAAGGCGTCCGCCGTGGATCTCGGCGATCGAGTGGCAGATCACCAGGCCGAGGCCCCGCCCGGCCTCCTTGCTCGTCGCCAGGGGCTCGAACAGACGGTCCAGAATGCCGTCCGGAACGCCGGGCCCGGTGTCCGCGACCCGGATCTCGGCGAGCCCGTCCGCCTCCCGCACGTTCAGGGTCACGGTCCGAGGGCGCCCGGCGGTCCCGCGGAGCGCCTCGACGGCGTTGCGCACCAGGTTGATCACGACCTGCTCGATCTGCAGAGGGTCGCCTGGAACGACCACCGGATCGAGGCCCTCCGGGACCACGATCTCCACCCGGGCGGCCGCGGCCTCGCGCTGCATGCGTTTCCGGGCCTCGAGCAACAGCGCGCTCAGGTCGACCTGGTCCCTCAGCGGCGCCTCCCGCTGCAGCAGCCGGCGGAAGCGGCGGACGATGTCCGACGCCCGGTGGGCGAAGGCCACGCTCCGCTGCAGCGCTTCCACGACGTCGGCGTCCGTCGCCCTGCCTTTCGAGATCAACCGCACGGAACCCTCGAGGAAGCTCGTCAGCGCCGTGAGCGGCTGGTTGAGGTCGTGGGCCAGGCTCGAGGCGAGAGCGCCCAGCGACGCCATCCGCGCCGCGCGGGCCATCGCGGCCTCGCTCGCCTTCTCGGCCTCGGCCTTGCGGTGCGCCTCGGTGACGTCCTCGAAGGTGCCCATGATGCGGCGCGCGCGGCCCGAAGCGTCGCGCTCGACAACCCGGCCGCGGGAGTAGAGGTGAAGCCACCCTGCCCCACTGTCGGACGAACCGCGCTGTCTCACCACCATGGAGAAGGTGTCGGTCTCCCCGGAGATCGCCCGGTCGACCTCGGGACGCGAGACCTCGGCGTCCCCGGGGTGGGTCTGGTCGAACCACCTGGACGACTCGGTCTCCTGGACCCGGAAGCCGTCGCCCCGTGCGTCGTACGGCGAGACGTACCGGACGCGACCGCTCGCCACATCCCAGTCCCAGACCCCGACGGCCGCCGATTCCATGGCCATCAGCAGCCAGATCTGCTGCTCCCGGAGCTCGGACTCGATCCGGTGGCCCCGGAGGACCTCGCACAGCGTCCACGCGGCGAGCCGGAGCCGGTCCGCATCACGGTCCGTCCAGGGCGTCGTCCGGCCCGTACCGACCAGAGCTGCCGTTCCGATCGGCTCGCGTCCCACCACGGCGATGGGCACCTCGAGATCGGGTGTCGCCTCCGGCCCCGGCGCCGACCGGCCCGGCGCGGTGTCGCGCTCTCCTTCGAGCCTCACCACCGCGCGTTCCGCCCCGAAGAAGGCCGCGATCAGATCGAGGCCCGTCTCCAGGAGGTCGGCTCCGTCGGCCCGCGAGGCCGGAGTCGCCAGCAGGCGCTCGAGCAGCGCCTCGAAGGAGGCCGGCGGCTCGGTGCCGGACGCGGCGGTGCTCCGGCGATCGGTCCGGTCAGGCGTGGAGGTCGGTCTCATGCAGGATGCCGGGCGCCCGCGTGCCGAGCCCCGGTGCGCCTCCAGGGTACTCGATCCGGTGACTAAGTGGAAACACGGTACTCCCGCCACCACCTCACCGCCCTTTGTGGCGGCGGCTCGCCGGCCGAATACCACCACCGCAACTTCCCCACATCGCCCCCTAACCCGCAACGTCCCCGACGCCGGCGGGCCGCCGGCGCCACAAGCCCCCGCGGCGCCCGTGAGGGCGGGTGTAAAACCCGCCCCTACGACCCTTTTCCGAAGCGCCCATCCGCCCCCGCGAACGAAACCGGTGACCGCTCGTAGGGGAGGGTTTTATACCCTCCCGACCACGCCGCTCCCGGCTCCCGCGACACCTACATTCCGAGACAACCCGACGTTGGAGCGCCAGGCATCCCTGCCTGGCGTCGCGGGCGTGCCGGTCGGGATCGTGTACCGGGTCCTCAACGCCCGTGACGGCAGGCTCGGAAGCCTGCCGCTCCAATCACGGTGCGCCGGCTGCCGGGCTGGGATTGGAGCGCCAGGCATCCCTGCCTGGCGTCACGTGCGTGCCGGTCAGTACCGCGCGTCCGACCTGCAACACCCGTGACGGCAGGCTCGGAAGCCTGCCGCTCCAATCACCGCGGCCGGAGGGCGCGGTAGACTCGCGGCGGCAACCCATGAGCCGACCGTCCCTCTCCGTGGTGATCCCGACCCATGACACGCGCGAGCTGACCCTCGCGTGCCTGGCGTCGCTGCCGGCCGGCGGGGCCGAGCCGATCGAGATCATCGTCGTCGACGACGCCTCGTCCGACGGCACCGCAGCCGCGGTGCACGGCCTCCACCCCGCCGCCACCGTCGTCGCCACCGGCCGCAACGTCGGCTTCAGCCGCGCCGCCAACCTGGGCGTCGAGCGCGCCGCCGGCGAGGTCGTCCTGCTCCTCAACAGCGACACCGAGGTCCTCGAGGGCGCCCTCGCCGCGGCGCTCGCCGCCTTCGCCGACCACCCCCGCCTCGGCATCGCCGGCGCCGAGCTCTTCGACCCCGCGGGCCGCCCCCCGTGGCGGGCCGGCCGCCGGCCGACGCCGGCGTGGCTGTTCCTGCTGACCTCGGGCCTCGGCGCCGCGCTGGCCCGGCTGCCGGGCCGCGGACGGCTCGGGGCGGGCGGAGCGGCCCGCCGCGGCAGCGTCGACTGGGTGACCGGCGCGGCCATGGCGATCCGGCGCGAGACCTGGCAGCAGTGCGGCCCCTTCGACGAGAGCTACCGCTTCTACGCCCAGGACCTCGACCTGTGCACCGCCGCATCCGCCGCCGGCTGGACCGTGGCGGTGGCTCCCGGGTTCCGGGTCCTGCACCACCACGGCGCGACCATCGCGGTCCGCCCGGGAACAGCCGGTGCGGTCCACCCCGAGCTGCTGTGGAGCGACCTCCTGCGCTTCGTCGCCAAGCACCACGGCGAGGCGGCCGCAGGGCGGGCGCGACGGCTGATGCGGCTCGGGGCCCGGCTGCGGCTGGCGGCCCGGCGGGCCGCGGCGCCCTTCATCGGCGCGGGCGCACGCGACGCCTGGCGCCGCGACACCGGGGCCTACCGCGCCGCCCTCGACGCCCTGCGGCGGCGGTGAGCTCGGCATTGGGGCGGCAGGCTTCCCAGCCTGCCGTCACGGGCGCTGAAGACCGGACGCGCGAGCCCGACCGCCACGCACGTGACGCCAGGCAGGGATGCCTGGCGCTCCAAACCTGACCCGGCGGCGACGCACCGCGATTGGAGCGGCAGGCTTCCCAGCCTGCCGTCACGGGCGCTGAAGACCGGACGCGCGAGCCCGACCGCCAAGCGCGTGACGCCAGGCACGGATGCCTGG
Source organism: Candidatus Methylomirabilota bacterium (assembly GCA_035464095.1). Classification (GTDB taxonomy): domain Bacteria; phylum Acidobacteriota; class Thermoanaerobaculia; order Thermoanaerobaculales; family Sulfomarinibacteraceae; genus JAHECW01. The sequence goes on along the minus strand of DATHSO010000025.1, from coordinate 229 downwards.
CGCTCCAAGGCGAGCGGGATGCCTTGCGCTCCAAGCCCGGCCCGCTGCTGAGAGAGGCGATCCGCCGCGCGCGGCACCCCGGCAGCGCGCCACCTGCTTCGTCGGGCCCGGGGACGGGCGGCGGCGCCGAGACCGGCTCCGGCCGCGGCACGCTGATGAACGGCCGGTAGTGGTCGTGGTCGATGCTCACCAGGGTCAGGAAGGCGGTCATCATGAGCGGGCCGATGAG
>DATHSO010000024.1:0-45269 GCA_035464095.1 Candidatus Methylomirabilota bacterium | reverse complement strand
GGGACAGCGACCAGCAACCAGCGGCAGCGACAGCGACCAGCGGCAGCGGCAAAGTCCGGGGCCGGCTCGGACGCCACGGCGTCCAAGCCGGGGGGAGGGTGTAAAACCCTCCCCTACGAGCGGTTTCCGGTTCGCCTGGTGGTTGCCGGTTTCGTCTCGTAGGGGCGGGTTTTACACCCGCCCTCACGGGCGCTGCGGCCGTCGGCAGCGCCAAACCCGGGTGTGGACACTGATCGCTGGTTGCTGCCCCTGTTCGCTGATCGCTGCTTGCTGCCGCGGCCGCTGCCCCTGATGGCTGTTTGCTGCCCCTGATCGGCGATCGCTGACTCCCGTGAAGGGCTCGCCGGCCTCGCCCGGACGATGCCGGTCGACTGCGTCCGCGTCGGGTTCGATCCCGTGCCCGTGCCCGTACCCGTTCCCGATGGCAGCGATCAGCAACCAGCGATCAGCTACCGGCGACAGTGTGCGGCTGCCACTGTGGGTGCTGCGGTGTTGTCCATCGGGCACGGGTCCGGGTTCGGCTCAGCGCACGAGCACGAGCGACAGCCAGGGCCAGTACGTGATGAGCAGGACGCAGGCGAAGAGGATGAGCAGGAAGGGCAGGGTCGCCCGGTACAGGGCCACCACCGGCTTGTCGAAGCGGTACGAGGCGATGAACAGATTCATGCCCACCGGCGGCGTGCAGTAGCCGATCTGCATGTTGGCGAGGAAGATCATCCCCAGGTGGATGGGATCGATCCCGTAGCCGGCGGCCAGCGGCAGCAGCAGGGGCACCACGATCACCAGCGCCGAGAAGATGTCGAGCATGGTGCCGAGCACCAGCAGGAAGAGGTTGAGCAGGATCAGGAAGGTGAGCCTGGAGCCGACGTGGGCGGAGACGAACTCGAACAGCCGCATCGGCACCTGGGCGTCGATCATGGCGTTGGTGGAGGCCAGCGACGCCCCGAGGATGACCAGGATCCCGCCCACGAGAACCATGGACTCGCGCATGACGGCGGGCAGTGCGCGTGGGGAGATCTCGCGGTAGACGAGCACCTCCACCAGGAGAACGTAGACCACGGTGACCGCAGCGGCCTCGGAGACCGCGAAGAAGCCGCTGTAGACCCCGCCGAGCACGATCACCGGAAGGGGGATCTCCCAGATCGCCCCACGCACCGCGGCGGAGGCCCCGCGGAGGCTGAAGCCCGGCCGGGTCGCGGCCGCCTGGTGCACGAACCGGCCCTCGCGGAAGCTCCAGAGGCCGAGGGCGAGGACCATGAGCGATCCGGGCAGGATGCCGGCGATGAACAGGTGGTCGACGCTGACCTCGGCGACGATGCCGTACAGGATCAGGGGCAGCGACGGCGCGAACAGCAGCCCGAGGCTGCCCGAGGTGGTCACCAGGCCGAGGCTGAAGCTCTCCCGGTAGCCGGCGTCGCGAAGGGCCGGATAGAGGAGCGCCCCCATGGCGACGATGGTGACCCCCGACGCCCCGGTGAAGGCGGTGAACAGGGCGCAGATCACGAGAGCGATCACCGCCAGGCCGCCCGGCATCCAGCCGAGCAGGGCGTCGGACAGCCGCACCAAGCGGCTCGGCGCCCGGCTCTCACCGAGCAGGAAGCCGGCGAAGGTGAACAGGGGGATGGCGAGAAGCACCGGCGTGTCGGCGATGCGGTAGATCTCCATGATCACCGCGATCTGGTCGATGTCCCCCCTCGCGAAGGCGAGGATCGCGCCGGCGGCGATGACCGCGAACAGGGGCGCACCGAGCAGCGCCACCGCGACCAGCAGCAGACCGGTGAGGATCACGGCGCCCCGACCTCGTCGGTGCTTCGCCGGGAGTGGAACGCGGCCAGCAGGAGGTAGCGGAAGGCCATGAGGGCGAAGGCGGCCGGCAGCACCGACCCGGTGAGCCACATCGGCACCGACGCGAAGGCCGTCTCCTGGTAGGCGGCGGCGTCGCGGACGAAGCGCAGGGCGTGCCAGGCGAGGAAGCCCGACACCGCGGCGGTGAACAGGTCGGTGACCACCCGAAGCCGGGACCGCCAGGGCTCGCCGAGAAACCGGGAGATCACGTCGACGTTGATCTGGCGATCGTCGCGGCTCGCCGCCACCGCCCCGAGGAAGCCGACCCAGAGCACCAGCACCCGGAGCAGCGGGTCGCCCCACAGGATCGCGGTGTCGAGGAGGTTGCGGAGCACGATCTGCCAGGCGGCGAGCACGACCATCGCGGCCAGGAAAAGCACGAGCAGCACGTCCTCCACCGCCCCGAGCGCCCGCAGCGCTCGGCCGAGAGCGCCCCGGTCCTCCCAGGCGCGGGCGGCCGGCCGCTCGATGGTCACCGCGCGCCGGCGTCGTCCGCCGAGGCTTCCCGCCGGTAGCCGTCGAGGATGGCGTCGATCCGCTCCACCAGGGCCCGGCTCAGATCGAGCTCCTGCACCAGGGCGGCCGACGCGCGGGCGGCCATGGCCTGCCACTGCCGCTTGGTGGCGTCGCTGGTGGTGATCACCTCCACCCCCTGCTTGCCGAGGGCCCGCAGCGCCGCTCGGTTGTCCTCGCGGGCCCGTTGATCGAGCTTGCGGGTCATGCGAGAGAAGACGTCGTCGACGATCTCACGATCTGCGGGGGCGATGCGGTCCCAGGCCCGGTCGGCGATGGCGACCAGGCCGTGGGTGTAGATCACCGGCACGTCCACCATGTACCTCACCTTGGTGAACCACTGCAGCGCCACCGCACCCACGGGCGGACCGGTCACCACGTCGATGAGACCGGTCTGCAGCCCGGTGAGCACGTCCGACAGGCCGAGGGGGACCGGGGACAGCGAGGCCTCCTTGATGAGCACCCGGCCGATGGGATCGCCCTCGGGCAGCCACGCCTTGCGGCCCTTGAGGTCGTCGAAGCCGGCGGCCTTGCTGGTAGTGTAGAGGTAGGCGAAGCCGCCCTCGATGAAGCCGAAGGTGTGGTAGCCGGCAGCGTCGAGTGCGGCGACGAGGTCGGCGTCGACCCGGGAGCGCACCGCATCGACCTCGTCGTAGGAGGCGAAGAGCAGGGGCAGGCTGTAGACCTGGATGTCCGGGGCGACCTGCCCGAGGCTCCCGGCCAGGAAGACGCCGCCGTGGAGCTGACCGATCCGCATCTTGCGCAGCACGGCGCTGTCGTCGCCCATCGTGCCGCCGGGGTAGAAGCGGAAGCTCACCCGGCCGGAGGTGCGCTCGGCGACCTCGTCGGCCGCCGCCCTGGCCTCGTTCATCCAGTACGAGCCGTCGGGGGCGAGGGTGGCGATCTTGAGCTCGACCGCGTCAGCGGCTGGAACCGGGATCAGCAGCGCTGCGGCGATGAGGGCGGCGGTGGTGACGCGAACCATGGGATCACTCTCCGAAGTAGTCGTCGGCGTCGGCCAGCAGGCGGCGGGCCCGGGCCTGGGCCATTGTATTCGACAGGGTCAGGCCGGGCGCCTCGGGATCGGCCGCGAGGACCTCCTCGAGGAGCCGGTCGTGGAGCTCACGGTCGAAGACCAGGCGCGCGTACTCGCCCGCCAGCAGCACCTTGGCCGTGAGGTCGCGGCCCCGGGACAGCTCGACGGCACGCTCGAAGTCGCGCCGGCCCTGCTCGGGGTTGCCGCCCAGCGCCTTGGGGATGATGCTGTTGAGGAGCCCGAGGATGACGTAGGCGGCGCCCTCGCGGAAGTCCTCGTCGAGGGCCGCGACCCGTTTCATGATGGCTTCCACCCGCGCCTTGTCGGCCACCGCGACCCAGTCGTCGCGGTTGACCTGAACCCAGGTGGCCCAGCCGGCGCCGGCTGCGAACAGCGCGGGGACGTGCTTCGGACCGACCGCGCCGACAGCGCGCTCGAAGTCCGCGAACGGCAGCTCCCAGACGCCGCAGGTGTCGTCGTCGCTGGCGCACAGGGCACGCCAGCCGTAGTCCCGGGCCCGCTCGGCGAGGCGTTTCGCCCGCTCGGGATCGTCCACGAAACCGGTCGTGTAGCTGGCGTAGAGCTGGGCACCGGCGATGAGGAGCTCCGGGTCGTCCGGGTCGCCGGCGATGAGCCCGTCGACCAGGAGCAGGTAGGCGGGGGCGCCCTGGCGCACGGTCTCGGGGTCGTTCTGGTCGAGGACCGCGGCGGTCAGGCCCTCGGTGAGCCGCCCGGTGGTCGACGACACCACGGCCGAACACCCGGCGAGGACCGGGAGCAGAGTGGCGGCCAGCACGACGGCCGGCGTCGGACACCTCGGGCTCGAGCTCCGCACTGGAGGTCTCCTCGGACCGGTCCCCGGGGGATCGGTCGTTGTCAGGGTGGGCGAATTGTAGCGCATGCTCCGGATGGCGGCGTGGTGCGGGTCACCTACTGCGGGCGGGCGAACGGGGTCGCTCAGCGGGGGGAGGCGCCGAAGCCGCCGGCCAGGGGACCGGCGCCTCCGGCCGTCCGGCTCAGGCCGATGGCGGGCGCCGTCGAGCCGGAGGGCTGGTTGGTGATGAGGGTGCGCCCGGTGGCGGGGTCGGTGGTCAGGCGCACCGGGATCGCCCGGTAGCTGCCGGTGGCTCGGTACGGCCTGCCGGTGTACAGGCCGAGGATCCGCGCCACGTAGTCGCGGGTCTCGGCGTAGGGCGGGATGCCCCGGTAACGCTCGACCGCACCCTCGCCGGCGTTGTACGCGGCCAGGGCGAGCTGGAGGTTGCCCCGGTACCGGTCCACCAGGCGGGCGAACTCGCGAACGCCGCCGCGGACGTTCTCCTCGGGGTCGAAGGGGTCCTCGACGCCGAGCCTGGTCGCGGTCGCGGGCATGAGCTGCATCAGGCCCATGGCGCCCTTGCGGCTGACCGCATGCGGGTTGTAGTCCGACTCCACCCGGACCACGGCGTCCACAAGCTTCGGGTCGAGGCCGTGCTCGCGGCTGACGTCGTGGACCAGCTCCCGCATGCCGGTGGCCGACGGCACGACGGCGCCCGCCACGGGGGCGGCCGGCCCGGAGGCCCCGGCGGCCGGCACCAGCAGCAGCGCGACGCAGCCCAGCAGAGCACACACCTTGGCCACGTTAGTATTATGCCAGACTCACGTCACGGGAGGCCCCGCACCATGAGCGACGCACCGTCCGACCGCCGCGCCGCGCCCTTCGCGGCCGCCATGCGCCGGGCCGGCATGCCCGAGGCCGCGGTCGCCGCCTTCATCCTCCACCTCGAGCGCTACCTCCACGGTGACACGGGGACCCTCGGTCGCGGCGAGATCGAGCCCGTCGCCGGCCTGCCCGACGCCGAGCGCTTCGAGGGTGGCGCCGCCGAGGGAACCCTGAGCCGCGCGGTTGTGATCAAGCTCAACGGTGGTCTGGGCACGAGCATGGGGCTCGAGCGCGCCAAGTCCCTCATCGAGGTCCGGCCCGGCGCCACCTTCCTCGACCTCATGGCCCGCCAGGTGCTCACCCTCAGGCAGCGGATCGCCCGGCCGGTCCCGCTCCTGCTCATGAACAGCTTCCGCACCGAGGCCGACACCGAGGCCGCCCTCGCCGCCCACCCGGACCTGGCAGTGCCCGGCCTGCCCCTGGGCTTCCGCCAGCACCGGGTTCCCAAGGTCCTGGCCGACAAGCGGACCCCTGCCGAGTGGCCGGCCGACCCCGAGCTCGCCTGGTGCCCGCCCGGCCACGGCGACCTCTACACCGCCCTGCACACCTCCGGCGTCCTGCAGCAACTGCTCGACGCCGGCTACGAGGTCGCCTTCGTCTCCAACTCCGACAATCTGGGCGCGGTCCTCGACCCGGCCCTCCTCGGCCACATGGAGCGCTCGGGCGCCGACTTCATGATGGAGGTGGCCGACCGCACGCCCGCCGATCGCAAGGGGGGCCACCTGTGCCGGCTGAGCTCCGGGCGGCTGGCCCTGCGCGAGTCCGCCCAGTGCCCGCCCGGCGAGGCCGACGAGTTCCAGGACATCGAGCTCTACCGCTACTTCAACACCAACAACGTCTGGGTCCGGCTGCCGGCGCTGGCCGAGCTCCTCGAGCGCCATGACGGGGCCTTGCCGCTGGCCACCATCGTCAACCGCAAGCACCTCGACCCGCGGGATCCCGAATCGCCCGAGGTCGTCCAGCTCGAAACCGCCATGGGTGCCGCGATCTCCCTGTTCGACGAGGCCGTGGCTGTGCGCGTTCCCCGTCGCCGCTTCTCGCCGGTCAAGAACACCGACGACCTGCTCGGGGTCCGGTCCGACGCCTTCGAGCTCACCGACGACGGCCGCATCGTGCTCGCCACCGGCCGGTCGGTGCCGCCCACCGTCGACCTCGACCCGAGGTACTACAAGCTCCTCGACGACTTCGAGGCCCGCTTCCCGGCCGGGCCGCCCTCTCTGGTTCGATGCACGACCTTGACGGTTCGCGGCGACGTGACCTTCGGCGACGGGGTGGTCGTCGAGGGCGAGGTCACCGTGCAGGGTTCCGTTCGGCCCAGCCGCATCCCCGACGGCGCCGTGCTCCGGAGCGAGCACCGGGCGTAGGGAGCCCGGATCCGCGGCCGAACCTGGACCCGGACGCTGGTCGCTGGTCGCTGGTTGCTGATCGCTGGCGCTGATTGCCGATCGCTGGCGCTGTTCTCTGCTTGCTGACGCTGCCCCTCCTAAGTGACACCCCCGGGGACTTGGCCGGGGAGTTTTGCTGGAACCAGTGTCGTGTTACTTCCCCGGTGTCTCCCGGGGCATCAAGGGTGGGATGCTGATTGCTGCCGCGGATTGCTGCCGCTGACGCTGGTGGCTGCCGCTGACGCTGGAATCGGACACGGACACGGACGCGGACGCGGACGCGGACGCGGGATCAGCGCCCCGGTGTGTACAATGCCCCGACGCCCCTGGGGAGGAAGCCATGACCAACGCGAGCCCGACCGACGCCCCGAAGAGCCCGCTGCGCGAGATCGTCCAGCCGTTCATCGACCTGGTTCGCGCTCCCCGGGCGCTGTGGGGGGTGAACCTGGCCTACGTGCTCGAGGGCACCGCCTACTTCGGGGTGCTGAGCTACCTCGCCATCTACTTCTCGGACGTCGTCTTCACCGGCGTTCCGAACCCGGATGTCCCGGCGGGGCTCATGGTCGGCGTGCTCACCGCCGGCATCACCTTGTCCATGTTCTTCCTCGGCTTCGTCGCCGACAAGTTCGGGGTGCGTCGGGCTCTGATCTGGGCCTTCCTGCTGTTGCTCGCCGGTCGGCTGTTCATCGCGGGCGCCGGCTACGTCTTCGAGCCCTCGGGGCTGTGGTCGACCCTGCACGTCACCACGATGGCCGGGATCGTTTTCATCGTCATCGGCTACGGCATGTACCAGCCGGCGGCCTACACGGCGGTCCGCCAGTTCACCAACCCGAAGACCGCAGGCATGGCCTTCGCCATGCTCTACGCGCTGATGAACCTCGGCGGCTGGCTGCCGACCTTCGCTTTCCTGCTGCGCGACGACGACTACCTGGGCCTCGGGATCGGCGGCGTCTTCTGGGTGTACGCGGCGATGACGGTGGCCGCCCTGCTCATCACCGTCGTCCTGCTCAACCGGAAGACCGTGGCCGACGCCATCGCCACTGCCAAGGCCGAGACGGCGGCAATCAAGAGGGCGGAGCGCGGCGAGGCCGAGCCGACGGCCGCCGAAGCCTCGGCCGCAGCCGCCGCCGAGAAAGGTGCCGTCGACCCCGCCGCGACGCTGGTCGGGTTCTGGGCCAACGTCAAGGACTGGGCGGTCAACCACCCCTTCACGGACCTCAAGTTCACCTTCTTCATCTTCGCCCTGATCCCGGTGCAGACCCTGTTCGCCTACAACTGGCTGGTGCTGCCACCCTACATCAACCGCGCCTACGAGGGCTGGATCGGCGAGTACTTCGAGATCGCCGCCAACTTCAACCCGATCCTGATCTTCTTCTTCGCACCGATCGTCGCCGCCCTGACCCAGAAGCGGAAGGTCTACACCATGATGATCGCGGGCACCTTCATCATGGCCGCGCCCGCCTTCCTGCTCACCCTCGGCACCAACGGTTACCTGCTGTTCGCGTACCTGCTGATCATGACGATCGGCGAGGCGATGTGGCAGCCCCGCTTCCTCCAGTACGCCGCCGAGATCGCCCCCGAGGGACGCACCGGCGTCTACATGGGTGTCGCCCAGTTCCCCTGGTTCCTCACCAAGCTGATCGTCCCACTCTACTCGGGGACCCTGCTCGCCACCTACGTCCCGGCCGAGGGCCCCAAGAGCCCCGAGACGCTGTGGCTGATCTCGGCCTGCATCGCCATGCTCTCAACCATCATCCTGTTCGCCGCCAGGGGCTGGATCGGCAAGGACTTCAAGACCAGGGCGGACGAATAGGAGTTCAGAGTTCAGAGTTGAGCCCGCGACGAGCAGGGTCACCGAGGTAGGTTGACAGCGACCCCGCGGGTTGCTACATTCCGGCTCCCCGAAAAGGGGCACTGAGCGGGAGTAACTCAGTGGTAGAGTGCAACCTTGCCAAGGTTGACGTCGCGGGTTCAAATCCCGTCTCCCGCTCCAATTCGCACTCCGACGACGCCGGCACCGCGCCGGCGTTTTCAGTGTCACCCCTGGCAGTGGCAGTGGCAGTGACGGTGGCAGCGAACAGCTTCCGGCCACTTCGGCCGTGTCAACTCGATCCCGATCCCGTTCCCGATCCCGAACGGCATCTGGCGAATTGACCCAGCCTGTGAGATCTGTGAACATCCGATCCAGGATTCTGTCCGTGGCCACAAGACTCTCGCTGGACCCGGAGCTCCTCGAGGAGGCGCATCGCATCGGCGGTCACCGGACGAAGAACGCCACGGTGACCGAGGCGCTACGCGAGTACATCATGCGCAGGAAGCAGCGGAGTGTCCTCGACCTCTTCGGGGTTGTCGAATACGACGCCGACTACGACGCCAAGCAACAGCGCAGGAGGCCATGACCGTGCCTGTCAGGCTCCATCGGCCTCGAGCGGAAGGGGTCGGACCTTCATGAACCCCCTGCTAGCGATCGCGCTGGCCGCGGCGCAACTGGCGAGCCCGCCGATGCGGGTCGACTGGGTCGCTGCCGGAATCGGCCGAGTTCCCAGTCGGACCGGTGCGGCGTGCGGGTTCGAGCGAGGGCAGGTGCTGGTCGTCATCGCCACCCAGACGGCCACCGACGGCATGAGCCGAGAGGAGCGCGAGGCCCTCGACGAGGCCGCCGAGCGGCTCGAGGCCGGCTGGGCGGATGCCGACCAGCGCGGCCGGGCCCGGCTGGTCCTCGACCATCTCGCCGCGTCGAAGAACAGCCAGCGCATCGTCTCCCGGGGGTGGATCGTGCTCGACGGGGCGCCGGTGACGTTGGTCCACGTCCTCGACACGCGGTCCGGCAACCTCTTCTTCCGGATCCAGGACGAGGTCACGGGGGCCTGGGCCGCGTGCACCGCCCAACCCCGGGACGAGTCCGACCACGAGCAGGCCCGAGAGCGGATCCGGGAGCTGCTGGCGACCGAGGACAAGGGAGAAAAGGCACGCATTCTCAAGGACATGATGCAGGACCCGTCGGTCACCGAACTCCGCTTCGAGGTCAACGGCGAGGTGCTCACCCTGGATTCGGCCGGGGTGAAGGACTGGGCCGCGCGCAAGCTGGCTTTCATCAGGCTCTGGCCGAGCCTTGCGCCGCCGGAGGGCCGTGCTCGGGTCGAGACGGCGCTCGCTGTCCTGGGCCACGCCGTCGACGACCAGGGCCTCTTCCGGGACATCGGAAGGTGGCGTCTGCTCCCCGAGATGCTCCCGGAGTCCAAAGACCACTTCCTCTGCCCAGGCGAGCTCCCGCTTTCGTTCGTCGACGGCAGGCGGTCCGAAGACGGTCTGTTCGCGTACTCGCTGCCACCGGAGGACGTGACCCGGGAGCTCTTCGGCGACGAGCCCCTGCCCATGCCCGATCCGGGCCTGAGCTGGAAGGCGTTGATAAAGCAGCTGCGGTAGGTTACGCAGCGGCAGCAATTCGTCGGACGAATTGCGGCGGCGCGTCGGACGCGCCGACCGGCCCGGGAGCGCGGCTGAATCGCTCCCGCTCCCGACCGGGTGCGGGTCCGGGTCCGGGTTCGGGTCCGGTCGTTGACGCTGCTCGCTGTCGCTGGTTGCCGTCGCTGATCGCTGCCTCTGATTGCCGACCGCTGACTGGCGACGCTGCCGCGAACGTCTGGCACGGACGCGGGCGCGAGGGGTTTCTTGACCCTCGCGGGGCCGTGGCATAGAATGCCGCTCCCACGGCGACGTGGCCAAGTGGTAAGGCAGGGGCCTGCAAAGCCCTCATCCCCGGTTCGAATCCGGGCGTCGCCTCCAAATTCTGGCAAGAGAAAAACCGCCGCTTGGCGGTTTTTCTCTTGCCAGAATTTGGAGGGATGAAAACCACCATCTCATCGCAGACGCGGGACGTGGCGAGTCTCGCCCGGCGGGAACGCGAAAACCGCGGGGACTACTTCTTGCCCTTGAGGGCGGCCTGGAGCTGGGCACCGAAGCCGGTCACGGTGGACTCGGCGCTCGCGCTCGACATGTGCCCGGCGTACTCCTGGCGCTCCTGGTCGTGATGGTAGGCCCTGACCGACAGGGAGATCCGCTGGCGGTTCGGATCGAGGGTCATGACCTTGACCTTGAGCTTCTCGCCCGGCCGGTAGACGGTGCGCGGGTCGGTCCCGCGCTCCACCCCGAGCTCGGAGATGGGGATCAAGCCGCTCAGCCCCGGCTCGAGCTCCACGAAGACCCCGAAGTCGGCACCGTTCTCCACCGTGCCCTCCACCACCTGGCCCTCCTGGTAGCGCATCTCGATGCGTTCCCAGGGGTCGCGGTCGGGCAGCCGGCGCATGGTCAGCCCGATGCGGTGGTTCTCCAGGTCGATCTCGCGCACCCAGCCCTGGACGGTGGCGCCCACCGCCACGTCCTCCGAGCCGAGCTCGACGCCGGGCTGGAGCTGGCTGACGTGGATCAGGCCGTCGAGGCCGGGCTCGAGCTCCACGAAAACCCCGAAGTCGGTGGTCCGGACCACGGTGCCGGTGAAGGCCCCGCGCACCGGGTAGCGCTCGTCGACGCCGTCCCAGGGGTCGGGCTGGAGCTGCTTCATGCTCAGCGAGATGCGATTCTTGGCGGGGTCGAGGTCGAGGATCTTCACCTGCACCGACTGGCCGAGGGACACAACGTCCGACGGCCGGTTGACCCGGTGGTGGGCGATCTCGGTGACGTGAACCAGGCCGTCGACCCCTCCGAGATCGACGAAGGCGCCGAAGTCGGTCAACGAGCCCACCGTGCCCTCGACCACGGCGCCGACCTCGAGCCGCTGCCACGCCTCGGCGCGCAGCTTGTCCTTCTCCTCGCGGAGGAGCGCCGCGCGGGAGACGACGAGCTTGCGGTCGTCGGGGTCGAACTCGAGAACCTTGAAGTGGTAGGTCTGGCCGAGGTGGCTGTCCAGGTCCTCGCCGCGGATGTCGCTGATCTGGGACATGGGGCAGAAGCCCCGCACCCCGGCGATGGTGATGTCGAAGCCGCCCTTGCGCCGGCCCACCACCTTGCCCTCGACCGGCTGGCCCGACTCGACGGCGACCGCGAGCTTCTCCTTGAGCTGGAGCTCGAGGGCCTGGCGGCGCGACACCCGGATCTCCTCGCCCACCGACACCACGACGACCTCGACCGGGTCGCCGGTGCCGAGCTGCTCGAGCTCGTCGCGTGGCAGCACGGCCTCGGACTTGCCGGCGATGTCGACCAGGGCGACGTCGCCGTGGATGGCGACGATGGTGCCCTCGATGAGGTCGCCCACCCGGGCGGTTTCGGCGTCCAGGCTCTCCTGGAGCGCACGCTCGAACTCGTTGACGCTGTTGGGGGTTTCGGTCATGGCAGGCCTCGCACTCTCCTCCGTGGGACGCACGGGAATCGGAAGGATAGCACACCTCCCCCACGCCCCCACCCAATTATGAATTGAGAATTTTGAACTGAGAATTCCGGCGATCGGACCGCGTCAGCGGTCCGATCGCCAGACGATCGCGCCGCCGACGATGGTCATGACCGCCGCGCCCTTGAGCCGCCGGCCGGCAAAGGGGGTGTTGCGGGCTTTGGACCGGAAGCGCTCGGGGTTGACGGTCCAGCGCTTGCGCAGGTCGAGCAGGGTGATGTCGGCCCTCTCCCCCACCCGCAGGCTGCCGCCGGGCAGGTTGAAGACCTCCGCGGGTCCCGTCGACAGCAGCCTCACCAGCTGCGCGAGGCCGATGACCTTGGCGTGGAGCAGGCGGTCGACGGCGAGCCCGACCGCGGTCTCCAGACCGATGATGCCGGCCGGGGCGTCGGCGAAGTCGAACTCCTTCTCGTCGGCGTGGTGGGGGGCGTGGTCGGTGGCGATGGCGTCCACGGTGCCGTCGTAGATCGCCTGCAGCACGGCCTCCCGGTCGGCCGCCGGCCGCAGCGGCGGCTCGGTCTTGTAGTTGGGGTCGTAGACGGCGCCGGCGACGTCCTCGTCGGTGAGGGTGAAGTGGTGGGGCGTGACGTCGCAGCTGATCTCGGTGCCCCTGCGCTTGGCCGCGCGCACCGCGTCGAGGCTGCCGGCCGTGGACAGGTTCGCCAGGTGCAGGCGCCCGCGCACGCTCTCGGTGATCAGGGTGTCGCGCGCCACCATGATCTCCTCGGCCGAGGCGGGCGCGCCGCGAAGGCCGATGCGGGTGGACACCGCCCCCTCGTGCATGACCCCACCGTCGGTGAGGAGCGGGTCGACCGGAAAGGTCATCACCGGCACGTCGAAGCTGTGGGCGTACTCCAGGGCACGGCGCAGCAGCAGGGGGTTGACCACCGCCCGGTCGGCGTCGGAGATCGCCACCGCGCCCTCGCGGACCATCTCGCCGATCTCGGCAAGGGCCTCGCCGCGCCGGCCCTCGGACAGGGCGCCCACGGGGTAGAGCCGGCTCGACCCCGCCTCCTCGGCGCGCTCGCGGATGAACCGGGTCAGCGCGGGCTCGTCGTTCACCGGCTCGCTGTCGGCGAGGGCGCAAACCGCGGTGAAGCCGCCGGCGGCCGCCGCCCGCAACCCGCTGGCGATGGTCTCCTTGTACTCGAAACCCGGCTCCCGCAGGTGGCAGTGAAGGTCGATGAAGCCCGGCGCCACCACCAGCTCGGCGGCGTCGAGCACCTCGGTACCCTTGCGCCCGCCCAGGCGCTCCCCGAGGGCCGCGACGTGGCCGTCCTCGATGAGCAGGTCCATGCCCTGGTCGAGGCCCTGGGAGGGGTCGACCACGCGTCCGTTACGAATCAGCAGGCGGCTCACTGCGTCCTCCGGCGAGCAGGTAGAGGATCGCCATGCGGATGGCGACGCCGTTGGTCACCTGCTCGAGAATCACCGACTGCTCGCCGTCGGCCACCGACGAGTCGATCTCGACGCCCCGGTTCATGGGTCCGGGGTGCATCACCAGGGCCTTGCGGGACGCGAGCTTGAGGCGATCGGCGGTGAGGGCGAAGAAGTCGTAGTACTCGCGCATCGACGGGAAGTTGACCATCTTCTGGCGCTCGAGCTGGATGCGCAGCATCATCACCACGTCGGCGCCCTCCAGCGCCGGCTCGAGCCGCCGGTAGGCGCTGACCCCGAGGGTCTCCACTGCCACCGGCAGCAAGGACGCGGGCGCCACGAACCGCACCTCGGCCCCCATCTTGGAGAGCAGGAAGGCGTTGGACCGCGCCACCCGGGAGTGCCGGATGTCGCCGGCGATGACCACCGTGAGGCCGTCCAGGCGGCCGAAGTGCTGGCGCATGGTGAAGGCGTCGAGTAGCGCCTGGGTGGGGTGCTCGTTGACCCCGTCGCCGGCGTTGATGATGGATGCCGGCACCACCCCGGCGAGCCGGTGCGGCGCCCCCGAGTTGGGGTGTCGGATGACGATGAAGTCCGGCGCCATGGCCATCAGGTTGCGCGCGGTGTCGAACAGGGTCTCGCCCTTGGTCACCGACGAGGTCGAGGCCGAGAAGTTGAGGGTGTCCGCCGACAGCCGCTTCTCGGCCACCTCGAAGGAGAAGCGGGTGCGGGTCGACGCCTCCATGAACAGGTTGACCACGGTCATGCCGCGCAGGGCGGGGACCTTCTTGATCGGGCGCCGCGCGACGTCGAGGAGCTCCTCGGCGGTGTCCAGGATCAGCTGGATCTCGTTCGGGCTGAGGTTGGCGATCCCGACGATGTCCTTGGAGGCGAGCCCCTGGGCGGAGTCAGTCGCCATTGGCGGCCTCCTTCCCGATCCAGACCCCGTCTTCGGAGTCCGCCGGGCGCAGCCGGACCTGAACGTCCTCGGCCCTGGAGGTCGCGAGAACCCGGCCCACCACGTCCGCCGCCACCGGCAGCTCGCGATGGCCGCGGTCCACCAGCACCGCGAGCCGCACCGCCCTGGGCCGGCCGTAGTCGATCAGGGTGTCGAGGCCGGCGCGCACGGTGCGTCCGGTGTAGAGGACGTCGTCCACCAGGTAGATGGTGCGGCCGTCGATGGACACCGGCAGGACCGTCTTCTTGAGCACCGGCTGCGTGTGGGCCGGACGCCAGGGTCCCACGTCGTCCCGGTACAGGGTGATGTCGAGCCGACCCACGGTGGGTCGCGACCCGGTCAGCTCCTCGAGCTTGGCCGCCAACCGGTCCGCCAGCGGCACCCCGCGGGTGTGGATGCCGACCAGGATGACGTCCTTACCGTCCCGCTCCACGATCTCGGCCGCCATCCGGGCGACGGTCCGCCGCACCGCCTCCTCGTCCATGATCTGGACCGTGGCCGTCGGCTTGCTGTGCTCCTCAGCCATATGCTCGACTCCTTGACACACACAAAAAAACCTTCCGCTCAGGGAAGGCGCTCGCCGAGTCCTGCGGATGGAGCTTCCATCCGCCGGATGGTAGCACAGGCCTGCCTCGTCCGCGTCCGCGTCCGCGTCCGCGTCCGCGTCCGATGTCAGCGTCAGTGGCAGTGGCAGTGGCAGTGGCAAAGACAGCGATCAGTGCCCGGACCCGAACCTGTACCCGGACCGGGACCCGAACCCGGACGTGAGCCCGGACGTGAACCCGGACCTGAACCCGGACCAGGCCGCAGCGCCGCAACCTGCCTGCAGGCTCACGGGCGCTTCATCGGGCGTGCCGTCTTCGACGTTTTTCCCTGCACGCCGCCCCGGCGACAACCTCCGAGGAGAAAAACGTCGAAGGGGGCTCCCACGGGTAGGAGCGCTGCCGGCCTCATGTCCCGGCCACCAGTGGAGGCCGCCGCTCGCCCGTCGGCGGCCTACCTTGAACGATGACCGCATCTTGTAGCGCCGATCTCCAGATCGGCGTCGGGGACGTTGAAAAGCTGCATGACGCCGACCTGGAGGTCAGCGCTACAAAGGCCGCTGACGGGCGACGCCGGGCCGAGCCGCGAGGCCCGGAAGGCCGGGGCCACCGGGCACAGGACCCGGTCACCACAGCAGCCGCCGGAACGCCGGGGCAGTGCCGGCGAGCCGCCGGCGCCACAATCAGAACCCGCAACCGCACCCGAACCCGGACCCGGAGCCGGGGCCGGTCGGGAGCGGGAGCGGGAGGAGGAGCGGGAGCGATTCAGCGGCGCCCCGGGGCCGCTCGGCGCGTCCGACGCGCCGCCGCAATTCGTCCGACGAATTGCCACTGCACCGCCACTGCCCCTGTCACTGACGTTCCCCCGGTCGGCGGTATGATCCCCCCGATGTCGACGACGGCCGTTTCCGCCGCCAGCCGCGACCGCTTCATGGTGCTCGCCGCGGCGGTGCTCTTCTCCACCGGCGGAGCGGCGGTCAAGGCCAGTACCCTGGGGGGCTGGCAGGTTGCGTGCCTGCGATCGGCGATCGCGGCCCTCGCGATCGCGGCCCTCGTGCCGGCGGCCCGCCGGGCCTGGAGCTGGCGGATCTGGCTGGTGGGCTCGGCCTACGCCGCCACCATGATCCTCTATGTCCTCGCCAACAAGCTGACCACCGCCGCCAACGCCATCTTCCTGCAGTCCACGGCGCCGCTGTACATCCTGCTCCTCGGGCCGTGGCTGCTCGGGGAGCGGATCCGGCTCCGGCAGCTCGCCCTCATGGCGGCGCTCGCGGCGGGAATGGCGCTCTTCTTCGTCGGCCGGCAGCCCGCCCTGGCCACCGCCACCGACCCCCTCCTCGGCAACCTCCTGGGCACCTTGTCCGGCATCAGCTGGGCGGGGTGCATCATGGGCCTGCGCTGGCTCGGCCGCGGCAGCGACGACGTCGGTGCGACCTCGGCGGCGGTGTGCTGCGGCAACCTCCTGGCAGCCGCCGCGGCCCTGCCCATGGCCATGCCCATCATTGGCGCCACGGCCGCCGACTGGGCGATCATCGTCTTCCTCGGCCTGTTCCAGATCGGGGTCGCCTACGCCTTCCTGGTCCGCGGTGTCCGCCGGGTGCCGGCCTTCGAGGTGTCGCTGCTGCTTCTCGCCGAGCCCGTACTCAACCCGGTGTGGGCGTGGCTGGCGCACGGCGAGCAACCCTCTGGGTGGGCGCTCCTCGGCGGCGCCGTCATCCTCGGCGCCACCGCCGCTCAAGCATTTTTTCGTTCAGACGAGAGGAGCTCGTGATCCTCGATTTCGAGCTCTCGATTCCATGGCCGCCAGTGGCCGCATCCCCATCTTCGGGCGTCACGACGCCCTCCCGGGTCGGGGTGAATCGAGAGCTCGAAATCGAGAACTGCAGTATCTAAGGTCCGCTGGCTGGGCGATCACCGGAGGCGACCGTGACGACCGTGTGGATACCGCCCCGCAGGCGGTAGTCGAGCACCACCTCGATCCACTTCGGCTCGCAGCATCGGACGAGGTCGTCGAGGACCCGGTTGGCGGCGTGCTCCTGGTAGATGCCGACGCTGCGGTAGCTGGTCAGGTAGTACTTGAAGGACTTGAGCTCGATGCAGCTCCCGCCTGGCAGGTAGCGTACGGTCAGGGTCCCGAAGTCGGGCAGCCCCGAGAACGGGCACACGCACGACCACTCGTCGGTGCTGACGGCGACCTCGGCGTCGCGCCCCGCGTACTCGTAGGGGAAGGTCTCGAGGACCCCGGGGGTGATCGCCTCGACACCCTCGAACGGAAAGCTGCGGCCTTCGGCCTCGACCATCACATCCTCCATGCACTCTGCCGGGGCGTTGCATGGTATCACTCGGCGCGGCTCGCCAGAGCTGGGTCGCCAGTTTTTAGTTTTGAGTTTTTAGTTTTGAGTTCCCCCCACCCAACCACGGACCCGTTTCGGGGGGGCTCGAGGTGCTGAGCGTCGAAGGCCGAGCTTCCGGATTCCGGCCCTGCTACGGTGTTGGGCGGGTGGGGAAAACTAAAAACTAAAAACTAAAAACTCATAACTAAGGCTGCGATCGTGAAGGTGCCTGAAGCCAGGCACCCGTGTGGTCGGGCCCCTGCATGGTGGTACCACCCGGCCCGATCGCTGGGGTACGATCGAAGCGTGATCCGGTCCAAACTCCACGCATTGAAGAAGTCGATCGCCGCCGGTCTGCTGATCCTGACGGCCGGAACCGTCGGCTACGGCGTGATCGAGGGGGAGGGCGTTTTCGACGCTCTCTACATGACCACCATCACCGTCACTACCATCGGTTTCCGCGAGGTCTTCCCGCTGTCCACGGCGGGCCGGGTCTTCACCATGATCCTCGCCTTTGCCGGGGTCGGGGTCATTCTCTTCATCGCCACGGAGGCCGCCCGCACCATGCTCGACACCGACCTCCGCCGGTTCCTCGGCATCCGGAGGGAGCTCAAGCTGATGAAGAACCTCAGCGGCCACATTGTCGTCTGCGGCTACGGCCGCATGGGCCACGCCGTCGTCGACGTCCTGCGGCAACGCAAGATCCCCTTCGTCGTCGTCGAAATCAATCCCGAGCGCTGTCAGGATCTGGAGGACGGCGGACAGTACGTCGTCCGGGGCGACGCCACCGACGAGAAGGTCCTCGCCTCGACCAATTTTGCCCATGCCAAGACGGTCATCACCTGCCTCGCCGACGACGCCCACAACGTCTACACGATCCTGCTCGCCCGCCAGCTCAACCCGGCCATCACCATCATCGCCCGCGCGGTCGACGACAACGCCGAGGAACGTCTCCGGCTCGCAGGCGCGGACCGCGTGCTCAATCCCTACCGCGTCGGCGGGGCCCGCCTCGCCCTGACCGCCATCAAGCCCACCGCCACCGACTTCCTGGACGAGTCGCTACTCGGCTCGTCGGTGGAGCTCGAGCTCGCCGAAATCGTCATCCACCCGTCCTCGGAGCTCGCCGGCAAGACCCTGGCCGGCGCCGAGGTCCGCAAGCGCTTCGGGATCATCGTCGTCGCCCTCAAGCGCGGCGACCAGGCGGTCTTCAACCCCGGTCCCGACGAGCGCATCGAGGGCGGCGACGTGCTCGTGGCCCTCGGCCCCCTCGCCGCCATCGAGCGGGTCGAGAAGGCGGTGCGGTAGAGTTCAGAGTTGAGAGTTCAGAGTTTTCAGTTCTTAGTTTTGAGTTTTTAGTTTTTAGTTTTTAGTTTTTGGTTTCCCCCACCCAGCCCCGGACCCGTTTCGGGGGGCTCGAGGTGCTGACGGTCGAAGACTAAGCCACCGGGTTCCGGTCCTGCTGCGGTGTTGGGCGGGCGGGGGGAACTAAAAACTAAAAACTGAAAACTGAAAACTGAAAACTGAACACTGAGGCTACAAGCTTGCAGCCGCGATTTCGAGCCGGCCGGGGTACGCGCCGACGGCGGCGCCGAGGATTCTCATGGCGCGGCCGAGGGTGGCGGCGTCGTACATGAAGGCGATGCGCACCTCGTCGACGCCGAGGCCGGGCGTGACGTAGAAGCCCTCTCCGGGAGCGAGGCAGACGGTCTCACCGTCGCTGGAGAAGTCCCGCAGCAGCCAGGCCGCGAAGTCCTCGCAGCTTCTGATGGGCAGCCGGGTCATGGTGTAGAAGGAGCCCTCGCTGCGGTGGGGCGTGATGCCGTCGATGCCGGACAGCCCCTGGTAGACCGCGTCCCGGCGCGCCTGGTACTCGACGCACAGGCGCTCCGAGTAGGCGCGCCCCTGACGCAGCATGGGCACCACCATGAGCTGCTCGGCGGTGGCCACCGACAGGCGGGCCTGGCAGAAGCGCAGGGTCACGTCGAGAACCTCTCGGTTCTTGGTCGCCAGGCAGCCGATCCGCACGCCGCAGGCGTTGAAGCGCTTGGACACGCTGTCGACCACGATGATCCGGTCGGCGAGCTCGGAGAAGCGGGTGAAGGAGCGCACCCGGCCGCCGTCGAACACGAACTCGCGGTAGACCTCGTCGCAGATGACGAAGAGGTCGTGCTCCACCGCCACCGCCGCCACCGCTTCGAGCTCGGCCTCGGTGTAGACGGTTCCGGTGGGGTTGGAGGGATTGCAGAGCAGGATCGCCTTGGTCTCGGAGGTCACCGAGCGGCGCAAGCGCTCCGCCGAGCGGAAGTGGTAGCCGTCCTCGACCCGGAGCGTCACCGGGACCATGGTGACGTCGGCCTGGGCGGCGAAGCTCAGGTAGTTGGTGTAGCAGGGCTCGAAGACGAGCACCTCGCCGCCGCCGCCGGCGACCACCGACAGCGCGAAGGTCACGGCCTCGCTGGCGCCGGTGGTGACCAGGATCTCGTCGGGGGAGAAGTCGATGCCCCAGATCGCGAAGAACGCGCTCCAGGCCTCCCTGGCCGCCGGCAGGCCCTCGCTCGGGGCGTAGGCGAGCCGGTTCAGCGGCAGCCCGTGGAGCTCGGCGATCATCTCCGGTGGGGTCGGCATGTCGGGCTGGCCGATGTTGAGGTAGATGACCTCGGTCCCCCGCGCCTCGGCCGCACGGGCCAGGGGCGCGAGCTTGCGGATCGGGGAGCGCTGCAGGGTGGCCGACTTCGGCGACAGCGACGGCATGGGCACCTCCCGGGCACGCCGATTGTAGACCAGCGGGCAGCGCCCGTCGCCCCGGGCGAGCCGCATCCTCCGGAGCACGCCGTACAATGGGGCCCGACCCGACGGAGAGCCCATGTCAGTCACCACCGCCGCCCGCTCCGTGGTCCGGACCATCGGCGACCTCAACCGGCGCTCCAAGCTCCGCCTCGCCTGGGACGCCTTCATGGTCTGGGTCGCCCTCATCAACCTGTGGATGATCCTGTTCGACCTCAGCTACCTGTGGCTGCGGCCCGTCTACCACCGGTACTTGCCGGTGGTGACCGCGATTTACGATCCCGTCAAGGGCATCGAAGCCCACCCCCTGACCGGAGCGCTGCTCGCCGAGATCGAGGCCACCGAGGCTGCGCTGCAGCGCAGCCCACGGCCGCCGACGATCCCCGGCCACGTCGACCGGCTCCGGGAGCTCACGGTCCGCGTCGTCCGCGAGAACCCGTTCGAGCGCTCCGGAATGGAACGGGCCAACGAGATGCTGCGGGACGTCCTCGGCGGCATGATCGGCCGCACCGGCGGCGCCCTCTCCGATCCAGATGTCCTCCGGCAGGCGGTCGCCGCGTTCTGGCCCGCACAACCGGACCGGCTCGAGGACCGGATCGAGGGCCTTGACCCTGGGTTCCTGCGCGCCTTCGAGCTCAATTACCACCGGAGCTACGACCGCGACGGCCGGCTCACCGACCGGTTCTGGCTCCTCGACCTGCCCTTCCTGCTCCTGTTCTGGGTCGAGTTCACGGTCCGCTGGATCCACGCCCTGCGCCGCAGGACCTACGCCCGCTGGTACTTCTTCCCGATCTTCAACTGGTACGACGTGCTCGGGCTGATCCCGGTGGCGGTGTTCCGGCCCTTCCGGCTGCTGCGCGCCGTCTCCATGTACATGCGCCTCAGGCGCAGCGCGCTGTCGAGCGTCGGCAAGGACATCTTCACCCGCACCGTGCTCTACTTCTCCAACATCATCACCGAGGAGGTCTCGGACCGGGTGGCGATCCGGATCCTGTCCGAGTTCCACGAGGAGATCTCGGACGGCACCCACAGCCGGATCATCCGGTCGGTGGTGGAGCCCCGCAAGGCCGAGATCGAGGCCGTCCTCGCCGACCAGATCCGTCAGACCCTCATCGCCCCCGACACCCTCGACCGCCTGCGCAACCTGGTGATGCTCAACCTGGACAACGCGGTCGCCGAGTCCGAGGCCCTGCGGGCGATCCCTCTGCCCAAGGTGGTCCTGCGACCGGCGGTCCGGGCCGTCGGCGAGGTCATCCTCGACACAACCCTCGAAACGGTCACCGCCACCCTGGCGTCGGCCGAGGGCGAGGCCGCGGTCCGGGAGGCTGCCGGCGCGATCCTCGACGACGTCTTCTACGGCCCGGGTCTGAAGCAGGTCGAGGGGCTGGTCAAGGAGATCACCCTCGCGGTCCTCGAGCACATGATGGACGTGGTCCAGGTCAAGAAGTGGGCCGTGCCCGAGGACCAGGAGAAGCGGCCGCCGATGCCGTGGGAACCCGAGGCCCGCGAGCTCACCGACCCGCCACGCACCCCAGGCGCCGGATCGGACGAGAGATCGAAGACGTCATGAGTTTCTTAATTCTCAATTCTTAATTCTTAATTATGAATGACATCGAAATCGTGCTCAGTGATTTATCTTGCGATGTAATTGAGAATTGAGAATTAAAAATTAAGAACTTCTCAGGCGGTCGAGCCGAAGGGTGGCGTCGGCGCCCATGAATCTCCGGCCGGCGAGCAGCACGACCAGCATGGCGCCGCCGGCGACGGCGGCCGCGATCATGAACATGACCACGATCTGGTAGGCCACCGCCTGCAGGGGCGGTGCGCCGGCCAGGATCTGGCCGGTCATCATGCCGGGCAGGGACACGATGCCGGCCGCCGACATGGCGTTGATGATCGGCACCATTCCGGTGCGAACCGCGTCGCGCAGGGGCGCCGCCAGAGCCTCGCGGCGGCTCGCCCCGAAGGCGATGCGGAGCTCGACCTCGTGGTGGCGCACCGCCAGGTGCTCGAGGAAGCGGTCGAGGCCGAGGGCGATGCCGGTCAGCGAGTTGCCCAGGATCATCCCGAGCAGGGGAATGACGTACTGCGGGTCGTACCAGGGCTCGACCCCCACGACCGCCTGGGTCACGACCCCGCCGACCACGAAGCAGGACGCGGCCATGGCGAGCCAGGCGTCGACCACGATGCCTCGGTAGCCCCTCGACGAGCGCTGGGCCGCCTCGCGGGCTGCGAACATGGTCATCAGGAGCAGGATCCCCAGCACCAGCAGCGGCTCGCGCAGGGCAAACACTCGTTCCAGGATGACGCCGATGAGACCTAGCTGCACCACGGTGCGGACCGCGGCCACCGCGAGCCGGCGCTCCACTCCGAGCCGCAGCGCCAGGGAGACCACGCCCGCCGCGATCACGAGCAGGGTCGCTACTGCCAGCTGGAGGGGCCCGAGCTGGATGAGGTCGCTCACGGCGAGCCTCCGCCTGCGGTGCCCCCGAGGTGCAGCCGGACGTCTGCGGCGCGCTTCTGCGTCGCATCGTGGAGCACGCATAGCGCGCCATGGTCGGGACGGTGGGCGAAGTCCAGCAGGAGGGCGAAGCAGGCCTCGGCGGCCGCGGTGTCGAGGCCCGACATGGGCTCGTCGGCGACCAGCACCGCCGGGTCCCAGAGCAGGCCCCGCACGAGGGCCAGGCGGTGGCGCTCGCCGCCCGACAGGGTCGCGGCGTCGCGGGACTCCGGGATGCCGGCGAGCCCTGTCGCCGACATCAGCTCGGCGAGGCGCGACTCGTCGACGGTGCGGCCCGCCGCGGCGCGCTGCGCGAAGGCGAAGCGCAGGTTGTCACCGACCGTCCCGGCGAGCATGGGCGCGTCCTGGGCGACGAGGGTCACCCGGGCGCGCCATCCGGGCAGGCTCGAGGGCTCGAAGGTCTCGCCGGCGAGCCGACGCTCGACGCCGTCGGCCGTCTCGAGCCCCACCAGCTGCCGCAGCAGGGTGCTCTTGCCGCTTCCCGACGGGCCGTCGAGAACCGCGAGCTGACCCTCCCCGAGCTCGACCCGGACCCCGTCGAAGAGCTGCCGGCCCTCGCCGTTGCGGGCGCTGAAGGGACCGGCTTCGACCAATGCAGGCATTGGTCAATTATGAATTATGAATTATGAATTTCGCGCGGTGAATCGGCGACGAGCTCGGTTGGGGTGCTGCTGATCGCTGGTCGCTGATCGATGACACTGTCGCTTCCATCGGGCACGGGCACGGGCACGGGTACGGGTACGGGTACGGACGCGGAGGCGGACGCGGGAACGTAGAATGCCGGGGATGGGCCACTGGGACGGGGTGCGGCGGATCCTGCACTGCGACATGGACTGCTTCTACGCGGCGGTCCACATGCGCGACGACCCGTCGCTGGTGGGACGGCCGGTTGTGGTGGGCGGCGACCCCGACGGCCGCGGCGTGGTGGCCGCCGCCAGCTACGAGGCCCGCCGCTGGGGCATCCACTCCGCCATGCCCGCCGCCCAGGCCCGCCGGCTGTGCCCGTCCACCGTGTTCCTGCAGCCCGACTTCGCCCGCTACCGGGCCGAGTCCCAGGCCATCTTCGCGATCTACAAGCTGTTCACACCGGTGATCCAGCCCCTTTCCCTGGACGAGGCCTACCTCGACGTCACCGGCCGTTTCGGCGCGCTCGGCAGCGCCACCGGCATCGCCCACGAGATCCGACGGCGGGTGCGCGAGGAGCGCGGTCTCACCGTCTCGATCGGCGTGGCGCCCAGCAAGCTCGTGGCCAAGATCGCGTCCGACCACGACAAGCCCGACGGCCTCACCGTGGTCAAGCCGGACCGGGTGCTGGACTTCCTCGCGCCCCTGCCGGTGCGGCGCCTCCACGGGGTCGGGCCGGCCGGCGAGCGGGCTCTGCACGAGCTCGGCATCACCACGGTGGGCGAGCTCCGCCGGGTGTCCCTGGACCGACTCCTGGAGCGCTTCGGCCACTGGGGCCGGACCCTGTACGCCTTCGCCCGCGGCCAGGACGACCGTGAGGTCCACACCGACCACGTGCGCAAGAGCCTGAGCACCGAGCGCACCTTCGCCGCGAACCTCCGGGACCCCGACGAGATCGACGCGGTTCTCGACGGGATGGCCGCCGAGGTGGCCGACGGTTTGGCCCACCGGCAGCTGTCGGCGTGCACGGTCACCGTCAAGGCCCGATACCCCGACTTCACCACCGTCACCCGCTCCCACACCCTGCCCACCCCCACCGCCAACGGCGACGTCCTGGCGGGGTGCGCGCGCGAACTGGTCCGGGCCACCGAGGCCCACCGCCTCTCGGTACGCCTGCTCGGGGTCGGGGTCTCCAACCTCGCGCCCGGGAACCTCGAGCAGCCCGACCTCTTCGAGGCCGGCGGCGCCGCCGTCGAGGGACCGCCGTGACAGCGGTCGGCCCGCGGGCGCGGCTCTGGATCGCGTCGGCAGCGGTGGCCTCGGGCCTGGTCTGCCTGGCGGTTGTTCTCCTGCCGGTCCTCGAGCGCCGCGTGGCGCCCGAGCTCGGCTGGGCGCGCCTCGCCTTCCGACCCGCTTGCCACCAGATCGCGGAGCGCTGCCTCGACCTGGGCGACGGCCCGTTGCCCGTCTGCGCCCGATGCTTCGGGCTCTACGTGGGCGGCTGGTTGGGGCTCACCGCCGCCGCGGTCGCCGGCCGCACGGTGCGTCCACGGCTGGCCTGGATCGTCATCGCGGCGGTGCCGTCGGCGGTCGACTTCGTCCTCGGCTTCACGCCGCTGCCCACCCTCGACGACTGGCCGCGGTTCGCGGTCGCCATCCCCCCGGCGCTGCTGGCGGGCCTTCTTCTCGCCGACGCCGTTGCCGACCTCGGCGGTGAGCGGATCGCGTAGAATGTCGGTCGAGCTCAAGGAGGCAAGCATGGAAGCCAAGGCCCCGTCCATGATGATGCCGGCGCTGATCGCCGGCGGCTCGCTCGGCTTTCTGAGCGGTCTACCCATCGCGAACTGCGCGTGCTGTCTGTGGGCGGTGGCCGCCGGTCTGCTCGCGGCGTTCCTCTACTCCAGGAGCTGCCGCAGCGCCGGGGTCGAGTTCGACGGTGGCAAGGGCGGCGTCCTGGGCCTGCTCACCGGGGCGGTTTTCGGCATCGTCGGCTCGATCCTCAACTCGGTGGTCTCCCTGGTCACCGGCGGCCTCGACCCGGCCGCCATGCGCGAAGCAGTTGAGCGAAACCCCATGATCTCTGACCCCGAGGCCGCCGACCAGGCGATCCAGATGATCGAGTCCGTGGGCCCGGCGTTCTTCATCCTGGTCTTTGCACTGATCTGGATCGTGGCAGGGGTCCTGTTCGCCGCCCTGGGCGGCCTCATCGGCGGCTCGGTGTTCAAGGTCCAGCCGGTACCGCCCGCTTCCGGCGGCGGCTGGTCGACCGCTCCCCCACGCACGGACGAGCCGCCGCCACCTCCGCCGGTGGCGCCGAGCATCTGATACGACCCGAGCGAGACCGGCGAAAGGAGCCGCACCATGGAGTACCCGCCGCCCCCGGCACCCGAGAGCCCACCGATGATCCCCTGGGAGGACCCCTCCCGGTCCACCTTCGACGGCCTCCTCGAGACCGTCAAGCTGCTCGCCATGAGCCCGTCCGAGGCCTTCCGGAGGATGCCCACCGGCGGCGGGATCGGGCGGCCTCTGTTCTACGCCATCGTGATCGGCTGGGTCAGCATCGCCGTCGCCGTGCTCTGGAACGTGCTGCTCCAGGGCATGTGGCTGCCGTTCATGAGCTCCACCGAGGAGCTCGCCGGGATGGGCGCCGCCTACGGTCTGTCCATCGGCTGGGGGCTGCTCATGGTGGTGCTCGCGCCCCTTTTCGTGATCATCGGGGTCTTCATCGCCGCAGCCTTGCTCCACCTCATGCTGCTCGTGGTCGGCGGAGCCGGCGCAGGATTCGAGGCCACCGTGCGGGTCGTCTGCTACGCCCAGACCGCCCAGCTCGCCGGCATCGTCCCCCTGTGCGGCGGCATCGTCACCCTGATCTGGACCGTCGTCCTCTACGTCATCGGCTTCGCGACCGCTCACCGGACCAGCCAGGGCAAGGCGCTGGTGGCTGTGCTGCTGCCGCTGGTGCTGTGCTGCGTCTTCGCCGTGTTCATCGCGGTCATGACCGGGGCGATCGCGGCCATCGCCGGCTCGCAGTGACGGCGCCGCCGGGCGGACCGACGGCGCCGCCCGGCGGCACCGACCCATGGCGCGCCTGAGGCTCCGGCCGGCGACCCGCGAGGAGCGGCAGCTTGCGGTGCTCTGGTTCGCGGCCGCCGCGGCGGCCGCAGTCCTGCGGCCGGTGTGGATCGCTGCGGCGCCGTTGCTGCGGCCCTGCACCTTTCGCGGCCTGACCGGGATCCCCTGCCCGACCTGCGGCACGACCCGGGTCGCCCTCGCGCTCCTCGACCTGGATCTTGCCACCGCCTTCGCGGTCAACCCGCTGGCGACGGTCGCCGGCGCCGCCTTCTTCGCGGGCGGTGCGCTCGCCCTGATCTGGGCGCTCTTCCGCGTTCCCGCCGTGACCCTCGATGGCAGGCTGCCACGCTGGTGGGTGGCCATCCTGGCGGCTGTCGTTCTGGCCAACTGGGGCTACCTGATCGCGAACCGTTGACGACCTCGGGCCGGCGGAACGGCGCATCAGGATTTTGAGACAATCTCTCGAAAAATTCCTCACGCGCTCCACCATCGAAACATCTGAAGCGTCGCGGAACGAGCTCAACTCATTGGAGAATCTTGGTTTGTTGAGTATTACTTTGTTATTTGAATAAATTAGCAATTAACCAAAGTGACATACGCTTGACAATCGGTATTGAGATCTATAGCGTCGGGGCGTGGGCTCGAATCGGGTTGTTTCGCGGGCTGTCCCGCCAGACCGCTGAGGCGTTCACGGCCGTCCCGGGTGGACGGCACCGACCGCCAGCTCCGCCCACGTCACCGCGCGCATTCCCACCGAACATCTCGGGCCGTTCCGGGCCCGGTGTATGAGCTTTCGACTCATGAGGAGAAGGAGGTATGCGATGTTGAGCAAGAGCCTGCTGACGGCGGCTCTCGCGGCGGTCTGCCTGCTGGCCGTCCCCGCGCTCGCGGACGACGGCATGTGCGCCGACTGCCACGACGAGGTCGCCGCCGGCATGACCCACCAGATCCACATGCGGATCGAGCCCTTCGAGGTCTACGGCCGCGAGGTGGGCTGCGAGGGCTGCCACGGCGACGGCACCGCCCACATGGAGGAGGGGGATTCGTCCCTGATCCGGACCTTCACCGAGTGGACGGCCGACGACGTGGCCGCCTGCATGGACTGCCACGGCAGCAAGGGCATGATGGAGTGGAACGCGTCCACCCATGCCATGGAGAACGTCGCCTGCGGCACCTGCCACGGCATCCACGAGGCCAGGAAGCCCGAGTCGGCGTGCCTGGACTGCCACACCCACGTCTACGCCGAGTTCCAGCTGCCCAACCACCACCCCGTGCCCGAAGGTAAGATGAGCTGCGCGAGCTGCCACGACCCCCACGCGGCGTCGGAGTCCATGCTCAGGGACAACCACATGCGGCTCAACGACCTCTGCTACACCTGCCACCAGTCGCAGGAGGGGCCGTTCATCTTCGAGCACGAGCCGGTGCAGGAGTCGTGCAGCCTGTGCCACCGGCCCCACGGCTCGGTGGCCGACAACCTGCTCACCGCCAACGAGCCCATGCTCTGCCTGCAGTGCCACGAGTTCCACTTCCACGCCGGGCTCATCAGCCCCGAGGAGGCTCACGTCGACGTCGGCGGTCGCGAGTTCGAGAATCCGCACGGCGAGTACGGCATGAACCGCTCGTTCACCACCAAGTGCAGCCAGTGCCACTCGCAGATCCACGGCTCGGACCTGCCCGCCCAGTCTCTGGCCGGCGCCGGCTTCGGCATGGTGCGGTGAGGAAGGAGGAGGAGCATGAAAGCACCCACTCATCTCGTGCTGGCCGCGCTTCTCGCCGCCTTCCCGTTCGCGGTGGCAGCTGACGACGGCGACGATTCCACCGCGCTCGAGGGCTCGATCGAGATCGGCGGGCTCATCACCGAGGTCGACGACCTCCCCGACAAGGCCGCCGAGTTCTCGACCGTCGAGGACGGACCGGTGGGCAAGGTCAAGCTGTCGACCTTCCAGGACTGGGGCGCCCTCGACTTCAAGTTCAAGTACATGGCCACCGACGAGAACGAGGGCCACCTGAACTTCGACGTCAAGCGGATGGTCCGGTCCCACACCACCTACATCAAGTTCCCGCATCGCCTCGGCCACGACCCCATGACCAACCTGGAGTCGACCTCGACCAACGGCAAGGTCGTCCAGCACACCGACTTCAGTCCCAGCCAGGACTACGTCATGGAGTACGCGCTGTTCGAGGATCGCACCGAGCTCCAGTTCCCCGGCTTCCGGCCCTTGACGCTCGCGATCGAGTTCCGGGAGCAGCAGAGGAAGGGCCACACCCAGGCCTTCACGACCTCGCACTGCGACACCTGCCACGTCAAGAGCCAGGCCCACGCCCGCAACCAGAGCACCACCGACGGCACGCTGGAGGCCTCGGTGGCCTGGAAGAGCGGCCTCATCCGCGCCCGGGTCACGGACCGGCAGCTGCGCGAGGACAACCCGGACGTGACGGTGACCTTCGACAACAACCTCCACCCCGAGCTGCAGACCCCGGTGTTCGACAACCGCATGCAGTTCGACGACGACGTCGGCCCGGTGCCGGCCGACCGCAAGCCCGAGATCGACAAGAGCACCACCCGTCTCGACTTCCGCTGGGCGTCGAAGAACGGCCTCGCCATCACCGCCAACGGCGTCTGGGCGACCACCGAGAACCGCGGCACCGGCTACGAGGCCGACTACTCGGGCTACGTGGTCACCGCCGCCAAGCGCTTCGGCAACGACCTTCGCCTGCGCTGGCGCGGCAAGGTCTACGAGACCGAGAACGACGACGTCTACATCGAGCCGATCCAGCGCACCACCCCGGCCGGCCCGCACGCGGGCCTGACCTACTACGACGTCTACGGCCTGACCTTCGACCAGTGGCGCACCTCGGCCCTCGACCGGGAAGGCCTCGAGTCCAAGCTCGACGCCTCCTACCGCCTCGGCCGCAAGGGCGGCACCCTGCGCGGGTCCTGGGACTACGACGTCGTCGACCGGGAGACCTACGAGGTCCTGCCCGGCGAGAAGGAGACCACCACCAACGTCCTCGGCCTCAGCTACCGGGTTCGGCCCGCCAAGGGCCTCCGCTTCGACGCCGAGTACAAGGTCGGCGACGTCAAGAACGCCTTCACCCTGATCGACGGCGCCTGCTCGACCCTGGTCTCAGAGCAGTACCCCAACCCGTGGAACCCGGAAACGCCTCAGTACTACGACTTCCACGACGCCCGGATCGCCGAGACCACGGCGTCGGCGTCGAGCTGGAACCGGGCGACCATCGCCCTCGGCTGGAGCTTCGCCGGCGCCACCCTCACCGGCCGCTACGTCTGGTGGGACGGCGACAACACCGACGGCGACCTCACCGACTGGTCCAAGGAGCGGCAGACCGCGACGGTGACCCTGTGGTCGCCGGGCGGCGCCAACTGGGACTGGTACCTCGGCTGGGCCTACCAGGACATGAGCCTGGACGCACCGGCCTGCATCCCGGTCTTCGACGGTTGAGCAGGCACGATCATGGGTGGCCAGGATGGCTACTCCCGCGACCTGCTCGCCTACAACGAAGAGGCCAACAGCCTGCTCGCCGGCATCAAGATCCGGCCCGCCAAGACCTTCGACATCGGCCTCGACGTCGCCTACACCGCGGCCGAGGGCGGCCTCGACCAGTTCGACCTGCCGGCCGACGACTACGTCGCGACCCACCCCCCGACCGTCTTCGACTTCTCCCAGAGCCACACCTTCTCGGACATCGACGTCGACCGCCTGAACCTCGACGTCATGCTCAAGTACAAGTTCACGGCTGACCTGTGGCTGCGGCTGTGGTACCGGTTCGTGGACTACAAGGACAACGAGCCGTACCTCTGGGACACCTCCGGTCAGGTGCAGTGGGCGACCCTCAGCGCCGGCTGGTCCTTCTGACCGGGCTCTGATCCGAATCCCGGGCCCCGCCCCACGGCGGGGCCCTTTTCTTGCCTCCAGGGTCAGAAGGAGCGGTGAGGAGTGAGGAGTGCGGAGTGAGGAGCACCGGTCACTGCCCCTTCCTCTGCCCCTGCCTCTGCCCCTGCCACTGTCACTGCCACTGCCTCTGCCCCTGCCACTGTCACTGCCAGTGCCACTGTCACTGCCACTGTCACTGCCGCTGCTGCGACTGACTCCGTCAGGCTTTGGTCCCGAAGCGGTCGTAGAGCACCGGCAGCACCATGAGGGTGAGCAGGGTCGAGGTGACGACGCCGAAGACCACCACCACCGCCAGCGGGCGCTGGACCTCGGAGCCGACCCCCGACGCCCACACCATGGGCAGCAGGCCCAGCGCCGTGGTCGCCGCGGTCATGAGCACCGGCCGCAGCCTCATCTCGGCGCCCTCGAGGACGGCCTCGCGCCGAGCCCTGCCCTGGCCCTCGAGAGTCCGGAAGAACTCCACCATCACGAGGCCGTTGAGGATCGCGATACCGAACAGGGCGATGAAGCCGACCGACGCGGACACCGACAGGTACATGCCGAACAGCTTGAGGCCGAGGACCCCGCCGACCAGGGCCAGCGGGATGTTGACGAGGATCAGAACCACCGGCCGCGTATCGCGGAAGTTGAGGTAGAGCAGGATGAAGATGAACACCAGCGCCACCGGCACCATGAGCCGGAGCCGAGCCATGGCGCGCTGCTGCTGCTCGAACTGGCCGCCCCAGGTCACGTAGTAACCGGTCGGCAGCTCGACCTCCTCGGCCAGCCGCTGTCGGGCCTCCGCCACGAAGCCGCCGATGTCGCGCCCGACGACGTTGAGCTCCACCACGAGGCGCCGCATGCCGTCCTCGCGGGAGATCTGGGCGGGACCCTCGACGAGCTCGAAGTCGGCGACCTCGCGCAGCACGACCCGCTCCCCCGTCGGGGTCGCCAGAGGCAGGTCGCGCAGGTTGTCGACGTCGGCCGTGAACTCCCGAGGCAGCCGGACCACGACGTCGGTCCGGCGGTCGCCCTCCGGAACGATCGTCACCACCCGCCCCCCGATCGCGGTCTCGATGAGCGACCGGACCGCGGCGACGCTGATGCCGAGCCGGGCGAGGCGGCGTCTGTCCATTTCGATCTGGAGGTAGCCGAGACCCTCGACGGCCTCGACCTTGAGGTCCACCGCCCCGTCGACCGAGCCGACCACCTCGGCGATGCGGTCGCCCAGCACCGCGAGCTCGTGGAGATCGTCTCCGAAGACCTTGACGGCGATCTGCGACTTGACGCCCGACAGGAGCTCGTCGACCCGCATCTGGATCGGCTGGGTGTAGCCGAACTCGACGCCGGGGATCTCCGACAGCTGCTGCCGGATGGCGTCCACCAGCCCCGCCTTGGTGGCGGCCGTGGTCCACTCGGAGCGGGGGCGGAGCACCACGTACACGTCGCTCTCGCCGACGCCCATGGGGTCCGACGAGATGTCCGAGCGGCCGGTGCGGCTGACCACGTGCACCACCTCGGGCAGCTCCATGATCGCCGACTCGATGCGGGCCACGGTGTCCAGGGCCTGGGGCAGCGAGACCGACGGGATCTGGAACGGCTGGACCACGATGGAGCCCTCGTCCATGGTGGGCAGAAACTCGGTCCCGAGGGTGGGTACCAGCACCGCCGCAACGAGCCCAAGAGCGAGGGCGGCGCCGATCACGACCCTCGGGTTGCCGAGGGCCCACCGGAGGTGTGGGCGGTACATGCGACGCACCAGGTCCGCCGGGTGCGGGATGCGACCACCGCCGAAGACCGGTGCCGGACGCAGGGTCAGGGAGGCGAGCACGGGGATCAGGGTCATGGACAACAGCAGCGCGCAGCCCAGGGCGATGGAGATGGTGTAGGCCATGGGGGCGAACATCTTGCCCTCGAGGCCCTGGAGGGTGGCGATGGGCAGGAAGACCACGATGATCACCGCGACGCCGAAGACGATGGGACGGGCCACCTCCAGCGCCGCCCGGCGGACCAGCTCCTTGCGGTCCTCGGCACCTTCGGGCTCGCTCCCGAGGAGGCGGACCGCGTTCTCAACCAGGACGATGGCACCGTCGCCGAGCATGCCGATGGCGATGGCGAGGCCGGACAGGGTCATGAGGTTCGACGACATCCCGACCAGGTCCATCACCAGGAATGTGGCGAGGGCGGCCACCGGCAGCTGGATGGCGACGAGCACCGCGGACCGCACGTGGCCCATGAAGAAGAGCAGCACCAGGACCACCAGCACGGCCCCCTGGACCAGGGCCGACTGCACGGTCCCGAGAGCGGTCCGGACCAGCTCGTCCCGGTCGTAGAAGGGCACCACCTCGACATCGTCGGGCAGCGACTGGCGGGCGAGGGCGAGCTTCTCCTTGACCCCGGCGACCACGTCGCGCCCCGAACCGCCCCTGAGCATCAGGACGATGCCCGCCACCGTCTCGCCCCGGCCGTCGCGGCTGATGGCACCCTGTCGGATCTCCGGGGCGACCTCGACGTCGGCCACCTGCTCGAGCAGCACCGGCACGCCCTGCCGGTAGGCGACCACGGTAGCCTCCAAGTCGGCGGTTGATCGGACCCAGCCGTCGCCGCGGACGACGAACTGCTCGCCGCCCCGCTCCACGAAAGCGCCGCCGGCCACGCCGTTGTTGGCCGCCACCGCCGCGGCCAGCTCCTCGAGGGCGAGGTCGTAGCGCCGCAGCTCCACCGGGTCTGCGACCACGTGGAACTGCCGCACGTAGCCGCCGAAGGAGTCGACGCCCGCGACCCCCGGCACGGTCCGCAGGATGGGCCGCAGCACCCAGTCCTGGAGGCTGCGCAGCTCCATGAGGTCGCGACGGTCGCTCTCCAGGGTGTACTGGAAGACCTCGCCGAGACCGGTGGAGATGGGCCCGAGGCTGGACGTGGTGCCCTCCGGCAGCTCGTCGGCGACGGTGAAGATTCGCTCCAGCACGAGCTGTCGGGCGAAGTAGATGTCGGTTCCGTCCTCGAAGACCGCGGTCACCATGGAGAGCCCGAACTTTGAGAGCGAACGCACCTCGGTCGAGTGGGGCAGGCCGGTGAGCGCCTGCTCGATGGGGTAGGTCACCAGCTGCTCGATCTCCAACGGCGACAGGGTGGAGGCCTGTGAGATCACCGTGACCTGGATGTTGGTGACGTCGGGGAAGGCGTCGATGGGGAGGCGCTGGAAGGCGCTCCACCCGGCGCCGACCACGAGCAGGGCGAGCAGGATGACCACCAGCCGGTGGGCCAGGGACAGCTCGATGAGACGGCGCATGTCAGTCCCCCTCGCCGCCACCGCCGAGCAGGGTCGACTTGAGGAGGAAGACCCCCGTCGTCGCCACCAGGTCGCCGGCCGCGACACCGCTGACCACCTCGCGATGGTCGCCGTCGGAGACGCCCAGCCGGACCGGTCGGACCTGGAAGGCACCGTCGCCGCGGTCGACGAAGACCACGTCCTCGCCAGCGAGGTTGATGATCGCCGACGTCGGGACCGCGGGCGCTGTCCGCGCCTCGCCGAAGTCGATCTCGCCCTCCACGAACACCCCGGCGTAGAGATCCGAGCCCGCCTCGACGATGCGAGCCCTCAAACGCATGGTTCGGGTGTCCGGGTCGACCTGGGGCACCCTCGACAGGACCGTGGCACGGCCACGCTCGGACGGCCTGCCCGCCGGCCAGAATGCCAGCCCGTCGCCTGCGCTCACCGACGACGCCTTGTCCGGCGCCACCTGGAGCTCGAGCTCGAGCCGCTCCGGGTCGCCCATGACCAGCAGGGTCTGGAGCTCCTCGACCCACTCGTGCTCCTCGACCTCGAGCTCGAGCACGACCCCGGCCACCGGCGCCGCCACCGGCAGGTGTGGGTCCGGCTTGAGGGTGCTGAGCACGGTCTCGAGGACCTGCTCCGCCAGACCGTGGTCGAGGAGCTCGGCCCGGGCGAGCTCCACCTCGAGCTCGGCGGCGAAGGCCTCCTGCTCGCGCTGCTGGAGCTCGAGGCGCGCGATCCCCTCGACCTCGAACAGCTGGCGGCCGGCCTCGACGCGGGTCGCCGCCAGGCGGGAGCGCTCCCGGGCCTTCAGGAGCTCGGCCTGCATACTCAGCATCTCGTGGGAGTGCAACGCCACCAGCACGTCGCCCGCCGCCACCCGATCTCCGGGTGCGACCCCGATGAACTCCACGCGCCCGGGCACGACGGCCTTCAGGTTCAGGGTCGAGCCGGGCACGCGCACCACCTGACCGACCACCCGGTGCCGGTCGCCGAAGCTGCGCTCGGCCACCTCGACCGTGGAAACGCCGGCACGCGCCACCTGCCGCTCGTCGAGCCGAACCACATCGTCCGCCGCCGAAGCCGCCGCGAACATCAGGATCATGAACGTCAGGGGGGCACGCATGTCAGTCCTCCTCGTGGACGGCGGTGGCTGGCAGCGGGAAGACGCTGGTGTCACCGAGAGTCAGGGCCAGCTCCAGCCGCGCCCGGAGGAGCGCAGCACGCGCGTCGATTGTCTCCCCCACGATGCTGTCGAAGCGGTTGAGGCCGTCGATGTAGGCCAGGTAGGAGATGGCGCCGAGCCGGAACTGCTCGGCCAGGGAGCGGTCGGTGAAGGGAAGCTCCTCGACGGCCGGTTCGAGGGCGCGGAGTCGGGCTGCGGCGCCCTCCGCAATCGCGAGGGTCTCCGCCACCGTTCGCCGGGCCTGCCGCCTCGCCGCCTCGAGCTCGGCCGACGCCCGGTCGGCGCGGGCGCGCGCGGCCTCGCGCTCGCGGTGGCCGGCGACGCCGATCGGCAGGGGCACCGCGACCCGGAAACCCCAGGCGTCGAAGGACGGCATCCCCTCCAGGGCCGGGACCCGCTCCCACTCGGCCTCGATCTCGCCCCGTCCCCAGGCGGTGGCTCGCACCAGATCGGCAGCGGCCTGCGCGAGCTCCGTGTCGCTCCTCGCCCGGCGCAGGAACGGGCCGTCGGCGAGGCGCTCGTCGTCGATCGTGCCAACGCCCGGGGTCCTCGACGCGGCTGCCAGCGTCCCGAGATCCCCGACCCGGACCTCGCCGCAGGCGTCGCCGCAGAGCTCCGCGAGAGCGGCCTCGGCGGCGGTTCGTTCGGCCCGGACCAGGGCCAACCGCGAGCTCTGGCCGACGTGCTCGAGGTCGAGCTGACGCACCTCGGATCCGGCGATCTCGCCGAGCTGGTAGCGCGCCTCCTGGAGGTTGAGGGCCTCGTCCAGGCGCTCGAGCCGCGCCCTTTGCAGGGCCTCGCTCTCCAGGGCGGCCGCGACGGCGATCCAGCGCCTCGCGGTCTCCGCGGCGGTGGCGAGGCCGGCGGCGGTGACGGCGTCGTCCTGCCAGGCGTCGGCTGACCTGACCAGGGCCCGCGCCCGGCCGATCTGTCCCGGCAGATTGAATGGTGTCCCGACCCGCAGGTAGTCGGCGCCGTTGGGCTGTCGGCCGGAGCCGCCGAGGCCCTCGCTCTGCCACTCCACGTAAGGGCTTCCGGACGCCGCCTCCCGGCGGTGGTCCGCCGCGTCGGTCTCGAAGCCTGCGACGAGCGCGCGCAGGGCGGGCGCCTGGGCGATGGCGGCGCGCTGCGCCGCCGCCAGCCGAGCCACCGCATCAGAGACGCCGGTTCCGGCCTCCTGCGCCAACGTGGCGCTGGTCGCCATCAGCGCCCAGGTCAGCACGATCAACAACGCGGGTCGCACGTGTCGCCCTCCCAGTCTCCCGTCCGCGATGCCGGACTGTTGGGCAAGTATCCTCAAGCCGCACAGAGATCGCAAGAAGTGGTATGTTTTTAAGAAATTGAATGAATCCTCAACGATCCGGATCGGCTCGCCGCTCGCGCTTCGAGCTACCATGCTGGCAAGGGGCTGAGAGCAGGATGGCGAGTTCGCGGTCCCGGGGAACCGGTCTCAGGCGGGCAGCGGCCTTCGCCGCTGCCGGTGCAGCGACGGCCGGGGCTCTCTGGGTCATGGGCTTGCTGGACCCGGTCGACCGCACCCTCGGCGACGTCCTGCTGCGACTCACGCACCGCCTCAGGGTGGCCGACTCGGTGACGACGATCGTCATCGACGACCGGTCCGTCGCCGCTCTTGGGCCGTTGCCCTGGCCGCGGGGCCGCGTCGCCGAGGTCGTGACGAGCGCGCACCGGCGCGCGCCTGCGGGCGTGATCGTCGACCTCCTGCTGCTGGAGCCCGGCGGCGAGCTGGATGACCGGGCCCTGGCCGAGGCCCTCGCCCTGGGGCCCTCGATCCTGGCGGCCGCTCTCGGCCCCGACGGCAGCTGGCTGCTGCCCGACCCTCGCTTCGGCGGTGCGGACCGGGCCGCCCACGTGCACGTCGAGGTCGCGACCGACGGCGTGGCGCGCACCGTCCTTGCCACCAAGCAGTCCGGCGGAGTCGCGCTGCCCGCCATGTCGCTGGCCGCGGCACGGCTCCTCCGACCCGACCTGGTCGTCGAGCCTGGGGTGCCGCTGCGACCCGACTTCCGTCCGGCGCCGTCCCGAATGCCGACGATCTCCGCGGTCGACCTGGTCGATCACAGGCACGACGCCGACACTATCGCCGGCGGGCTGGTCTTCGTCGGGGTCACCGCCACCGGCACCGGCGATCGTCTGGTGGTCCCCACCGACCCGGGCCCGGCTCCGGCGCCCGGGGTCCTGGTGCACGCGTCCGCCACCGCGTCGCTCCTCAGCGGGGGCCTCGTGACGCCTGCGGCCGCACCTTGGATACTGGTCGCGGCGTTCGCGGCCGCGGCGGCGACGCAGGTCGCGCGCAATCGCGCCGGCGTCTTCCGACCGGTCCACCTCGTACTGGTCCTGGCGGCCGTCCTGGTGGGGTGCTTCGCCGCCCTCCAGGCCGCTCATCTGCTGCTCGTACCGGCCCCGCTTCTGCTGGCCCCGGTCGCCGCGGTGCTGCTGCGCGAGGCCGCCGAGTCCCGCACGGCGCAGCAGCGCAGCGGCCGGCTCCTGGGATCCCTGCTTCGCCACCTCGGCGTGGCTGAGCCCGCCGCCCTCCCAACCACCGCCGCCGGCCGGCTCGCCGCCTTGATCGAGCTCCAGGATGCCGTGCTGCGGGACGACCGGGCCCGCCGCGCCCTGCTCGACGGGCTGTCCGACGGCGTCGTCATGTGGAACGGGGCCGGCGAGGTGGTGATCGCCAATCCCGCCGCCCGCCGCCTGTGGGGCTCGGAGCCGGAGCGCCGGGACCTCGAGCTCGCGGCCCGGGAGCGGGAGCCGTCGCTGCGGCCCGGCGGTGCCGAGGTCGCGGTCACCAGGATCGAGCTCGACGACGACGGCGGCCTCGCCATCCTGCGCGACGTGACGGCCGAGCTCGAGCTCGAGCGCCGGCGGCGGGACATGCAGCGACTGGTGTCGCACGAGCTCAAGACGCCCCTCGCCTCGATCGCCGGCCTCGGCGAGACCATCGAGCGCTACGAGCTCGACCGCGATGAGCAGCGGCGGGTCGCTTCCCTGATCCGCGACGAGTCGACGCGGCTCGGCTCGCTGGTCACGACCTTCCTCGATCTGGAGCGCCTCGGAGCCGGCGGGTGGCAGGGCGAGGTCGAGCTCGTTGATCTGGCCGAGCTCGTGAGGCGTCGTCTCGACATCCTCGGGCAAGCGGCCCGCGCCAGGGGCCAGCAGATCGATCGGAGGCTCGAGAGCGGCGTCCGGGTGCGGGTCGAGCCCGAGCTCTTCGCCCGCGTCGTCGACAACCTCCTCGGCAATGCGGTCAAGTACTCGCTGGAAGGCTCCACCGTCACGGTCGGCGTCCGGAGAGACGCCGGCGGTGCGGTGCTCACGGTCACCGACGAAGGCCCCGGCATCCCCGAAGATGCCGTCGCACACCTCTTCGAGCGCTTCTACCGGGTCCCCGGCAGCCGCGGCGGCGGCTCGGGCCTCGGCCTGGCGCTCGTCCAGGAGGTGGTCGACTGGCACGGAGGATGCATAGAGGTAGACAGCACGATCGGGCGGGGATCGACCTTCACGGTCCGCCTGCCCGAGGAGAGCGGAGGCCATGCAACCGAAGGTCCTGGTCGCTGACGACGACGCCGCCATGCGGGAGGTGATGGCCCTCGCCCTGGTCAAGGAGGGCTTCCGGGTGACGCGCGCGAGCACCGCCGCCGAGGCCACCGCCGCCGTCGGCGCCACCGTCTTCGACCTGGTGGTGGCCGACATCTACCTCGGCGACGGCACCGGCCTCGACGTAGTCGAAGCGCTCCACGAGGCCGGCGCGGGAACACCCGTCATCCTGGTGACCGCCCGGGGAACCGTGGAGACCGCGGCCACGGCTCGAAGCCGGGGGGTGTTCGACTACCTCGCCAAGCCGTTCACGCTCGACCGTTTCCTGTCGAGGGTTCGGGCCGCGCTGGCAGCCGAAGCGGTCCCGAAGAAGCCGCCGAGCGAGGGCCCGGAGTCGCTGATCGTGGGCTCCGATCCCGCCATCGTGGAGGTCTACAAGGCGGTGGCCCGCGTGGCGCCTCTCGACGTCCCCGTCCTGATCCGCGGCGAGACCGGAACCGGCAAGGAGCTCGTCGCCACCGCGCTGCACCGTTTCGGCGTCAACCCGGGCGGGCCCTTCGTCGCCATCAACTGTGGGGCGATCCCCGAGACCCTGCTCGAGAGCGAGCTCTTCGGGCACCGGAAGGGCGCCTTCACCGGTGCCGACTCCGACCGGGCCGGCGCGGTCGAGACGGCTCGGGGCGGCACCCTGTTCCTGGACGAGGTCGGGGAGCTGCCGGCCGCCCTCCAGGTCAAGCTGCTCCGCTTCCTGCAGTCCGGGGAGATCCGGCCGGTGGGTTCGAGCCGCTCGCTCCAGGTTCCCGTGCGGGTGGTCGCGGCCACCCACCGAGACCTCCGGGCCGAGGCTCGGACCGGCCACTTCCGCGAGGACGCCTACTACCGCCTCGCCGCCTACGAGATCGAGCTGCCCCCGCTGCGGGAGCGGCGCTCCGACATCCCGCTGCTGGTGGAGCACTTCCGACGGCGGCAGGGCAGCGACGAGGTGGCGCCCGCCACCCCGGAGGTTCTCGAGCTGATGCGTCGGGCCTCGTGGCCCGGCAACGTCCGTCAGCTCGAGCACGTGGTCCAGCGGGCGATCATCGACAGCGGCGGCCTCGCCGATGCCGACGTGGTGGCCGCGATCCTCGACGCCATGGAGGCGCCCGACGATGACGCCGCGGCCGCTCCGGCCATCGGCAGCGACCTGACCCTGGCCGAGCTCGAACGACTCCACATCGCGGCGGTTCTCGAGCGCTGCCGCGGCAACCGGACCCGAGCCGCCAGGATTCTCGGCATCGAGCGCAAGTCGCTCTACCGCAAGATGGAGCGGCTCGGAATCCCGTCGAATGTCGAGGAGGCGTCATGAGAATCTCCTTCGTGAGCCTGGCGTTCGCAGTCGTCGCGACTCTCGGTCCGACGACTGCCGCCGTCGGCACCGAGCCCGACCGGCTGATCTACGACATCGTCGACGTCAAGCGCAAGCTGTTCGAAGAGACCGGGGCCGAGCCCCGCCGCCTGGTGGTGGGTGACCGGGCGGTGTCGGGGGACCGGCTGCGCACCGGCTCGTCGAGCCGCGCCGAGCTCCAGGTCGCGTCCCACGCGACTCGCTTCCTGCTCGGGCCGAAGACCCGCTGCACCCTGGCCCACGAACGTCCCGGTGTCCTGCTGCACGTCGAGCGGGGCCGCCTGCGGGCGATCTTCGACGCCTTCACCGGCGCCGACGAACGCCTGGTCACGACGCCGTCCGCGGTGCTCGCGGTGCGCGGTACCACCTACGGAGTGGCCGTGGCACGAGACGGCGACACCGAGCTGGTGGTCTTCGCCGGCGTCGTGGAGGTCCTGGACCCGGCAGGCGTTCGGGCGCCGGTGCGGGTCGAGGCGGGCGAGCTGACCCGGATCGCCGTGGGCCGCCCACCGGAGGCGCCGAGACCGCACCGAACGGCCCCGGAGAACTGGGATCGCGGCCGCACGACGCCGCCGCCCGAGATGGGAAGCGGCTTCCATGGCGATTCGCCCGCGGGCCCGCCCGACTCGCCCGGGGCCGGTGCCGCCGCCGGCAGCAAGGGCGGGTCCAAACGCCACGGCGGGTGAGTCCGAACGACCCGCTCGCGGGCTTCCTGCGACCCCGAACACGAGGCCCCTCCTGGCACCTTCCTTGCTCCCTCCCGATCCGACCGGAACGCCGTGGAGGGCTGACCGGTCGGAAACCAAGGAGGTACGCATCATGAAGCTCCACACCGTGCTCAGCCTCGCGGTCCTGGCCCTGGTGGCGCTCCCCGCACCGGCCGCGGTGGCAGCCGCCGACCCCGACCAGGGCTTCGAAATCCACGGCATCGTGACCGCCTTCACCTCGAGCCCCGGCTCCGGTCTCCCGATGATCACGGTCGACGTCCCGCCGGACGAGACCTTCGACGTCGGGCTGGGCCCGCTGTGGTATCTCCAGGCCGAGGAGTTCAGCGCCGCCGAAGGTGACGAGGTCGACGCCTTCATCTTTCCCTGCGACACCTGCTCGGCGCCCTACGTCGCCGCCTGGGTCGACAATCTGACCAAGGAGTGCTCGATCCAGCTCCGCGACCCGGACACCGGGCGGCCTGAGTGGTCCCACCGCAACCAGTACCGCGGAGGAACCACGCGGCCCGGCCAGGGACGCGACCCGGGCACCGGCGGCGGCACCGGCGGCGGTACCGGCAGCGGCAGCGGCGGCGGCAGCGGCCAGCCCGGGGGCTCCGGCAACGGCACCGGCACCGGCCCGGGGCTGCCCGGCGGCATCGGCGGTCTCGACATGACGCAAGTGCAGACCGTCACCGGCACGGTCGTCGACTTCGTCGGCCACGCGGGCTCGGGCCAGCCGACCCTGACCCTGGACGCCGCGGGCGAGACCTGGATCATTGTCGTGTCGCCTTACCAGCCGGTCGAGGCGGCGGGCCTGCTCATCGAGCCCGGGCTCGGCCTGGAGGTGACCTTCGCGCCAACCATCTGCAGCGGCGAACCGCTCCTGGTGACCATCGCCATGACCGACCTTGCCACCGGCATGTCCATCCAACTCCGGGACCCCGAGACCGGCTTCCCGATGGCCCCGGGCGGCGGCCACAACCGACCCAACTGGCCGTAGCAGCGACGCCCCCCCTTCCCCGAACGCGGCACCGCCCCGGCAACGGGGCGGTGTCGTGTTTCAGTGGCCGGGCCTATACCCGTACCCGTGCCCGTGCCCGTGCCCGATGTGAGATGGCAGTGACAGTGGCAGCGGCAGGGACCAGCGGCAGCGATCAGCGACGGCGATCAGCAATCGGCGATCAGCAATCAGGGGCAGCAACCGGCGACCAGCAACCAGCGTCAGCGATCAGCCGCCAGCAAACAGCGATCAGCGTCAGCAACCGGCGACAGCGACCGGCCCCGGGTGCGGGTGCGGACGCTGATCACTGCCGCTGCTTGCTGTTTGCCGCCCCTGATCGCTGATTGCCGGCCCTGAAGCCTGTTCGCTGACCCCCCGCCACGGCCCGCCGGCACGAGTCACGGTTCTCTAGATCACCGTCCCGTCAGGAATGATGCTGTTCTTGGGGACGACGACGATGCCGTCGCGGATCGCCCAGCCGTCGCCGTCCGCCTCGGTCACCGCGCGCTCGTTGACGATGCGCACGTCGCGGCCAATGCGGGCGTTCTTGTCGATGATCGCGTTCGAGATCTCCGTGCCCTTGCCGATGCCGACCGGGGGCGACCCGGGCGGGGCGTCCGGGTAGGAGCCGTCGACGCCCATGACCAGGGTCCGGGTGAGCTTGGCGCCTTGGACGCTGGCGCGCAGCCCCACCACCGAGCTGTCGACGGTCGAGTCGACGACCCTCGAGCCGTCGCCCAGCAGGACCTGGGAGAAGCAGCACCGGTCGAGGCGTGCCCCCGGCAGATGGCGGGGGCGGGTGTAGATGGGCCATGCCTGGTCGTGGAAGCTGAAGGGCGGGTCGAAGCGGACCAGGTCCATGTGGGCGTCGAAGAAGGCCCGGACGGTCCCGATGTCCCGCCAGTAGCCCTTGAAGAAGTGGGCCTGGACCCGGCGGCGGCCGATCTCGGCCGGGATGACGTCGCCGCCGAAGTCCACCAGATCGTTGTCCAGCGCTTCGCGCAGCGCCTGCTTGCGGAACAGGTAGATGCCCATGGAGGCCAGGTAGGGCTGGTCGGCGCGCACCCCCTTCTCCTCGAGCAGCTCGGGCGCCACCTCCATGCCGGCGCGCTCCTCTGCGGTCTTCGGCTTCTCGCGGAACTCGAGGATGCGGCCGTCGTCGTCGACCCGGGCGGCGCCGAATGAGGCGATCTCTTCCTGGGAGCACGGCATGACCCCGATCGCCACGTCGGCGTCGTGGAGCATGAGGTCAGCGAGGAGGTCCCGGTAGTCCATGCGGTAGAGGTGGTCGCCGGCCAGGATCAGTACGAAGTCGCCCCGCAGCTGCTCGAAGGACCGGATGTTCTGGCGCACCGCGTCGGCGGTGCCCTGGAACCAGCTGCTGTCGCCGTCGGTCTGCTGGGCCGCCAGGATCTGGACGAAGCCCGACGAGAAAATGTCGAAGCGGTAGGTCCGGCCGATGTGCCGGTGCAGCGAGACCGAGTTGAACTGGGTCAGGACGTACATCCGCTGCATGTGGGAGTTGATGGCGTTGGAGATCGGGATGTCGATGAGCCGGTACTTGGCCGCGATCGGGACCGCCGGCTTGCTGCGGTGTGCCGTCAACGGGTACAGGCGGGACCCACGCCCGCCGCCGAGGATCAGGACCGTGACGTCGTGTGCGAGATCTTCGACTCGGGGCATGCCCACCGTCCTTGTGTCGGTCTTCGCGGGAAGTCTAGCAAAGGTCGAGCCGAACCCGGCGGCGGGCGACCTCGAATCTCGCCCGCGCGCCACATCCCGGATTGACGCGCTGGTCCGACCGCGTGACCGCGGTCACGTATCCCGAGAACCTCGGCCCGGCCATCCCTCGCGGCATTCCGTGATCACCCGCCGGTGAGCCGTCGTCGGCACGACAGGGCTTCCACCCGTCTCGCGACTCCGCCCGGTTCGCCGATTTTCGAAACCCCGTCTCAACCATCGTTCCCTGCCGGGTTGGCAACGCTCGGCATGCGTGCCTATACTTATTTCAAATGATCAGAGGTCACAGCTTCGGAACCGAGATCGTGCCGGACGTCGCGCGCTCGACGGCCGGCACATCGGGGCGGGAAGGCGAATGAACCGGCCGATTCTCACCGTCATCCTCTTCGCGGCGGGCCTGACAGCTGCCGGCTCGTCGATCCCGGCCGCGACCGAGGAGATCGATCCGTCCATGTCCCCTGGCCCGCTCAGCCGCGCTCACGCCGAGCTCGAGGACGGGATGTGCGACGCCTGCCACGACGATGACCTTCGAATCGAGGCGGACCGCTGCCTCGTCTGCCACGACCTCATCGCCGATCGAATCGCCGCAGGAAAGGGGGTCCACCGCGAGATCACCGGCGACTGCGAGGTCTGCCACGCCGAGCACGGCGGACGCGACGCCGACATACGGATGATCGACACCGACGACTTTGCCCACGAAGAGGAGACGGGCTTCGAGCTCGTCGGGGCCCACGCCCGCGCCGCGGTGGAGGACTGCTCCAGCTGCCACACGACCCGTTCCTTCTTGACGCTGAACCCCGAGTGCTCGTCGTGTCACGAGAACGTCCACCAGGGGACCCTCGGCGACGACTGCGCCCGGTGCCACGAGCCGACCACACCCTTCGCCGGCGCATCCCGCGCATTCCACAAGGACACCCTGTTGCCGCTCGAAGGACGGCACCTCGCCGTGCCGTGCGCCGAGTGCCACTGGAACGGTCAGCTCGAGGGCACGCCGACCCGCTGCTACGACTGCCACTGGATCCGGCGCCAGGACGACCGCCACCGCACCGCGCTCGGAGTCGAGTGCGAGGAATGCCATCGCCCGATCTCGTGGACCGCCGTCACGTTCGACCACGCGGCGGCCACCGGCGTCGTCCTGGTCGGCAGTCACGCCTCCCTCGACTGCGACTCGTGCCACGTGGGCGGCCGTTTCGACGGCGTGCTCCCCATCGACTGCGTCGGTTGCCACCTCGACGACTACCAGGGCACCGACGACCCCGACCACGTCGCCGCCGGCTTCCCCACCGACTGCCAGCTCTGCCACTCGGTCGCCAGCGGCACCTGGGATGGCGCCGTCTTCGACCACTCCGCCTTCCAGCTCGTCGGCGTGCACGCCACCCTGGACTGCCTCGCCTGCCACTCCGGCGGCGTCTACCAGGGCCTGCCGTCGGACTGCGTCGACTGCCACCTCGACGACCACCAGGGCGCGATCAACCCGAACCACGTCGCCGCCGGCTTCGGCACCGACTGCGAGCCGTGCCACCTGCCGAACGACCCGTCCTGGAACGAGGGCCGCTACCCGCACAGCGTGTATCCCCTGGTGGCAGCGCACGCCGTGCAGCCCTGCAACGCATGCCACGGGTCCAACGTCTTCCTGGGTCTGCCGTCGGAGTGCGTCGACTGTCACCTCGCGGACTACCAGGCCACTGACGACCCGGCGCACGCCGCCGCCGGCTTCCCCACCGACTGCCAGCTCTGCCACTCGGTCGCCAGCGGCACCTGGGACGGCGCCACCTTCGACCAC
The DNA here is from genome assembly GCA_035464095.1 of Candidatus Methylomirabilota bacterium. Classification (GTDB taxonomy): domain Bacteria; phylum Acidobacteriota; class Thermoanaerobaculia; order Thermoanaerobaculales; family Sulfomarinibacteraceae; genus JAHECW01. The sequence continues at coordinate 663 of DATHSO010000024.1, read as the reverse complement.
TCCGCCTTCCAGCTCGTCGGCGTCCACGCGACCCTCGACTGCGCCGCCTGCCACTCCGGCGGCGTCTACCAGGGCCTGCCGTCCGAGTGCGTCGACTGCCACCTCTCGGACCATCAGGGAGCGACGAACCCCGACCACGCCGCCGCCGGCTTCCCCACAGACTGCGAGCCGTGCCACCTGCCGAACGACCCGTCCTGGAACGAGGGCCGCTTCCCGCACAGCGTCTATCCCCTGGTCGCGGCTCACGCCGTGCAGCCCTGCAACGCCTGCCACGGCTCCAACGTCTTCCAGGGCCTGCCGTCGGAGTGCGTCGACTGCCACCTCGACGACTACCAGGGCGCCGACGACCCCGACCACGTCGCCGCCGGCTTCCCCACCGACTGCCAGCTCTGCCACTCCGTCGCCAGCGGCTCCTGGGACGGCGCCGTCTTCGACCACACGGTCTACCCGCTGGTCGGGGCCCACGCCACCCTCGACTGCGCAGAATGCCACTCCGGCGGGATTTACCAGGGCCTGCCGTCGGAGTGCGTCGACTGCCACCTCGCCGACTACCAGGGCACCGACGACCCCGACCACGTCGCCGCCGGCTTCCCCACCGACTGCCAGCTCTGCCACTCGGTCGCCAGCGGCACCTGGGATGGCGCCGTCTTCGACCACTCCGCC
>DATHSO010000023.1:0-22500 GCA_035464095.1 Candidatus Methylomirabilota bacterium | reverse complement strand
AGATCAACGTCACGCCGCTGGTCGACGTGATGCTGGTGCTGCTCATCATCTTCATCATCACCGCCCCGATGCTGGTGCAGGGCCTCAAGGTCAACCTGCCCAAGCAGGACGCGCCGGCGATCGCCACCGAAAGCGACGAGCCGCTGGTGCTCACCCTCAACACCGACCAGATCATCTACCTGGGCGACGAGCCCATCCACCTGGAGCTCCTCGCCGACCGCCTGGGGGCGGCCCTCGCGGGCCAGCCACGGCCGGTGTACGTCAAGGCCGACCAGGACCTGCCCTACGGGTTCGTGATCAAGGTGCTGGCGGTGCTGGACAAGGTCGGCGTCGAACAGGTGGGGATGGTCACCCAGCCCGAGGGGCGCTGAGTGGACCCGGTGTCCCTGATCCTGTCGGAGCGCGAGCGGACCAGGCCGCGGCTGTTCCCTTTCGCCTGCATCGCCCTGTTCTTCCACCTGGCGATCGTCGGCAGCATCTTCCTGATGAGCCGCTCCGCGTCCGCCCGGCCGGCCCAGCTGCCGGCGGTCTCGGTGCGCATCGTCCAGCCCGAGCCGGCCCCGCGGCAGCGGGCGCCGGCGAGGCCCGCAGCCCGCCCCACCCAGGCCCCCCCGAAGGCGACCCCGGAGCCGGTGCCCACCGAGCCCGAGCCCGAGGCGACCGCTCCGCCGGTGACCGAGCCTCCCACCACCAGACCCAGCGAGGACGCCATGGCGGCCCCCGAGGCACGATCGACGCCGCGGCCCACCCCGGCCCCGGCCGAGCCGGCGGCGGGCGGCGGCGGCGGGCTGTCCCTGGGCGGCGGTGCCGACGCCGGCGACACCTCCGGGATCCCCTCGGACTTCCACTTCACCTACTACGTCCAACGGATGCTGACCCTCATCGAGTCGCGCTGGTACAAGCCGGCGGTCCCGGAAGGAACCCGGGCCCGCGTGCGTTTCACCATCGGGAGGGACGGCGCACTGAGCCGCATCGAGCTCGAGTCGAGCTCCGGCTTCTCGTCCTTCGACCGCGCCGCGCTGCGCGCCCTCTACGCCACGAACCCTCTGCCGCCCCTACCGCCGGCCTACCGGAAACCGAGCCTGACCGTCCACCTGACCTTCTCGGAGTGATCCATGCGACCCACGACCCTCATCGCGCTCGCCCTGTGCGGCCTGGCCGCCGTCGCCTCGGCCCAGCAGGACGAGATCTATCTCGAGATCACCCAGCCCGGCCTGCGCCGGGTGGCGGTGGCGGCGCCGCCGCTCATGGTCCTGCCCGGCACCCCGGCCGAGGTGGCGCGGGGCTTCCAGGAGACCCTCGACGAGGACCTGGCCGCCGCCGCGCCCATCGCGGTGGTCGACCGGCGCCTCTACTCCCTCGTCGAGGACGACCCTCGCCCCGAGGTGGTCAACGAGCGCTGGCGCTCCATCGGCGCCCAGTTCCTCCTCAGCGGGACCGTGGTTCGGGCCGGCGGCCAGCTGGTGGTCGAGGCCCGGCTCATCGACCTGGTCTCCGGCGAGCTCGCCTTCGCCAAGCGCTACCGGGCCGGGATCTCGGCCGCCGAGATCGTCGCCCACACCCTGGCCAACGACCTGGTCCAGGTCTTCACCGGCCGCCCCGGCCCCTTTCTGTCCCGGATCGCCTTCATCTCCGACCGCACCGGGAGCTCCGAGCTCTGGGTCATGGACTGGAACGGCGTCAACCAGAAGCAGCTCACCAAGCACGAGGCTCTCGCCCTGGGGCCGACCTGGTCGCCGGACGGCACGCACCTGGTCTTCACCTCCTACCTGCGCGGCACCCCGGCGCTCTACCTGCTGACGCCCCAGGAGGGCTACCTGAAGCTGCTCCACGACGCCGGCGGCGTGAACTCGTCGCCCAGCGTGTCGCCCGACGGCCGGACCGTCGCCTTCGCCTCGAGCCTGGACGGCAACGTCGACGTCTACACGATTCCGCTGGAGGGAGGCCGTGCCGAGCGGCTGACCACCACGCTCGGCATCGACACCCAGCCGGCCTGGGCCCCCAACGGCCGTCAGATCGCCTTCACCTCGACCCGCTCGGGCAGCCCGCAGGTCTACCTGATGGATGCCGACGGCTCGAACGTCCGTCGGGTGAGCTTCGGCGGCCAGTTCCACGACGAGGCGAGCTGGGCCCCCGACGGCACCCGCATCGCCTGCACCACCCGCGACCAGGGGACCTTCCAGATCGCCACCATCGACGCGGTCACCACCGAGCGGACCGTGATCTCCGCGCCGGGCAACAACGAGTCGCCGTGCTTCTCGCCCGACGGCTCCATGATCGCCTTCGAGTCGGACCGGACGGGACGGCCGCAGATCTACATCACCGACTCCGCCGGCGTCCCCCGGCAGCTGACAACCCAAGGCTCCAACCACTCACCGACGTGGATCGGCGCAGCCGAGTGATTTCTCTTGTTTTCAATTCTCCGACGTGATTTCATCAGAAATCACGTCGGAGAATTGAACCTGCACCACGAATCGGCAATGAGGACATAGCCCCATGAGTGACCGCAAGTACCGCCACCGCGGCTACCAGGACGACGACCGGGACCGCGAGCCCCGGCGCGACAAACCGAAGACCGACGGCGTCCGGCATTACGACGACGGCCCCCGCGGGCGCGGGCTGGGCGCGCCGACCACCGTAGCCTTCAGGTGCGCCCGCTGCGGCCGCGACCTGGTCAACGTCAAGGTGGAGCCCGACACCACCTGCCCGGGCTGCCGCTCGCCCCTGCACTCCTGCTCGAACTGCACGTTCTTCGACACCGGCGCCCGCTTCGAGTGCCGTAAGCCCATCGAGGCCCGCGTCGAGTCCAAGACCAAGGCCAACGACTGCGAGCACTTCCAGCCCAAGTCGGTGCGCGACCTCGGGCTCAAGCCGTCCGAAGGCGGCGGCAGCGCCGGCGACCCGAAGGACCCGCGGGCCGCGTTCAACGCGCTGTTCAAGAAATAGGTGCTACCTAATGCCTGATTGCTAGTTCTTCGAGCTCGACGCGGTGATGGTCTCCAGGCCGTGGGCGCCGGGGCCGGTTTCCGAGCGCCGCAGCAGGATCGCGAAGAACAGCGCCAGGAAGCCGAGCACGCTGAAGGCCCACATTCCCGGGATGTGGCCGGCGGGGTTGTCGGCGCTCGCCTGGAAACGGTCGTTCAGGAAGCCGATCACCAGCGGCATCGTCATGACACCGATCTGCTGGACCAGCGTCATGACCGCGTAGGCGGTCCCGAGGCGTTTCTCGTCCACGATGTACGCCACCGACGGCCACATCACCGCGGGGATCAGCGAGAACGCGACACCCATCATGGCAACCGGAACGAAGAGCGGGGTCAGGTGGTAGGCCATCATCAGGAACACCGGCATCATCAGGAACGAGCCGAAGACCATGAACAGCGCCCGCTTGCCGACCTTGTCCACGAGCAGCCCGAACAGCGGCGTCGCGAACATGGCGGCGAGCGGCAGCACGCTGTTGTACTGGCCGGCGATGTCCCGGGTCAGGTCCCAGGCCTCGATGAAGAACTTGATGGAGAATCCCCTAAACGGGAAGATCGCCGAGTAGAAGGTGACGCACAGCGCGACCACGAACCAGTAGGACTTGGTGAACCTGAACAGATCCGCCAGCACCAGTCGATCGGTTTCGCCCGCCTCGCCGAGACCGTGACGACGGCTCGCTCGCGCCTCCAACGCCCCGTAGAGCACGGCCGCAACCAGGCACAGCGTCCCGATGCCCGCCGCGATCATCAGCGGGCTTCTCCAGCCTTCGAAGGCGCTCGGCACCCAGGTCGGCATCCAGTCCGCCGAGAAGGACCCGAGGCGGGCGATCGTCAGGTTGATCCCGAATGCGAACCCGAGCTCGCGCCCCTTGAACCACTTCGCCAGGGCGCAGGTGATCGCGACGATCAGCGGCTCCGATCCGAGGCCCAGCAACAGCCGGGCCACCAGCATGACCCAGAAGTCCGCCGTGGTGGCCATCAGGATCGCGGAGAAGGTGCAGATCGCTCCGAAGACGATGGTCGACTTGACCGTCCCGTACCGGTCGATGACGACGCCGCCGATGAGGAGGACGAAGATCGCCGCCGCGCTGTAAATCGAGAACAGCCAACCGTACTGGGAGTCGGAGAAGCCCAGGTCGGACTTGAGGATGTCGGCGATGGGCGCGATCGAGTCGTAGACGTAATAGTTGCCGAACATGGCGAGGCTGATGACCACCAGCACCAACCAGCGGTAGGCGGGGGAGGGCTGGGAGGGAAGGGTGCCCGGCGCCGCGGGGTCGTTCATGGGGAGCTCCTCTTCGAGCGATCTGGCTGGGCATTGTACCCCCGCCCCCCCGTCTGTAATCCGGCTCACGGAATAGCCGGTCCGGAATACTGTTATGATGTCGGACGGCCTGCGGGGGTCCCACCGCCGTGGCGGCCACTCACTGAACTCGATGCTCACACGCAGACGCTTCATCCGTAACGTGTCGCTCTCGGCGGCGGGGTCCATGGGCTTCACCGGCTACGGCGTGGCCGGCGCCCTCGACCTGCCCGGCCTCCGCCACACCACCCTCGAGCTCGCCGACCTGCCCCCCGAGTGGGAGGGGCTGACCATCGTCCAGGTCTCCGACGTCCACGCCGGCCCCTACATGCCGGTGGAGCGGATGCGCAGGGTGGCCGAGATGGTGAATGGGCTCGCCGCCGACCTGGTGGTCTTCACCGGCGACCAGATGGACCGCCGGCCCAGCGACGCCGAGCAGTTCGTGGCCGGCTTCTCGGGCCTCGAGGCCCCCCTCGGGGTCTACGGCGTGCTCGGCAACCACGACCACTTCATCGACCCCGAGCTGTCCGAGCGCGCCCTCGAGGAAGCCGGCATCACGCCCCTCGTCAACCGCTCGGTCCGATTCCAGCGCCGCGGCGTCGAGCTCGCCCTGGTCGGCCTCGAGGACCTCAGCGCGGTCGCCGGGCGCGGCCCCGACTTCTCGGCCCTCGAGGGTCACGGCGACGCCTTCCGGATGTGCCTCAGCCACCAGCCCCGCAGCTGGCACGACGCCGCTGCGGCGGGCGCCCACCTGACCCTGGCCGGCCACACCCACGGCGGCCAGATCGCGCTCACCCAGCGCAACCTCAACGTCGCCCGGATCCAGGGGCGCTACATCGCCGGCGAGTACCGGCGGCGCGACGCCGCGCTCTACGTGTCCCGCGGCATCGGGGTGGGCGCGGTGCCGCTTCGCTTCGGCGCCCCGCCCGAGGTCGACCTGCTGGTGCTGCGCCGCCCCGCCGACAAGGTCCGCGTCGCCGCCTGAGCTGCGCCCTCACGAAACCGCCTTCACCGCAGAGCCACAGAAGCACAGAGGGGAACTCGGCCTTCGGCCGGTCGGTGGAGCGGATCGACCTTCGTCCGAGAGCGCACGAATTTGTTACCGCAAAGGACGCAGAGCCGGACGCGGAGATCGCAAAGTCCATCGCAACGATCGAGCTGGCGCTGCGTCCCGGGGCGGTGTTCCGCACCCCGGTCGCCATGGACCCGACAGCGTCCACATGGTGGCGTCACTTCGAAGCCGTGGGCCTCTTGGCTGGTTGACCGACCACCTTCCGGGAGAACGCTCGCTCCTTCGACGAGATCGCATCGAAGTCGGTGTCGCCAGCTCTCAAATGAGATGCTCCGCGCTCTTCGCGGGCGATGCACTTTGCGGCCTTCGCGGTTCAAGAGCTCGTGCACTCCGGCTCGATCACCGTTGCGGCACGGGAGCGAGCGCCCGTACGAGTCGCCCTCTGTGCCTCTGTGTCTCTGTGGTGACTCACGATCGTGCAGGACTTCCTGGTAGGCTGAGTCCGTGGAGATCGGCAGCGAGCTGCTGGCGAAGGGGGGCTTGAGCCTGCTCGCCCTCGGGCTCGTGCTCTGGCGGCACCTGCGGCCCGGCACCCTCAAGCCGCACCAGGCCGGGCAGCTGCTCGGCGTGATGGCAGTGGCGGCGGCCCTGGCCTACACCAACTTCGGCCAGTTCCACGGCATCGCCATGGTCCACCACTGGGAGCAGTTCCACTACTTCCTGGGCTCCAAGTACTTCCCGGAGGTCGGCTACGACGGCCTCTACGTCGCCTCCCTGGCGGCCGAGCGCGAGCTCGACCTCGGCCACCCGCCGCAACCCGTCATGCGCGACCTGCGGACCAACGAGGTGGTGCCCCTCGGCTCGCTGGTCAACCACATGGCGGAGGTCCGGGACCGCTTCTCCGACGAGCGCTGGCGGACCTTCCGCGACGACGTCGCGTACTTCCTCGAGGCCAATCGCTACAGCTACGTCAGCAGCATCCGCCGCGACCACGGCTACAACCCGACCCCCACCTGGACCTTCAGCGCGCGCCTGGCCTCGTCCTGGCTGCCGGCCTCCGACGCCACCCTGCGGGCTCTGGCCTGGCTCGACCCGCTGCTGCTGGCCGGGATGTTCTGGATGATCTTCCGCACCTTCGGCACCCGCATCGGCTGCCTGGCGGTGATCGTCTTCGGCCTCGGCTACCCGTGGCGCTTCGACTGGGTCGGCGGCGCCTTCCTGCGCCAGGACTGGCTGGCGGCGGTGGGGGCGGCGGTGTGCCTCCTCAAGCGCGGGCGCACCGGGCTGGCGGGCGCTCTCATCGCCTACGCGACCATGGTCCGGGTCTTCCCGGGCGGCTTCCTGGTGGGGCCGGCGGTGGTCGCGGTCCGTCACCTCCTCGAGCACCGGCCGACCGCCTGGTTCCGGCGGCTCGCCCTCGGCTTCGTCGCCGGCGTCCTGCTGTGCCTGGCGGCGGGCAGCCTCACCGGCGCCGGGCCGGGCGCGTGGGGCCAGTTCGCCTGGAACCTGGACAAGCACCACGGAACCTGGCTCACCAACAACGTCGGGCTTCCAAACCTCCTGCTGTACGACCGCGCGACCATGGCCCGCGAGGACGTGGACTTCCGCCTGCCCGAGCCCTGGATCAAGTGGCAGGCCAAGATGAACCGGCTCCAGGAGGAGCGCCGGGGGTGGCTGATGCTCGCGTCTGCGGCCTTCCTGGCGGTGGTGGCGGCGGCGGCGTGGCGGATGGAGCCGTACGAGGCATCGGTGCTCGGCACGGCGGTGGCCTTCGCGGTGGTGGTGCTCACCTGCTACTACTGGGTGATGCTGCTGCTGGTGCCCCTCGGCCGCGGCCGCTGGGGCCCCACCGCCGCCTGGCTCGCGCTCAACAGCGCCCTCTTCGCCTTCCACTTCGCCTTCCGCGAGGCCCTGTCCTTCGAGGCCCTGTACGGCCTCTTCTCCTGGGCCCTCGCCGTCTACCTCCTCGCCTGGCTCGCCCCCGACGCGTGGCGAACCGCCCGCAAGGCATGGAGTCGAATGCGCGGAGCCACGTCAGGAGTTGCCGCGCCCTGAACCGCGTTGCTCCTCAGCTCCAGATCGTCACGGCACCGTATGGCATCGCTGCGGGTGCGGAGCGCTCCCACGTCAGCTGCACCAGGTCACCATAGCGATGGCTCTGCGACCATTGCGATGGACGTCCTTTGCGCTCTCCGCGGTGAAAGAGCGTGCGCCGCGGAATGGCAGGTCGAACCGGCACGACCTGGCGCCCCGGCGTGCCGCCCTCCCTGTGCTGCTGTGCCTCTGCGGCGAGAAAGGTCCAGCCAGAAGGTCTGCGGTCGCTACATCGGGTAGAGGCCGTCGTCGCGGGTGGGGGGCGCGCCGCCGAAGCCGCCGTCCTCGCCGCCCATCTCCTCCTCGATGGCGTCGCCGAGCTCCTCCTCGATGCGATCGGGGTCCTCGCCGGCCTCGAGCCGGCGGATCATCTCCTCCATGGCCGGGGTCACCGGCTCGCCGGCGAGCTCGGTCATCCGCCGCACCGCCGCTGCCATCTGCCGGGGGTCGTTCTCGTCCATGCCCTCGAGCTCGGCGGCGAGCTTCATCATCTCGCGCTCCATGCGCGGGTCGTCGAGGTCGTCGCCGCCGCCGGGCGCGGCCTCGGCCTTGCGCGTCGCCGCCACGCCGAAGCGCGACGGCACCCGGGAGAGGTCGGTCGCACCGCACTTGGGGCAGGCGGGGACCTTGGCCGGGTCCACCTTGAAGGAGTGGAAGCTGTAGATCCGGTTGCAGGAGGCACACAGGAACTCGTAGATCGGCATCACCCTCCTCCGTCGCGAGCCTCGTCCCAGCGGTCGACCTGGTAGGCGTCGAGCCCGGCTTCGGCGAGGCGCCAGCCGTCCACCGTCAGGGCGATCTCCACCGTGTCGGCCCGGTAGCGGCGAGCGAGCTGGTGAGGCAGGCCGACCGCCCGCTGCACCATCTCCGGCTCGTCGAGGGGCACCCGGAGCAGCACGACCCCGGGGCCGCTCAGCAGCTGCCTGCGGATCTCGACCCGCAGCTCGTCGAGGCCCCGCCCCGTCGCCGCCGACACCGCCAGGCCCGGTCGGTTGTCCGGGAGGTGCGGCGGCCGGCCGGCGATGAGGTCGATCTTGTTGAGCACCACCAGGACGCGCTCGCCCGCCACGCCGAGCCCTTCGAGGACCTCGTCGCCGACCCGCAGGTGGTCCTCCCAGGACGGGTGGGCGGCGTCCACCACGTGCAGGACCAGGTCGGCGTCCACGGCCTCCTCGAGGGTGGAGCGGAAGGGGGCGACCAGGTCGTGGGGCAGCTTGCGGATGAAACCGACCGTGTCGGTGAGGACCACGGTCACGTCGTCGCCCATCGCGACCCGGCGCGCCCGCGGGTCGAGGGTGGCGAAGAGCCGGTCCTCGACCAGCACCTGCGCCCTCGACAGGGCCCGGAAGAGGCTCGACTTGCCGGCGTTGGTGTAGCCCACCAGGGCCACCGTCGGCATCTCCCGCCGCCGCTCCCGGCGCAGCCGCCGGTCCCGCTCGATGACCTCGAGCTTGTCCTTGAGCTGGGCGATGCGCCGGGACACCAGCCGGCGGTCGATCTCGAGCTGGGTCTCGCCGACGCCCCGGGTGCCGATGCCGCCGGCCTGCCGGGACAGGTGGCGCCAGCGCCTGGTCAACCTCGGCAGCAGGTAGTTGAGCTGGGCGAGCTCGACCTGGGTCCGGGCCTCGCGGCTGCGGGCCCGGGCCGCGAAGATGTCCAGGATCACGGCGGCCCGGTCGAGGACCTTGACCCCCTCGGGCATGACCCGCTCGAGGTTGCGGACCTGGGACGCGGTGAGGTCCTCGTCGAAGACCACCGACCGGACCTGGTCCTCGGCGGCCCGGTCGGCGATCCGGGACACGAAGCCCGAGCCCACCATGGTGGCCGGGTCCGGGGCCGGCCGCTCCTGGATGAGCCGCCCGACCACCTCGCCGCCGGCGGTGTCCACCAGGCGCTCGAGCTCGTCGAGGTGGTCCTCCACCACGCTTCGGGTGGAGCCGGCGCAGACCAGCCCGACCAGCAGGGTGGGCTCGACGCCGGGCGGTCGGACCTCGATCTCACGTGGTGTGGTCATGGCTCAGGGAAGGTCCTCCTGGTGGAGCCGCAGCAGGACCTGCTCGCAGGCGGCCAGGGTCTCCTCGACGTCCTTGGCCCCGTGCGCCGCCGACACGAAGGCCGTACCGCCGGGGGCCGGCGGCAGCAGGACGCCCTCGCCCCGCAGGCCGCGCACCAGGCGCCGGTAGCCCTCGGCGTCGGCACGCCGCGCCGAGGTGCCGGTGGTGACCTTGTCGACCCCGACGTAGAGGGCGAAGACCGAGCCCACCCGGTTGACGGCGAGGGCGCGGTCGAAGCGGTCGGCGAGGTTGCGGATGCCGTCGGCGAGCTGCGACGTGCGCTCCTCGAGGCGCTCGTAGGTGGTGTCGTTCTTGAGGATCGACAGCACCGCCTCGGCGGCCGCCAGCGACACCGGGTGGGGGGTGGCGAGCACCTCCTCGGCCTGGTGGGCGGTGTCGCCGAGCCGGGTGCGGAAGCCCACCACGCCGATCGGGAAGCCGCCGCCCAGGGCCGAGCCGTAGACCGCGGCGTCGGGGGTGACCCCGGTCCACGCCGCCGCGCCGCCTCGGGCGATGCGGAAGCCCGAGACCCGCTCGTCGAGGATCAGCAGCACGCCGGCCGCGCGGCAGGCCTCGGCGATGGCGGTGACCGCCTCCGGCGACAGCGGGATGAGCCCAAGCCGGGTCATGAGGGGCTCGAGCACCACCGCCGCGATGTCGGCGGCGCCGTCGCTGATGGTGGTGGTGATGCGGTCGACGTTCCAGCTCGAGATCTCCCGCAGGGACACGCCGCGGCGGTCCCGGGCCGGCGCGGTGCCGATCCGCAGGCGGGCGCCGCCCTCCAGCGCCAGGATCTGGGGCCTTCCCGTCGTCCGCCGGGCCCAGGCGAGCAGCTCCCGCATCGCCTCGTCCTGGTTGCGGCAGAACCAGAAGCTCCCCACCCATGGCAGGAAGCCACTCAAACGGTCGGCGAGCTCGACCTCGAGGGGCACGTGGAAGCCGTCGGGCACGCCGTACACGAGCACCTTCTTCACCGCATCGAGGACGAACTGGTTGGCGAAGCCGATGATGGACGAGCCGCCGCCGCCCAGGTAGTCCACGTAGCCGACGTTGTCGAGGTCGTAGACCCGGGAGCCCTGGGCCTTCTGCGCGACGATGAAGTCCTCGGCCCCGGTCTGGAGCACCGGCAGGGAGGCCGCCCGCTTCATGAGCTCGTCGTGACGCTGACCCATGGTCCTAGTAGTCCTCTTCGCGCTCGTCGCCGTCGCCGTAGAAGAAGAAGCCGCGGCAGACCTCCGAGCAGAAGTCCCGGCCGTAGCCGGTCACGGCGCAGTGACGGCAAAAGAGGCTACGACAGATCATGCAGGCCTGCAACTCGATGTCGGAGACCCGTCGCCCGCATCGCGAACACCGCGTGCCCTTGTCCTTCGAGTCCTGCACCATGTCCGGCCAGTATAAACGATGTCCAATCCGGCCGCCCCGCGATTGACTTGAGCTCGCGGCCGATCGTATAGTCCCCTGTCGGGCGGTGTAGCTCAGCGGCAGAGCAGGGGTCTCATAAGCCCTGTGTCGGTGGTTCAATTCCACCCACCGCCACCAATTCAGGCCGGCGACCTCGCGAGGTCGCCGGCCTGAATTGGTCTTGGGGAGAGCGTTCACCGCAGGCCGGGGGTGGCCGGAAGCGCTCCCGGACTTCCGACACGGGCCCGAAGAAGTGACCCACACCTGCGCCTGGCTGGACGGGTCGCTGTCTCGGCTCGCCCGGTGCTGGCGCTGCTAGGATGCAAGCGGTGGAAACTGCTGAGTTTGTCGCTCACTTCAGGCGTTTGTTCCCCGATCTCGTCGGCGGGCGGGTGGCGGTGGCGCTGTCGGGCGGCCGCGACTCGGTGGCCCTGCTCCACCTGCTGCGCTCGGACGGGCTCGACCTCGAGCTCGAGGCGGTGCACGTCCACCACCGGCTGCGCGGCGCCGACGCGGAAGCCGACGCCGCCTTCTGTCGCCGGCTCTGCGGCGAGCTCGGGGTCCCCTTCGCCCTCGTCGAGCTGGCGACCGACGAGGGCAGCCCGTCGACCGGTGAGGCGGCATGGCGGCGGTGGCGGTACCGGGCTTTGCTGGAGCACGCGGCCGCCAGGCGCGCTGCCGCGGTCGCCACCGCCCACCACCGCGACGACGTCGCCGAAGGCGTCCTCGTGCAGCTGCTGCGGGGCGCCGGGCCCCGGGCCATGGCCGGGATCGCCGCCGACTCGGGCGAGCGGATCATCCGGCCGCTGCTGCCGTGGGGCCGTGCGGAGATCGACGAGTGGCTCGCAGGGCAGCGCCTCGCCTGGCGAGAGGACGCCAGCAACCGCGACCTCGAGCGGCTCCGAAACCGGGTCCGCCACGTCCTGCTCCCCGAGCTCGAGGTCCTGTCCCCCGGGCTGCGCGGCCACCTGGTCCACCTCGCATCGGCCCTCGCCGAGGCCGAGGGCTTCCTGGCCGACGAGGTCGCCCGCCTCGCCCCCTTCATCGACCCGTGGGACCCGGTCGGCGGGGTCGAGCTGGCCGCGCTGCGGGCTCTGCCCCCGGCTCTCAGGGTGCGCTGGCTGCACGGCCAGATGAGGCGTCTGGGGGTCGAGCACACCAGCCGCCGCCAGGCCGAGCTCTTCGCCGGTCTGCTCGATTGCGGCCGGCCGCGGGCGGTGACCATGGGCGGCCGCTGGCGGCTGCGGTCGGCCCGGGGCCGGCTCTGGGCCGAGCCGCCGACGCCGCCGGCCGGCACGTCGGCGGAGCTGTCCGCGGACGGCGCCGCCGACCTCGGCGTGCCGGGCTGGCAGGTTCGTCTGCGAGACGGCGACACACCCGCGAAGGGCACCCGGTGGAGCTGGTCGCCTGCCCGGCCGGACAGCGTCCTGACCCTCCGGCCGGCCACCGGACGCGACCTCCTGCCGGAGGGCGGAGACCCGCCGCGAAGGGTGCGGGCGCTGCTCGCCGACGCCCTCCCCCGACACCTCCGCGAGGCATGGCCGGTATTCTGCGAAGATGATATGATCCATTGGATTCCCGGAGTGTGGCGGCAGCCGGAACCCGCGGTTCCGAGCGGTCGCCTCGTGGAGGTGACCCGGCGATGAGCGACCTCCGAGTGGTGTACACCGCAGACCAGATCCGGCAGCGTCTCATGGAGCTGGTGGAGGAGATCTCGGCCGACTTCGAGGGCAAGGAGCTGGTGCTGGTGGGGATCCTCAAGGGCTCGGCCTTCTTCCTCGCCGACATCGCCCGCCTCTTCAAGCCGTCGGTGTCGGTGGACTTCGAGTTCGTCGACGTGACGACCTCGGCCGGCGACCGGGGCGAGGTGGTGAGCCTCACCTACGCAACCCGGATCAACGTCCGGGGCCGGCACGTGCTGATTCTCAAGGACGTCTTCCACTCCGGCATCACCGAGAACTACCTGATCACCCACCTCAGCCAGCAGAAGCCCGCCTCCCTGGGGGTGGTGGCGCTGGTCGACAAGCCGCAGCTGCGCAGCGTCAACCTGTCGGCGAGCTACGCAGCCTTCACCGATGTTCCGGAGGGCTACCTGATCGGCTACGGCCTCGGTCCGAGCCGCAGCGAGCACACCAATCTCCCCGATCTCTGCGTGGTCACGGGGGGGGAACAACCGGCATCGGCATGAGGTTCTCCATAGCGCCCAGCCGGGGAAGGTTGCGGCGGGAGGCTGTCAGAACGTGAATCAGACCGTGCGAACCGTCCTCATGTGGGCCGTGATCATCGTGGGGGTGATGCTCATCCTCCAGGTCCTCCGAGGCTACTCCACCACCAGCCGGGAGATCCCCTTCTCGGAGTTCCTGGACCGGCTGGCTGCGGGCGACGTCCGGCAGGTTCTCATCAAGAGCGAGGAGATCCACGTCCAGACCAGCCAGGTGACCGACGACAGCGGGCCGCGCCCTCGCTACGACTACTTCACCTACAACCCGGGCTACGACGACCTGATCCGCGACCTGCGCGAGCACGACGTGGTCATCAAGGTCGAGAAGCCCACCGACGGTCGCATGCTGACGGCGCTGCTGTCGTGGGCGCCACTGTTGATCCTGGTCGGGCTGTGGTTCGTGTTCTTCCGCCAGATGCAGGCCGGGGGCACCAAGGCCATGTCCTTCGGCAAGTCCAAGGCCAAGCTCCTGACCCCGGAGCAGAAGAAGATCACCTTCGAGGACGTGGCCGGGGTGCCCGAGGCCAAGGAGGAGCTCGAGGAGATCATCGACTTCCTCAAGGACCCGAAGAAGTTCCAGCGCCTCGGCGGCAAGATCCCCAAGGGCGTGCTCCTGATGGGCTCGCCCGGTACCGGCAAGACCCTGCTGGCGCGGGCGGTGGCCGGCGAGGCCGACGTGCCGTTCTTCTCGATTAGCGGCTCGGACTTCGTCGAGATGTTCGTCGGGGTCGGCGCGTCGCGGGTGCGCGACCTGTTCGATCAGGGCAAGAAAAGCGCCCCCTGCATCATCTTCATCGACGAGATCGACGCCGTCGGCCGCCACCGCGGCGCCGGCCTGGGCGGCGGCCACGACGAGCGCGAGCAGACCCTCAACCAGCTGCTCGTGGAGATGGACGGCTTCGAGGCCAACGACGGCGTCATCCTGATCGCCGCCACCAACCGCCCCGACGTCCTCGACCCCGCGCTCCTGCGGCCGGGCCGCTTCGACCGCCGGATCGTGGTCAACCCTCCTGACGTCAAGGGCCGGGAGGGCATCCTCCAGGTCCACACCGCCGAGATCCCCCTCGCCTCGGACGTGGAGCTGCCGTTGGTCGCCCGCTCGACCCCGGGCTTCTCGGGCGCCGACCTCGCCAATCTCGTCAACGAGGCCGCCCTGCGCGCCGCCCGCTTCAACAAGATGAAGGTCGACATGGCCGACTTCGAGTTCGCCAAGGACAAGGTCATGATGGGCTCGGAGCGGCGCTCCCTGGCCATGTCCGAGGAGGAGAAGCGGACCACCGCCTACCACGAGGCGGGCCACGCCCTGGTGGCGGTGCTGGTGCCCGAGGCCGACCCCCTCCACAAGGTGACCATCATCCCCCGGGGCATGGCCCTCGGGCTGACCCAGCAGCTGCCGCTGGAGGACCGCTACACCTACTCGCGCGGCTACCTGGACGCCAACCTGCGGGTGCTCATGGGCGGCCGGATCGCCGAGGAGATCGTGTTCGGCGAGGACAGCATGACCACCGGCGCCGGCAACGACCTGGAGCGGGCCACCGAGCTCGCCCGCAAGATGGTCTGCGAGTGGGGCATGAGCGCCAGGATGGGCCCGCTCACCTTCGGCAAGCGCGAGGAGTCGATCTTCCTCGGCAAGGAGTTCGCCCGCCACCAGGACTACTCCGAGTCGACGGCGGTGGCCATCGACGACGAGATCCGGCGCTTCGTCACCGCCGCCTACGACGACGCCCGCCGCATCCTCGAGAAGCACCGCGAGGCCCTCGAGGCCATCACCGCCGGCCTGCTCGAGCACGAGGTCCTGGACGGCGACAAGATCTACGCCCTCATCGCCGAGCACTCGGACGTCGACGTGGAGGCGATCAGGCGGTCCAAGCAGCGCCACCACCAGGAGGTCTCAGAGACGGCGTGACCACGACGAGCGCACCCGCCGCCTCCGGCGCGCCGGCGACCCATCGGCTCGACGAGCCGTGGCCGGCCCGTCGCCCGGTGGTGATGGGGATCGTCAACGTCACTCCGGACTCCTTCTCCGACGGCGGCCGCTGCTTCTCACCCGGCTCCGCGATCGCCGAGGGCGAGCGCCACCTCGACGCGGGAGCGAGGATCGTCGACGTCGGCGGTGAGTCCACCCGCCCCGGCGCCGAGGCCGTCCCCGCCGCCGAAGAGAGCCGAAGGGTGCTGCCGGTGATCGCCGAGCTGCGCCGGCGCCGCCCCGAAGCGGTGCTGTCGGTGGACACCACCAAGGTCGAGGTCGCCGCGGCAGCGGTCGCAGCCGGCGCCGACCTGGTCAACGACGTCAGCGCCGGCGCCGAGGACGGGATGCTCGAGCTCATCGCCGAGGCCGGGGTCGGGATCGTCCTCATGCACCGGCGCGGCACACCCCGCACCATGCAGCTGGACACCCGCTACCACGACGTGGTGGCCGAGGTCCACGGGTTCCTGCGCGAGCGGGCGGCGGCCGCCGCCGCCGCCGGCGTCCCACGCCACCGGATCTGGCTCGACCCGGGCATCGGCTTCGGCAAGGACGACGACGGCAACCTCGCCCTGCTCGCCGCCCTCCCGGCCCTGGCCGCCGCCGGCCACCCGGTCGTGGTGGGGCCGTCGCGCAAGTCCTTCATCGGCCGACTCACCGGCGCCCCGGTGGGCGACCGCCTCGCCGGCACCCTGGCCGCCCTGATCCCGGCGGTGGGTCTCGATCGGGTGGTGGTCCGGGTCCACGACAGCGGCCCCGCGGTCCAGTTCCTCGAGCTGGCCCGGAGGCTCGTGGGGACGGCGGCGTGAGCTGGCTGCTGAGCCTCGCCCGCGAGCTCAACACCCTCCGGGTGAGCCTGGCCGACGTCGTCGACGTCTTCATCGTCGCGCTGCTGATCTACGCCCTGCTGGTCCTGCTGCGCGGCACCCGGGCGATGCAGATGCTGTGGGGCATCCTGATCATCGGCGCCCTCTACCTGTTCTCCCGGGCCCTCGACCTGATCACCCTGTCGACCATCCTCGGCAACCTCCTCGCCTTCCTGCCCATCGCCATCATCGTCCTGTTCCAGCGCGAGATCCGGAGCATGCTCGCGGCCTTCGGCTCGCGCACCCTGCTGCGCTGGAACCGCGGCGGCCAGGAGGAGGGGCGCGTGATGCTCAACGAGCTCGCCCTGGCGGCCCAGGCCCTGGCCTCCAAGCGGATCGGTGCGCTGATCGCCATCGAGCGCCGCGACTCGCTGACCGCCTGGGCCGACACCGGCATCCCCCTCGAGGCCCGCTTCTCCTACGACCTGCTGCTCAACATCTTCATCCCGGGCACGCCGCTGCACGACGGCGCCGTGGTGCTGCGCGGCAACCGCATCGTCGCCGCCTCGTGCTTCCTGCCCCTGACCACCCGGCACCGGCTGTCGAGCGAGCTCGGCACCCGCCACCGGGCGGCCATCGGCCTGACCGAGGAGTCGGACGCCCTGGTGGTCGTGGTCTCGGAGGAGACCGGGACGATCTCCCTGGCGGTGGAGGAGCAGCTGCTGCGGCCCCTCGACGAGACCACCCTGCGCAACGCCCTCGCCGAGCACTTCGTCGAGCTCGCCACGGCGGACAGCGGGAGCCGCTGATGCTGCGCCCCCGCTACCCCCTGCAGTTCGTGGTCGCCCTGGTGGCGGCGGTTCTGCTGTGGTACGCCCTCGCCGGCCAGCAGGATCAGAACATCTCGGTGCGCGGGGTCAAGGCGGCCCTGACCCTGGTCAACATGCCGCGCGACCTGGTGCTCGTGTCCACGGTGCCCGACACCGTCTCGCTCCAGCTGCGCGGGCCGCTGTCCCGCAGCCTCGACGCCGCCGCCAGCCTCGAGGTCTACCTGGACCTGACCGGCGCCCGTCCCGGGGTCACCTCCTACACCATCGACGCCTCCGCCATCCCGCTGCCCGAGGGCGTGGAGGTCGTCAGCATCGAGCCGGCCGCCCTGACCCTCGAGCTCGAGCGTCTGGTCACCGAGAGCGTGCCCCTGGTGGCGGTGGTCGAGGGCGTGCCCGCCCCGGGCTTCGCGGTCGGCGCGGTCCGGGTCTCGCCGCTGCGAATCAGCGTCCAGGGCCCCCAGAGCCGGGTCCTCGCCCGCGAGCGGGTCGAGACCACCCCGGTGTCGGTGGAGGGCGCCACCGGCCCGGTGGAGGCGACGGTGCTGCCCCAGCTCGGCGATCCGCTGCTGCGCTCCCTGACCGTGGTCCCGGTGGTGGTCGTGGTGGACATCCTGCCCGTCGACCTGACCCCGACGCCGACCGCCGAAGGGGGGAGCTGAGACCGTGCCGGAGCGCCTGTTCGGCACCGACGGCATCCGCGGCCGCGCCCTGCAGTGGCCGCTGGACGAGGACACCGTCCGCCGCCTCGGCGTCGCCCTCGCCGAGGCCCTGCGGGCGGCCGGTCGCGAGCCCGCGATCCTGCTCGCCGGCGACACCCGGGCCTCCACCGCGATCCTCGCCGGCTGGCTGGCCTCGAGCTTCCAGGCCACGGGCGGCCAGGTCACCTGGGCGGGGGTGCTGCCGACCCCGGCCGTGTCGCAGCTGGTGCGCGACCGCGGCGGCGCCGCCGGGGTCGTGGTCTCGGCCTCCCACAACCCCGCCGACGACAACGGGATCAAGGTCCTGGGCAGCGGCGGCCAGAAGATCGACGACGCCGTCGAGCGCCGGCTCGAGGCGCGGCTGGCCGAGGTCAGCCCGGCGGTCGGGCCCGCCCTGCCCGCCTCGGACCCCGGCCTCGCCGACGCCTACCTGGAGCTGCTCGAGGCGAGCCACCACGGTGCCAGCCCCCTGGAGGGCCTGCACGTGGTCCTCGACTGCGCCAACGGCGCCGCCTCGGTGGTGGGCCCGGCCCTGCTCGAGCGCCTCGGCGCCCGGGTCACGGCCATCTGCGCCTCGCCCGACGGCCGCAACATCAACCACGAGTGCGGCGCCACGGCCCCGGGTCTCCTGGCGCGGACGGTGGTCGAGCTCGGCGCCGACGCCGGCCTGGCGCTGGACGGCGACGCCGACCGGGCGATCCTGGTGGACGAGACCGGGCGGCTGCTCGACGGCGACGACATCCTCCTCGCCTGGGCCCGCCACCTGGCCGCGGGCGACCGCCTCCCGGGCCGCCGGGTGGTGGCCACGGTGATGAGCAACTACGGCCTCGAGCGGGCGCTGGCGCGGGACGGGATGGCCGTCGAGCGGTGCCCGGTGGGCGACCGATCGGTGTGGCTCGCCATGGCCGCGAGCGGCGCCGCCCTGGGCGGCGAGCAGTCGGGCCACGTCATCTGCTCGCACTACTCGGTGTCGGGGGACGGCCTGCTCACCGGCAGCCACCTGCTGGCGGTCGCCGCCGCCCGGCGGGTCCCGCTCTCCGAGCTGTCGGACCTGGTGCGCATGCCGCAGCTGCTGGTGAACGTGCCGGTCGCCGAGCGGCGCCCCTTCGACGAGCTGCCGGGGGTGGTGCGCGAGCTCGCCGCCGCCGAGGCCCGGCTCGAGGGCCGCGGCCGGGTGCTGCTGCGCTACTCGGGCACCGAGCGCCTGGCCCGGGTCATGGTCGAGGGCGAGGACGCCCACGAGATCCAGGAGCTCGCCGGCCGCCTCACCGACGCTCTCCGCGCCGAGCTGGGGTGAGCGCTCGAGGCGCTCCGGCTGCGCGATGGGAGGGGTGCCAGGCACGCGACGATTCGTCTGACGAATCGTCGGAGCCAGGCACCCGTCCCGCGTCCTCAGCAGAGTGCGTGCGGCGTCTTTGCGGTTCCTTCGCTGTCGTGGTTGAATACGCGCCGGATCATGGACGGTAGGCGGTTCTTCTGGTGGGTGCTGCTGGGGACGACGGCGCTGCACGTGGTGGCGGCGGTGGTGACGCCGCTGTCCGGCGACGAGACCTACTACTGGGACTGCTCGCGCCACCTGGACTGGGCCTACTTCGACCAGCCGCCGCTGGTGATCTGGGCGATGATCCCGTTCCGCGCGCTGCTCGGCGAAACCGCGCTGGCGGTGCGCTCGCCGGCCATCCTGGCGAGCCTGGTCATGGCGCTCGCGCTGCTTGCCATCGTCCGGCGCCTCGGCGGCGGGCCGAGGGAGGCCGGCCTCGCCGTCCTGCTCCTCCACGGCATGCCGCTGGTCCTGCTCGGCTCCGCCTACACCTCCACCGACGTCGCCATGATCGCCGCCTACACCCTCGCCACCTGGGCCGCCATGGCGGTGGCCGACGGCGAGCGCCGGGCCTGGTGGGGCTTCGGCGCCACCATCGGCCTGGGCTTCCTCGCCAAGTTCCCCATGGTGCTGGCGCTGGCCCCGATCCTGGCCGCGGTGATCTGGGGCCAGGGCCGCCGCCACCTCCGGAGCGCCACCCCCTACCTGGCCGCCGTGATGGCGGTCGCCCTGACGACCCCGGTCTGGATCTGGGCGGTCCGCCACGACTGGGCGAACATCGCCTTCCAGCTCGCCGGCCGCCACCAACCCACCGGCTTCACCCTGCTCTTCCTCGTCGAGTACCTGGCCGCCAACGTGCTGCTCCTGTCGCCGCCCCTGGCGGTGGCCCTCGCCGCGGCCTGGTGGATCGCCCGGCGCCGGGCCGATCCCGCCTGGCGGGTGGCGGTGGTGGCGGCGGCGGCGCCCTTCGCCTTCTTCGCCCTGCTCGCCCTGCGCTCGCGCATGTCGCCCCACTGGGGGGTGCCCGGCCTGGTGGTGGCGGCGGCCCTGGTCGTCCTGGTGCCCTTCCCCCGGCGCCGCGGGCTCGTCGTCTCGGGCGCCCTGATCGGCGTGGTGGTGTCGGCGGCGATGCTCGCGGTGGTGGCCTTCCCGGAGCGGGTGCTCGAGCTGCAGTGGAGCTACAGCGGCCGGCCGAACCGGATCAGCACCTCGGCCGCCGCCGACATCATCGGCTACGACGAGATCGTCCGCGAGCTCAGCGACCGCCTCCGGCCCGGCGAGCTGGTGGCGGCGTCCAGCTACACCCTGACCCACCGCCTCGCCTTCCTCACCGGAGGCGAGCTCGTCACCCGGCTCGCCGACGTCAACAGCGGCCGCCACGGCTTCGCCTCCCTCTACTGGCACCCGCCCGGGGAGCTCGAGGGCCGGGACTTCCTGTTCGTCACCGTCCGCCCGCCGGGGCAGGCGGAGGGCGAGCTCGCCGCCATCTTCGCCGAGGTCGTCGAGCAGCCGCCCATCGAGATCCTCCACCACGGCGTCGTCGTCCGCCGCCTCCGCGTCCTGCGCTGCACCGACCTGCGCCAGCCCGCGCCGGCCTTCACGCGGCTCGACTGATCGCCGCCGCGTTCACGCCCATGTCCGGGGCGACGGGCTCGGGCATCGTGCTAAGCTGACCGCGCTCGCGAGGCGCCGTTCGCGGCGAGGAGGATGGCATGAGCAACGGAACGCAGGCACCGCAGCGCAAGGGCCTGCACCCCCTGGCCTGGGTCGGCATCGGGTGCGGCGTGGTTCTGGTGATCGTCGTCGCGGCCCTGATGGTCGGCGGCTTCTTCCTGGCGCGGACGGTGAAGGACGTCGCCCAGGACTTCGAGGACAACCCGGGGCTCGCCGCCGCCAGGTTCGTGGTCAAGGCCTCGCCCGAGCTCGAGGAGGTCGACGTCGACGAGGCCGCGGGCACCATGACCGTCCGCAACACCAAGACCGGCGAGGTGATCACGGTCAACTTCGAGGACATCAGGAACGGCCGCTTCAGCTGGACCGTCGACGGCGAGGAGGTCACCGTCGACGTCAGCGAGGCCGAGGGCGGCACGGTGAAGATCGAAAGCAGCAAGGGCGAGGGCTTCGCCCTGTCCACCGGCGCCGCCGTCTCCGAGGACATCCCCGAGTGGGTTCCGGCCTACCCGGACGCCGAGCCCGCGAGCCGGTCGATGATGACCTCCGGCGAGGGGGTGACCGGGAGCTTCCAGATCGAGACCGGCGACGCGGTTTCCGACGTGATCGCGTTCTACCGCGACCGCCTCAAGGCGGCCGGCTTCGAGATCACCGTCAACACCTTCTCGGGCGAGGGCAGCGAGGGCGGCATGGTGCAGGCCAATCTCGAGGCCGAGCAGCGCTCGGTGATGGTGATGATCAGCCGCGAGGCGGGCCCGACCCAGGCCTCGGTGACCTACTCCACCGGCTCGTAGCCGGCGCGCCGCCTCAGGCGGTGGCGTCCGCGATCCGGTCGGCGATCTCGACGAAGGCCCGCGCCGTCGGCGAGTCGGGCCGGTCGACCACGACCGGCGTGCCGGCGTCGCCGCCGACCACCACCGCCGGGTCCAGGGGCACCGAGCCGAGCAGGGGCAGCCCGAGCTCCTCGGCGGTGCGGGCGCCGCCGCCGCTGCCGAAGACGTGCTCCACGTGGCCGCACTCGGGGCAGGTGTAGCCGGCCATGTTCTCGACGATGCCGAGCACCGGGGTCCCGAGCTTGGTGAACATGTGGAGCCCCTTGCGGGCGTCGATGAGGGCCACGTCCTGGGGGGTGGTGACGATGATGGCGCCGGCCAGGGGCACGTTCTGGCACAGGGTCAGGGCGACGTCGCCGGTGCCGGGGGGCAGGTCCACCACCAGGTAGTCGAGCTCGCCCCAGTCGACGTCGCCGAAGAACTGCTCGAGGGCCTTCTGGAGCAACGGCCCGCGCCAGATCACCGGCTGGTCGGTGTCGACCAGGAAGCCGAAGGACATGACCCGGACGCCGCCGGAGGCCTCCACGGGACGGATGCGTCCCTCCTCGTCGCCGGTGGGCAGGCCCTCGGCGCCCATCATGAGCTGCTGGGACGGGCCGTAGATGTCGGCGTCGAGCAGACCGACGGCGAAGCCCTTGCGGGCGAGCGCGACGGCGAGGTTGGCCGCGACCGTCGACTTGCCGACGCCGCCCTTGCCCGAGGCCACGGCGAGGACCCGCTTGACGCCCGGGATCCTGTCGGCCCAGCCGGGAGGCGGCTCCGGGGCGGGCCGGGGCCCGCTGCCGGCCATGGGCATCATGGGCTGGACCTGGAGCTCGACCTCGCCGACCTCGTCCAGAGCCTTGAGGGCGGCCTCGACCCGGGCGCGGAGGGCGTCCACGTCCGCCGGCTGGGTCACCTGGACGGCCAGGGTGATGCGGACGGTGGAGCCGTCGATCTCGAGACCTCGAACGGCGCCCGCCTCGACCAGCCCGTGGCGGGTTCCGGGGGCGGGGATCTCCTGCAGAGCTTCCAGGACGGTCTGCTGTGTCAGGGCCATGGGGACTCCTTCTCGGCGCCCACCGGCCGGACCGGCGACGCGGCCTGAAAGTGTAACCCATCCCGGCGCTCGCCGGCGGCACCGCCGGCCCCGTCAGTGTGGCGTCTCGAGCCCGCGTCCGCGTCCGTGTCCGATGACAGCGGCAGTGGCAGCGGCAGAGGTCAGCGGCAGCGGCAGCAGCAGCGATCAGCGCCTCCGGGACGCGTGGGCAGAGCGCATCCCCCGGGACGTGCCAGGTTCGGCATTGTGCCGAAGCCCTTTAGCCTCGAG
>DATHSO010000022.1:0-3361 GCA_035464095.1 Candidatus Methylomirabilota bacterium | reverse complement strand
CTGCCGCTGGGCGCGTGGCCGTGCGTCCCGGGGCACCGGCCTTCTGGGCCGCCTTTGGCGCCCCAGCGTCGCCCCGCCGGCGCGGTCGCGCGGAGGCAAAGGGGAGGGCTGCGACCGCGCCGTCGAGGCGAGCGGCGGCCTCCCTCGCAGCCGGAAGACCCTTTCCGAGGCGCGCTTCCCGTGGATTGCCAGGTGCGGCATGGTGCGGAGCGCGCTCTGATCCGGAGGGTGCTGCCGGCACAATGCCGGACCTGGCACGTCCCGGGGGAGGCGCCCTTCCCGCGCGTCCCGGCGGCGCTGTTCGCCGCCACTGCCACTGCCACTGTCGCTGCCGCTGCCGCTGCCGCTGCCGTCCCGTTCGTCGGGCACGGGCACGGGTACGAGTACTGGTCCGGGTGCGGGTCCGGATCCGGGTCCGGTTGCGGACGGGCGGGGGCCCTACGCCCGGGCCTGCGGCATTTCGGTCTGCTCGAGCATCTGCATGGCCTCGGGCCTCGGTGCATCGGCCTTGACGTCCCAGTAGGGCGACAGCCGCCGCAGGCTCTCGACGATGCCGGGGAAGACCTCGATGACGGTGTCGATGTCGTCGTCGGTGGTGTAGCGGCTGAGGCTGAAGCGCACCGAACCGTGGATGGCCGTGAAGGGCACGTGCATGGCCCGCAGCACGTGGGAAGGCTCCAGGGAGCCCGAGGTGCAGGCCGAGCCCGAGGACGCGCAGATGCCGTGGGCGCTGAGCTGATAGAGGATGCCCTCGCCCTCGATGAAGTGGCAGGCCAGGTTGAGGGTGTTGGACAGCCGGGGCGCGTCGGCGCCGTTGACCTCGAGGTAGGAGATGCGGTCGCCCAGCTCGCGCTGAAGGCGGTCCCGCATGGCGAGGATTCGCGCCTCGTCGGCGTCGTGGCTCTCCATGGCGAGCTCCAGCGCCCTGGCGAGGCCGACGATGAAGGCGACGTTCTCGGTGCCGCCGCGCCGTCCGTCCTCCTGGTGCCCGCCGATGAGGAAGGGCCGGCAGCGAGTGCCCCGCCGGATGTACAGGGCGCCGATGCCCTTGGGCGCGTGCAGCTTGTGGCCCGAGAACGACAGCATGTCGACGTGGGCGAAGGCGCCCCTGAGGTCGATGGGCAGCTTGCCGACGCTCTGGGTGGCGTCGGTGTGGAAGACGATCTCGGGGTCGGTCTCCTTGGTGATGCGCGACAGCTCCTCTACCGGGAAGATGACGCCGGTCTCGTTGTTGGCGTGCATCACCGACACCAGCAGAGTGTCGGCCCGCAGGGCGCGCACGAAGGCGCTCTTGTCGATGCGGCCGTCGCGGTCGACCCCGATGAAGTCGACGTCGAAGCCCCGGCGCTCGAGGTCCTTGCACACGCCGTGGACCGCCGGGTGCTCGACCGCGGAGGTGATCACGTGCCGGCGATCCGGGTTGGCGGCGATGGTGCCGAAGATCGCGGTGTTGTTGGACTCGGTGGCGCAGGAGGTGAAGAGGATCTCGTCCGGGCGAGCGTTGCCGAGAAGCCGGGCGACCCGCTTGCGGGCGGTTGCCACGGCTTCGGCGGGGCCGTGAGCCGCATCGTACATGGAGCTCGGGTTGAAGTACTCGTCGGTGAGGTAGGGGGTGATCGCCTCCACGACCTCGGGGGCGACCCGGGTGGTGGCGTTGTTGTCGAGGTAGTGAAGCGCCATGCCCGTCACACCTCGACGACCTGGATGCGCTGGTCGACCTGGTCCTTGAGCGCCTGCTCGACCAGCATCTTGATGGTGCGCTGGGAGCCGACGCAGTCGGCGCAGGCGCCCTTCATGCTGCAGTAGACCTTGGCGTCCTTGATGTCGACGATCTCGATGCCGCCGGCGTCCTTGGCGAGCTGGGGCCGCACGTAGGTGTCGATCACCTCCTCGACCTTCTTGGCGAACTTGTAGGGCGACATCTCCAGCGGCGGATGGGCCTTGGGCGCGCGCGCCATGGGCAGCACCGGCAGCTGCTTCATGGTCGTGGGACGGGGACCGTTGACCCGGTCGAGCAGGTCCTGGAGGCCGCCCGGGGTGTGGTGGCACGACATGCAGGCGCCGCCGGCCTTGATGGCGTCGGTGATGTCGGCGATGGTCTCGAGCTTGAGCTCCTCGATCTTCCGGACGATGTAGGGCTCGGTGAGGCCGAAGCAGGTGCAGACAAGCCGCCCCTCCTCCTGCTCGTCGCGGCTGATGTCGATCCCGAGCTCGGCGAGGTCGACGCCCCGCTTCTGGGCCCAGTTGAAGACCGCGGCCTGGAGGGCCTCGGCGCCCATGACCGAGCAGTGGATCTTGGCGCTCGGCAGGCCTCCCAGGTAGGTGACGATGTCCTGGTTGGTTATCTCGAGGGCGCCGATGGGGGTGAAGTCGCCCTCCTCGAGGATGGCGCACAGCGCCTCCGAGGCGGCGATGGCCGAGGTGCAGCCGAAGGTCAGGTAGCGGGCCTCGGTGATCCGGTCCTGCTTGGGGTCGGTGGGGTGGCGGTCGACGCGGAAGGTGAAGCGCAGGGCGTCGCCGCAGGCGATGGACCCGTGCTCGCCGAAGCCGTCCGGGTCCTCGATCTCCCCCAGGTGGGTGCCGGGCTGGCCCGACACCGCCCTCATGAAGAGATCGGTCGTTTTTTTGGAGTAGTTCCAGGTCATGGGTCCTCCGCCGGCGCCGGGCACCGGCACAGGATGATACCCGATCCGGGGCCGTGATATTCCGCCCCGTGCCCGCGCGTTCCGGCGGCGCTGTTCGCTGCCGCTGCCGCTGCCGCTGCCGCTGTCGCTGTCGCTGCCGCTGACCCTGCCGGTGGGCGCGTGGCCGTGCTTCCCGGAGCACCGGCCTTCTGGGCCGCCTTTGGCGTCCCAGCGTCGATGAGCCGGCGCGGTCGCGCGGGGGTGACGGGGAGGGCTGCGACCGCGCCGTCGGGGCGAGCGGCGGCCTGCCTCGCAGCCGGAAGACCCTTTCCGAGGCGCGCTTCCCGGGGATTGCCAGGTGCGGCATTGTGCGGAGCGCGCTCTGCTCGGGAGGGTGGAGCCGGCACAATGCCGCACCTGGCACGTCCCGGGGGAGGCGCCCTGCCCGCGCGTCCCGGGGGGCGCTGATCGCTGTCGCTGCCCCTGCCGCTGCCGCTGCCGCTGGGCGAGGGTTGTGCGTCCCGGGGCACCGGCCTTCTGGGCCGCCTTTGGCGACCCAGCGTCGATGAGCCGGCGCGGTCGCGCGGGGGTGACGTGGAGGGCTGCGACCGCGCCGTCTCATCGAGCGGCGGCCTACCTCGTTGCGGGAGCGGATGCACCGGAGCGCGCTGCCCGTGGAGTGCCCGGTAGCGCCATTGTGCGGCAGGCGCTGCCTGCGGGGAGGGCATTGGGAGCAC
>DATHSO010000021.1:0-3361 GCA_035464095.1 Candidatus Methylomirabilota bacterium | reverse complement strand
GTAGTCGAAGAGCGCCCACGCAATGTAGGCGCCGTTGAAGACCACAGCCGTCCACAGCAGCATCGGCAGGTTGCGCTTGCGCAGCTCCTTGTGGAAGGCCCGGTCGTCGAGGGGGACGCCGTCGAGGAGCAGCGACGGATCCGAGTCGAAGGGCGCGGCGATCCGCACCCCCTCCGAGGAGTCGTCGTCGTACACCCTTGTCGGCGTCGCCGCGGGGTCCTGGCTCACCTCGCCCCCCGAGCCGTAAATCCAGCTGCTCCTGAGAATTCTATCACCCAACCGGGCGCCCACACCGGCCGGGAGCGGCAACGGGCCCGGTCACGGACCGGGGACCGGTCACTCGCCGACCTCGGCCTCGGCCTCGATCTCCACCCGCCAACGCGGGTCGAGGAGCCCCGCGACCACGACCATGGTTGAAGCGGGGAAGACTTCGCCGAAAAACTCGCCGTGGGCACGGCCGACGGCGTCCCAGTCGGCGGCGTCGACGGCGTAGATCCGCACCCGGATCACGTCCTCCCGGCTGCCGCCGAGGGCCTCGACCGCCTCGAGGATGATCTCGAAGCAGCGCCGGGCCTGCTGGTAGGCGTCGCCGACGACGGTCGAGCCGTCGGGGCCGATGGGCGGCGTGCCCGAGACCACGATCCGGTTGCCGTGGCGCACGGCTCGGGCGAAGCCGATGAGGCTCTCGTAGGGCGACGACGACCGGTACCGCTGACGCATCCACTCCCTCCCGCGGACGTCGGTGTCCGAATTGTACGCCGATCGCTCCGCGGGCGGGTCAGTCGAGCTCGATCCGCTCGATCTCGCGCCACGGCACGTACCTCGGATCGCCGCCGCCGGCGGGCAGCACCGCGACGCCGTCGTTCTCCGGGTCGACGTCGTGGCTGTCCTCGAGCCGCAGCTCCTCGCCGCCGCGAAGCCGGACCAGGGTGCCCGAGCTCCCGGCGGGCTCGAGGGACGCGACCAGGGCGAAGGGGATCGAGTAGTCGAGGTCGTCCGCGGCCCCGTCGAGCATCTCCCAGCTCCACGCCTCGTCGAGGTCGAAGACCAGCCGGCCCGCCAGCCGCTCACCGCCGCGGGTGGTCACCGCCCCCGACAGGGGACGGGGCGGCGCGAAGTCGGCATAGCCCGGCCCGCTGCCCCCGGGCTCGTCGAAGACCGCCCGCTCGAAGGCCTTCCACGGCACCTCGACCCGGCCGAAGCGCGGGTCGTCGACCAGGATCCCGCGGATGTCCCGGTTGACGTCGTTGGTGCCCGACAGCACCATCGAGGTGCCGTCCCGCAGGGTGACCAGGGCGCTGCGCCCGTCGCGGCGCTCGATGGACCGGATCCGGCCCATCTCCAGCTTGACCCGTCCGTCGTCGGTGTCGCCGTCGAGGATGTCGGTGCTCAGGCACTCCTCGGAGTCCCACTGGATCGGGCCCGCCAGCTCGCCGGCGTCGGTCGTCACCGTCCCGCGCAGCCGGAAGGCGCCCGGGTCGGCGTCGGCCGGCGCCGGCGCGAAGGTCACCGAGGCGATCTTACGCCACGGCACCTCGACCACCCCGAGCTGGGCGTCGCGCACCACCACCGTGGCGCCGATGTCGTTGGAGCCGCCGTCGACCTCGAGCTCGGTGGCGTCTCGCAGGGTCAGCACCACCTCGTCGCCCCGCCCGACCTCGATCTTCGCCAGGTCGCCGAATCGGACCGCCACGACCCGGCCTTCGCTGGCCAGGCGGAGGTCGCCGCCCAGGCGCTCGACCAGACGCTGCCACCAGGTCCCGTCGGGGTCCGGCTCCCGACCCTCCGCGAGCTCCAGGTACGGCAGCTCGGCCTTGGAGCCGTTGAAGTGGTCGCTCCAGAAAGCCTCCTCGTCGTCCCAGCGCAGGAACCCGGTGATGGTCTGGCCATTCCGGGTCTCGACCGAGCCGTAGAGGAAGCCCGCCGACGGAGACGCGGCGGTCGAGGGGCTTTCGGTGTCGGCGGCGACGACAGCGGCGGCGAGCACGAGGCCCGCCGCCGTGATGAGCGCATGTCGGGTCATGGCGGTTCCTCCGTATCAGTGACTACGAAGGAAACGACCGACCGGTTCGCGGCTTATCGGGGACCGACGCTGATGCCACCGTTGACGGTCTCGAGCTCGATGGCGGTGCCGCCGCCGCCGACCAGGCCCCGCATGGACGAGCCCACGTACTTGCCCTTCTTGACCTCGATGCCGAAGTCGTTGCTGATCCGGCCGTTGACGGTCTCGGCGACGATCTCGGCCGAGCCGGCGAGGCGGACGTCGATGGTGCCGTTGACCGAGGACAGGTCGACCGGAGCCGGCGGCGAGGCCGCCAAGTCGAGCTCGATGTCACCGTTGACGGTCTCGATCTCGAGCTCGCCGGCGACGTCGCGCAGGACGACCTCGCCGTTGACCGAGTCGACCTCGACCCCGCCCTGAACCCCGTCGACCAGCAGGTCGCCGTTGACCAGCTCGATCTCGTCGAGGATCGCGAAGCGCGGCACCGTCAGCGCGTACTCGACCTCGGAGTGGCCGTGGCGGTCGTCGTCGGCGAGGTCGCGCGAGCTCGGGTAGTCCGTGTCGACGAACACCCTGTCGCCACTGGCGTCGACCTCGATCCGAAGGCCCGCGAGCCGCGCCGGCGAGCTCGCCCTCTTGATGGCGTAGACCCGGACCTCGTCCCGGTCCCAGACCTCGACGGTCACGTCGCCGTTGATGTTCTCCAGGCCGATCCGGCCGCCCGCCGCCAGCGGGTAAATCTGGTCGAAGGTCTCGGTGAGCTCGGCCGCCGCCGCCACCGCCGCCGCGACCATCAGGAACGCCGCCACCACCATCACTCGTCTCATCTGTGACTCCTTTGTCTCGGGTGTTGCACGATCTCGTCCGTTCACGCCCCTCAGATGCCGCCGGCCGCGGGAGGGTTGAAATGGCAGCGGCAGCAATTCGTCGGACGAATTGCAGCGGCGCGTCGGACGCGCCGACCGGCCCGGGCGGGACGCTGAGTCGCTCCCGCTGCCCCTCCCGCTCCCGCTCCCGTCCGGGTCCGGGTCCGGGTCCGGGTCCGGGTCCGGGTCCGGATCCGGCTCGGGCGCCAGGACGCCCGAGCCGGGGGAGGGTGTACAACCCTCCCCTACGAGCGGTTCCCGGTTCGCCTCGTGGTTTCCGGTTCGCGTCGTGGTCCCCGGTTCGCGTCGTGGTCCCCGGTTCGCCTCGTGGTTTCCGGTTCGCGTCGTGGTTGCCGGTTCGCCTCATGGTTCCCGGATCGCCCCGTGGTTTTCGGTTCGCCCCGTGGTTGCCGGACTCGTCCCGTAGGGGCGGGTTTTATACCCGCCCTCACGGGCTCTTCGGCACCCGGCAGCGCCAAAGCCCGGTCCGGAC
>DATHSO010000020.1:0-9021 GCA_035464095.1 Candidatus Methylomirabilota bacterium | reverse complement strand
GAGCCGTCCCGGAGGCGCTGATCGCTGCCCGCTGCCGCAGGCGCTGCCGCTGTCCCTGCCGCTGGGCGCGGGGTCGTGCGTCCCGGGGCACCGGCCTTCTGGGCCGCCTTTGGCGTCCCAGCGTCGCCCCGCCGGCGCAGTCGCGCGGAGGTGACGGGGAGGTCTGCGACCGCGCCGGCGGGGCGAGCGGCGGCCTGCCTCTTGCAGGAGCGGATGCCCCGGAGCGCGCCTCCCGTGGAGTGCCCGGTAGCGCCATTGTGCGGGAGGCGCAGCCCGCGGGCGGGGCCTCGGAAGCACAATGGCGTACCCGGCACGTCCCGGGGGAGGCGCCCTGCCCGCGCTCCCCGGAGGCGCTGTTCGCTGCCGCTGTCGCTGCCATCGTGCACGGACGCGGGAACGGGAAACGGGCCGCCCGAAGGCGGCCCGTTGGATTCACTCCGGTGCCGTCAGGCGACGGTCACTCCATCTTGCCGCCCTGCAGGGGCAGGGCCGGGAAGCTGCCGTTGCAGCCGAGCTCGTCGGTGAAGTCGGAGCCCTCGGCGGCGACGGTGCCGTCGATGAGCATGTTGTTCTCGATGGTGAAGGTGACGGTCCACTCCATGACGCCGCTGCCGGTGGAGGCGTAGCTGTCGCTGAAGGTCACCCCCGAGGCGAAGTCGGCCACCGGGGTCGGGCTCAGGCCGAGGCCCCACAGGAACTGCAGGGTGCAGGCCGGGTCGCCGCCGTCGAGCTTGTCCCAGTTGAAGTAGGTGCCGTTGATCTCGGTGACGATGCCGGAGGCGACCACGATGTTGCCGCCGGCGGCGAAGCCCGCCGAGTCGTAGGTGGAGATCTGGTAGACCCCGTCCGCGCTGGCCGAGCCGCCCGCGACCGCGGCGTCGGACTCCAGGGTGGTCGGGTCGGTGGTGGCGTTGTCCACCTTGGAGGCGCCGACCACGACCGAGCCGGCGGTGACGTCGGCCGCGAGGGTGGCGTCGTCGAAGTTGGCGACGCCTGAAAAGACCTGGTCGACCCGCCGCAGGTAGGGCTCCCAGGCGCCCAGGGTGAGGTTGGCGGATGCGATCTCGGAGCTGTCGGGGGCGAGCAGGCGAAGGGTCATGGTGGCGCCGCCCGCGCCCGCCGTGGCGTAGATGTTGGTGCGGAAGGCGCTGGTGAAGCTCAGACCCACCACCGTGGCGGTGGCGCCGGACGGGGTGGCGGCGGTCGTCGGCACGCCCTCGAAGCCCTGCCCGAAGGTCGACGAGCCGTCGGAGGCGAAGATCCGCGAGTTGACGATCACCGGAGCGCTCGCGGTCACCCGGAAGGCGCCGTTGCCCGACGCCACCCCGAAGTCGGCGAGGATCACGTCGGTCAGGACGGCGGTCTCGCCGGGGGCCAGGGAGAAGGCGATGGAGGTGGGGTTCGGGTTGGCCTGGCCGCGCACCAGCCAGTAGACCGAGCCGGTCACCGTGGTGTCGCCGGGGTTCGCGATATAGAGGTCGGTGCCCCACGGTGCGCCTCGCCCGGCTGCCGGGACGATGATGTCGGTGCCGCTGATGAGCGCCAGCGCAGGGGCGGCGGTCGCCGCCAGCGCGAGGGTGACGCAGGCTGTGATCAGTCGACGCATAAAAGCCTCCTTGACTGCGATTCTGTTCAGTCCGCAAGGCTCACCTTACCACCGAATCGGCCGAATCGGGCTGTGATCCGCTACCATGACGCGGTGAGCTACCAGGTTCTCGCCCGCGCGTGGCGACCGCAGCGCTTCGCCGACCTGCTCGGCCAGGAGGCCGTGGTCCAGACCCTGCAGAACGCCCTGCGGTCGGGCTCCCTCGGCCACGCCTACCTGTTCTCGGGCCTGCGCGGAGTCGGCAAGACAACCGCCGCCCGCCTGCTGGCCAAGGCCGTGAACTGCGCCGAGGGGCCGACCCCGGAGCCCTGTGGCGAGTGCGTGTCGTGCCGCGAGATCACCGCCGGGGCGAGCATCGACGTGGTCGAGATCGACGCCGCCACCCACACCGGCGTCGACCAGGTTCGCGAGCTCCAGGAGCTGCTCCGCTTCCGGCCGACCCGGGACCGCTTCCGGGTGGTGGTGGTGGACGAGGTCCACATGCTCTCCAGGTCGGCCTTCAACGCCCTGCTCAAGAGCATCGAGGAGCCGCCGCCCTACGTGCTCTGGATCTTCGCCACCACCGAGCGCCACAAGGTGCCCGCGACCATCCTGTCGCGTTGCCAGCAGCTCGAGTTCAGGCCCCTGGCCGACGACGCCATCCGCGCCCACCTCGAAGCGATCGCCGCCCGGGAGGGCTTCGGGCTGAGCCCGGGCGCTGCCGCCGCCGTCGCCGCAGCCGCCCAGGGCAGCGTCCGCGACGCCCTGTCCCTGCTCGACCAGCTGCGCGCCTTCGCCGACGGGGACATCGACGACCAGGCGGTCACGGCGGTTCTCGGGCTTCCCTCCTTCGAGGTCACCCGAAGCCTGGTGGAGGCGCTGGCCGCGGGCGAGGCGGGGGCTGCCCTGGCGACCATCCGATCCGAGCTCGCCGCCGGCCACGACGCCGCCATTCTCTACCAGGAGGTCGGCCGCCTGCTGCGGACCCTGCTCCACCTGGCGGTGGCCTCCGAGCTCCAGGTCGCCGTCACCGACGACCAGCGCCGCCTGATCGAGCCGGCGGCCGGGCGGCTCGGCGCCGACGCCCTGACCCGCATGCTCGGGCTGTGGCTCGAGCAGGAGCCGCTGCTGCGCGACGCCGGCAACCGCGAGCTCGCCCTCGAGGTGGCGGCCCTGCGGCTCGCCCGCTGGCCCGCCGTGCAGCGGGTGGAGGCGTGGCTCGCCGGCGGCGAGGCGGCGCCCGCGGCGGGATCGGCGCCGCCGTCGCGCTCCACCGGCAGCGCCCCGCCCGGTGCCGGCGGCGGCGGCACCGCGTCCCGGAAGGGACGTCCCGAAGGCGACCTCGCCGGCGCCCTGTGGGCCGACCACCCGCGCCTGGCGGCGGCGGTGGAGGCGGCGCGGCTGACCGTGACCGGCGGCGAGGCGACCCTGCGCTTCGAGGCGTCGGCGGCGGCGCTCGCCCGGCACGCCGGCGCCGACGACCAGCTCGCGACCCTGCGGGCGGCCGGATCCCGGGTTCTCGGGGTCACCGAGGTTCGGGTCGAGGTCGAGCCCGGGGCCGCCGAGCGCGACCGCTCCGGCGGCGACCTCATGGCGGAGGCCCTGCGCGACCCCGGCGTCGATCTCGCCCGGAGGGTGATCGGCGGCGAGGTGGTCGCGGTGCGTCCCGACGAGGGCGCCTGATGGACCTGCGGCCCAGGGCCGTGCGCACCCTGCTCGAGCACCTGCAGCGGCTGCCCGGGGTCGGCCCCCGCACCGGCCGCAGCCTCGCCGAGCACCTCCTCACCACCGACCCCGCCGAGGTCGCCGGGCTCGCCGCCGCCCTTGCCGGTCTCCACGACCGGGTCCGGCTGTGCTCGGTGTGCTCGCTGCTCACCGAGGGCGACCCGTGCCCGGTGTGCTCCGATCCCGAGCGCGACCGCCGCACGATCCTGGTGGTGGAGGAGCCGACCACCGCGTGGTCGGTGGAGGACACCCGCCAGTACCACGGCCTCTACCACGCCCTGCTCGGCCACCTGTCGCCCCTGCACGGGGTCGGCCCCGAGGATCTGACCATCGACCGCCTGCTCGAGCGCTGCGCCTCGGGCGGGATCGACGAGGTGATCCTGGCCACCGACCCCACCGTGGAGGGCGAGACCACGGCGCTGTACATCGCCCGCCGCCTGGAGGGCCTGCCGGTGGCGGTGAGCCGGCCGGCGGCCGGGATCCCGGTGGGCGGCGAGCTCGCCGCCGTCGACCAGCTCACCCTGGCCCAGGCGCTGCAGTCGCGACGGAAAGTGTGATCCGGATTGCCGACCTGGCACGAGGCGCCGGTCTCAGGTCCTTGTTTGGCTTTGGTGACTGTGTTAGATATGATGCCCACGAGGAGTGTGCGAAGGTGAACCCGAGCCTGGTCATGTATGAGGAGGAGTTCGAGAAGATCTCCCAGCTCCTCAACCGTCTGCGCATCGACGCCAGCGCCAAGATCGTCTTCCTGGTCGACAAGAACGGCCAGCAGATCGCCGGTGCGGGCGAGATCGACCAGGTCGACACGACCTCGCTGGCGTCGCTCACGGCCGGCAACGTCGCCGCCACCGACGGCCTCGCCAAGCTCATCGGGGAGAAGGAGTTCTCGATCCTCTTCCACGAGGGGCGCAAGGACAACATCCACATCTCCATCGTCGGTCAGCGTCTGATCCTGGTGGTGATCTTCGACGAACGGTCCTCCCTCGGCCTGGTCCGCCTGCGGGTGCGCAAGGCGTCCTCCGACATCGAGAAGGTCCTCGGCGACATCGAGCTCAAGGCCCAGGAGGCCGGCGCCGACGACACGGAGTCGCCCTTCGCCGAGATCACCGACGAGGACATCGACGCGCTGTTCTCCGAATGAGCTTCATCAACTACGCCGCCCGCGAGATCAACGTCAAGATCGTGTTCTACGGTCCCGGTCTCGGCGGCAAGACCACCAACCTCCAGTACATCTACGAGAAGTCGAACCCCCAGCAGAAGGGTAAGCTGATCTCCCTGGCGACGGAGACCGACCGGACCCTGTTCTTCGACTTCCTGCCCCTGGACCTGGGCTCGGTGCGGGGCTTCAAGACCCGCTTCCACCTCTACCCGGTGCCCGGCCAGGTGTTCTACGACGCGAGCCGCAAGCTCATCCTGAAGGGGGTCGACGGCGTGGTCTTCGTGGCCGACTCCCAGGAGGCGCGCATGGACGCCAACATCGAGTCCCTGCGCAACCTCGAGGACAACCTGGCCGAGAACGGCTTCGACCTCAAGACCATCCCCTTCGTGCTCCAGTTCAACAAGCGCGACCTGCCGACGGCGGTGCCGGTGGACCAGATGTACCGGACCCTCAACTACAAGGGCGAGCCCACCTTCGAGGCCATCGCGGTGCAGGGCATGGGGGTCTTCGAGACCCTCAAGGCGGTGGCCAAGCAGGTCCTGTACGATCTCCGTCGCCGGTAGTGACCCCCTCGAGAGATGATCGACCCTGATTCACGCTGTGCGGTGGCCGTGCTGGCGGCCGGCAAGGGCACGCGGATGCGATCCGACGTGCCCAAGGTGCTCCACGAGCTCGCCGGCAGGCCGTTGCTCGATCACGTCCTCGACCTCGCCCTGGCTGTGGCCCGGCCCCACGATGTCGTCGTGGTGGTCGGCCACGGCGCCGAGGCGGTGACCGAGCTGGTCCGGGGGCGCGGGGTGACCGAGGTCGTGCAGGAGCCCCAGCTCGGCACCGGCGACGCCCTGCGGGTCGCCCTGGCCGGCCTCGAGGGCCGTCCCACCGGAAGACTCGTCGTCCTGTCGGGGGACGTCCCGCTGCTGCGCCCGGACACCGTCCGTCGCCTCCTCGCCGATCTCGACCGGGGGGCGGCGGCGGCGCTGCTCACCGCCGAGCTCGACGATCCCGGCAGCTACGGTCGGGTGGTGCGCGCCGAGGACGGCTCGGTGGCCGAGGTGGTGGAGGCCGGCGACGCGCCGCCGGACCGGCTCGCCATCCGCGAGGTCAACGCCGGCATCTACGCCTTCCAACGGCCGGTCCTCGCCGACGCCGTCGCCGAGCTCGGGCGCGACAACGTCCAGGGCGAGTACTACCTGACCGACGTCGCGGCGGCGCTGCAACGGCGGGGCCTCCGGGTGGCCGCGGTCCGGCTCGACGATCCCGCCGAGATGCAGGGCGTCAACAGCCGCACCGATCTCGCCGACGCCGAGCGCGCGCTCAACATCAGGGTGCTCGAGGCGCTCATGGCTGCCGGGGTCACCATCCGCGACCCGGGAAGCGTCTGGGTCGACCCGCGCGCCGAGGTCGGCCGCGACGCCGTGCTCGAGCCCGGCGTCGTGCTGCGCGGCAGCTGCCGGGTCGGCGCCGGCGCTCGGATCGGCGCCAACTCGGTCCTCGTCGATGCCGCCGTCGGCCCCGGTGAGACCGTGGCGCCCCTCACCTTCCTGACCGGGGAGTGACGGTCGCAGGCCTTGCTGCCCCTGCCGCTGCCGCTGCCCCTGCCGCTGCCGCTGTCGCTGCCGCTGGGCGCGTAAACGTGCGTCCCGGAGCACCGGCCTTCCGGGCCGCCCTTGGCGTCCCGGCGTCGCCCCGCCGGCGCGGTCGCGCGGAGGTGACGGGGGAGGCTGCGACCGCGCCGTCGGGGCGAGCGGCGGCCTCCCTCGTTGCGGGAGCGGATGCTCAGGGGCGCGCTCCCCGAGGATTGCCAGGTGCGGCATTGTGCGGAGCGCGCTCTGATCGGGAGGGTGGAGCCGGCACAATGCCGAACCTGGCACGTCCCGGGGGAGGCGCCCTGCCCGCGCGTCCCGGAGGTGCAGATCATTGCCGCTGCCGTTGTCACGGCTTCGGGTGGAGGAGCCGCCAAATCATGGCCCTGACTTCGTCGAAGAGGCGGAACGTCGCGGCGGCTAGGGTGTGGTCGATGGCCCCGGCGTCGGCGAGCAGCCTGAGGGGGGTGTCGCCCTCCCTGGCGGAGCCGTAGGCGACGCGCCAGTGGTAGGCGCGGTCCCTGCCGAAGCGGCCGTGGCCTTCCGCGAGGTTTGCCGGGACCGAGCTTGCCGCTCGCACGACCTGGTCGGCCAGTGCCCGCAACGGAGCCGGCACCCTCAGGACCAGGCGAATCGCGAGGCCCGCAGCTGCGAGCGCTTTGCGGTGGGCGACGAGGTGGCTGGGCGGGAGCGCGCTGGGCATGATCACCTCCGGGTCGTTCATAGCCCCTCCTCCAGCCGCCGGGCCGGCGCCTACCCGTGCCCTCAGAACGACCCGGAGGTGATCATGCTTGCCGCTGCCGCTGCTAGTGCGCTTCGCGCACCGCGACCCGACACTCACGATCGGGGTGGCCGTAAGCCAGCCAACCCCCTCTCCGGCCCGCCGGGGAGGTCGTGGTGGCAGCAGCGCATTGCCCGGGCCTGCGACCCCCCTGGCAACGGCCACCACCGATCCCGAGGTCGGGTTGCCGCTGTCGCTGCCGCTGACATCGGGCACGGGCACGGGCACGGGCACGGGAACGGAGACGGAAACGGAGACGGAAACGGACGCGGAAGCGGACGCGGACGCGGACGCGGGAGGGGGGAGTGATACCCTGACCGCGCCGCCGGCGAGGCGGCGCGGAAACGACCGATGGAGGCGAGGGATGAATCCACTGAGGGCGTTGTGGGAGAAGCACCGACAGGCGGTGTGGCTCGACTACATCGAGCGCGACCTGCTCACGGGGGGCGGGCTCGAGGCGCTGGTGCGCGACGACGGCATCCGGGGCGTGACCTCGAACCCGTCGATCTTCAAGGCCGCGATCACCGGCTCGGGCTCCTACGACGCCGACATCGACGGCTTCCTGGCCGAGCGGCCCGACGCCGCCACCGGTGACCTCTACGAGGCGCTGGCGATCGCCGACATCCGGATGGCGGCGGACATCCTGGCGCCGGTGTTCGCCGCGTCGGGCGGGACCGACGGCTTCGTCAGCCTCGAGGTCTCGCCCCACCTGGCCCGGGACACTGCCGGCACCGAGGCCGAGGCCCACCGGCTGTGGCGGGCCGTAGACCGGCCCAACCTGATGATCAAGGTACCGGCGACCGCCGAGGGCATTCCGGCCGTCGAGTCCCTGATCGCCGCCGGGGTCAACGTCAACGCCACCCTCATGTTCTCCCTCGCCGACTACGAGGCGGTGGCCACCGCCTTCATCCAGGGCCTCGGCCGTCGGGACGACCCCTCGGGCGTCGCGTCGGTGGCGTCGTTCTTCGTCAGCCGGGTCGACACCAAGGTCGACGCCGCCCTCGAGGCGATCGGCAGCGACGAGGCCCTGGCGCTGCGAGGTCGGGCCGCGGTCGCCAACTCCCGCCTTGCCTACCGGCGCTTCCTCGAGCTCTTCCGCGGGCCTGCCTTCGCCGAGCTCGCGGCCCGCGGCGCCCAGGTGCAGCGGCCGCTGTGGGCCTCCACGAGCACCAAGAACCCGGCCTACCCCGACGTCCTCTACGTCGAGGAGTTGGTCGGCCCGGACACGGTCAACACCCTGCCCATGGCGACGGTGGACGCCTACCGCGACCACGGTCGGCCGCGCGACCGGGTGGCGGCGAGCTTCGACGAGGACGACGCCCTTCTGGCTCGGCTCGGCGAGCTCGGCATCGGCCTGGACGCCGTCACCGCCGAGCTCCAGGTCGAGGGCGTCCAAGCCTTCGCCGACGCCTTCGACCAACTCATGGCGGCCCTGGAGCGCACCCGGCAGGCACGCGCGGCCGGAGCTTGACCGGCGGCGGGGAAGAAACCACACTCCGGCCATCCCGCGGCCACACTCGACCGGCAGGGTGGGGCTGGAGCCGGGCCGGCGGGCTCGGGGGAGGGGCAGCTACATGTGCGGCATCATCGGCTACGTCGGATCCGACCAGGCGGTGCCCGTCATCCTCGACGGCCTGCGCCGCCTGGAGTACCGCGGCTACGACTCGGCGGGGATGGCGATCCTCGACGGCGACGCCATCCAGATCCTGCGCGCCGCGGGCAAGCTGCGCAACCTCGAGCAGCGCGCCTACCGGGAGCCCCTCCACGGCACCACCGGCATCGGCCACACCCGCTGGGCGACCCACGGCGGACCGACGGACCGCAACGCCCACCCGCACGCGGACCCGACCGGCCGGGTCGCGGTCGTGCACAACGGCATCATCGAGAACTATCAGGCGCTGCGGGCCACGTTCGACACGGCCCGCTTCGCGTCGGACACCGACACCGAGGTCGTGGCCCACCTCGTCGCCGCCGAGCTCGACCGGCTCGGGACCGGCGACCTGCTCGACGCGGTCCGCCGCGTCGTCGGACGGCTCGACGGGGCGTTCTCGCTCTGCATCGTGGCCACCGACGAGCCGGGCACGATCGTGGTCGCGCGCCGGCAGTCCCCGCTGATCGTGGCGCACGCCGAGGGGGTGGGCTACTGCGCCTCCGACGTCGCCGCGCTGATCAGCCACACCCGCGACGT
>DATHSO010000019.1:0-7426 GCA_035464095.1 Candidatus Methylomirabilota bacterium | reverse complement strand
GCCACGAAGCCCACCACCGCAGGCTCCAAGCGGAGTTTGTCAAGTCGCCGTACCTGGCACGTTCCGGTCCGGGTTTGTCAAGTTGGCGCGCCCGGCACCTGACGAGGCCGTTCCATCGTTGGACAGGACACGGACGCTCCGGGAGGGCTGCCGGTCACGCTCCGGCTCCACGTTGGCTCAGGGGACGACGGCGCTCCACGCCCCGGCGCCGCCGTCCTCGAAGCCGTCGGCGAAGAGGCGCCCCGCGGGCGGCACGAAGGCCGCGGCCAGGGCGACGTAGGGGCCCTGGTAGCCGATCGAGTTCTCGGTGATCTCCCAGGTCACGGCGGTCCACACCGTCTGGTCGCACCAGTCGCGGTAGAAGCGGTTGAGGTAGCCAGCTCCAGCAGGCGGCACGGCGGTGCCCGAGTAGCTCGCGTTGGGACCGCCGGGCACGAAGCCCGGCGCCGGTCCCAGCGTCGAGCTCTTGTCGTCGCCGACGCCGTGGTTGTCGACCCCCTTGAAGTAAGGGTAGTCGGGCTCCACGACCGCGAGGGGCTTGCCGATGTAGAGGTCCGACGACAGGACGCTTCCTGAGGCGCCGAACCAGGCGTGGTAGAGCTGGTAGGACGAGTGCTCGCCGCCGAGGGCCGCCATGTTGGTCAGGTGGACCATGCTCATGGCGTTCTGGCCGTGGAAGAAATGGAGGTACTCGAGGGCGCGCTCGCGGCACTGATCCGCGGTCAGCGAGCCGGTGGCGCCGAGCTCCGCGGCCAGGTTCAGGAAGACGCCGTAGCCCGCCCGCATGGCGTTGGAGCCCCAGTGGTAGGACCAGCCCGGCATGCCGTTGCGGTAGAGGTCGTCGCTGGCGACGATGTAGTCGACCTGGGCAGCGATCGAGGCGAGCATGTTGGAGCGGACCTGGGCGGTCGCACCGGGCGACCGGACGTAGGTCAGTGCGGCCTGGGTGTCGTAGGCGAGGACGTTGAAGAAGCGGCCCGCCCAGCTGTTCGGATGGTAGCCGTCGACGTAACCGCGGGCGTCGGTCAGACTCGGGTCGAGTCGGTAGAGCTCGGCGGCGGCCCAGGCCTTGACGTCGCTGTCGCCTTGGCTCTCGAGCCACGCCCACGCCGCGAGGGCGGCGTCGCGCAGGGTCTGGGCGTAGGCCGTCATCCCCCGGTCGCCGAAGACCCGGGCCGCCAGGGCGCAGGTGCCGGCGAAGACCGCCCCCGACTCGACGTCGGGATCGTGGTAGTACCGGACGTTGGCGTCCGCGCTCGGCGGGCAGTCCGCCGCCCAGCCGTCGACGTGGATCTCCGACAGCACCGAGCCGTCGGGAAGCTGCATCCTGAGCAGCCAGTCGAGCTCCCACCTCACCTCGTCGAGGATGTCCGGCACGCCGTTGCCCGACTCGGGGATGTCGAGGTCACCGTCGGCGAACAGGCCCGGGTTGGCCTCGAAGGCCCGCAGCAGGTGCAGCACCGCCGTCGAGGTGGCGGTCCAGACGTACTTGTTGTAGTCGCCGGCGTCGTGCCAGCCGCCGCTCAGGTCGAGCACGCCGTGATTGGTGTGCCCGGCCGCGGGGCCCACCGCCAGGTCGCTCATGTGGCAGGGCGCGTCGTCCGCCCAGGCGCCCGCGTGGGCCGGCGTCTTCGGGGTGTTGCATCGCTGCAGGTAGAAGGTCCTGAGCGCCGTCCGCAGCACCGCCCCGTAGACGTCGGCTCGGACCTCGAAGTCGACGGACTGCGCTCCGAGCGCCGCGCTATAGAGCCGGTAGGTCCCCGGCTCGTCGAGGACCGAGAGGTCGACCCACCAGATTGTGTCGCCGGACGGGTCGCCGTCGAAGCCCTTGCTGACGATCGAGCCGCCGTCAATGGGCACTGTGAGCACGACCACGTCGCCGGTCGTCCGAACCTCCACCGTCGAGCCGGGGTCGGTGCTGAAGACCGCCACCTTCGGGTCGCCGGGCCGGTAACCGAAGTGGTCGAGCTTGATGTCGGTGGTCACCGGGGCCGCGGCGGGCGCCGAGGCAACGGCAACCGAAGCACAGCACGCGAGGGGCGCGACAGCCTTCCACATGATTGCCACCATGGTCCGCGACCGGCCGCCCCCGGTCCCGTGACTCGAGTCACAGCCGCGTCCGCTTCCCCGCTCCCTACCCGTGCCCGATGGCAGCGGCAGCAATCAGGGACAGCGGCAGCGGCAGCGATCAGCGCCTCCGGGACTCGCGGGCAGGGCGCCTCCCCCGGGACGTGCAGTTCCGGCATTGTGCCGGCATCCTCTGGCCTCGAGGCCGCGCGGGCCCGGTGCCTGGCTCTCCTTTCGTCCGACGAAAGGGTGCCTGGCACCGCTCCCATCGCGCCCCGGGAAGCCCCCATTCCCGCCACGAGGGAGGCCTCCGCTCGCCCCTACGGCGCGGATCCGGACCCTTCCCCGCCCCCTCCCTCAATGGACCGACTGCCGTCGCAGGGGAGAAGCACAGGGAGAGGGCCTATCATGAACCCATGCCGAGACGGGACGGACCGCCGGGCGAGACCGACGCCGATGCGGGGGTGTACCAGGGCCGGTCGGTGGCGCGGGTGACGACATCGCCGGACGGGATGACCGTGCTGGTCGGCCGCACCGCCCGCGACAACGACGTGCTGTCGCTCAAGCTCGCGGCGCCGCGGGACTTCTGGTTCCACGTCGCCGGCGAGTCGGGCTCCCACGTGGTGGTTCGC
The DNA here is from genome assembly GCA_035464095.1 of Candidatus Methylomirabilota bacterium. Classification (GTDB taxonomy): domain Bacteria; phylum Acidobacteriota; class Thermoanaerobaculia; order Thermoanaerobaculales; family Sulfomarinibacteraceae; genus JAHECW01. Next base: position 4,727 of record DATHSO010000019.1, on the reverse strand, counting down.
AACCCCGACAAGCTCGAGGCGCTGCCCCGCGAGACCAAGCAGTTCGCCGCCGCCCTGGCCGCCGGCTACTCCAAGGCCCGCCGCGGCGGCCGGACCGCGGTTCACATGGCCTTCGCGGGCGACGTCGGCAAGACGCGCGGCGCGCCACCGGGACAGGTCACCCTGCGCCGCTTCACCACCATCCACGCCCACCCGCAGCGGCTCGACGGCGACGAGGTGGAGGAGCCGTGACCCGGAGCTTCGGCGCCCAGAGCATGGTCGAGCCTCTGCGACGGGTCTTCGTTCGCCCGCCCGACGAGGCCTTCGGCGCCGCCGACCCCGTCCGCTGGCACTACACCGCCCGCCCCGACCTGGGCCGGGCCCGGGCCGAGCACGACGCCCTGATCGACATCCTCAGCGGTGCCGGGTGCGACGTGCTGGTCCACGTCGCCCCGCTCCCCGACCACGCCGACGCGGTCTTTGTCCACGACCCCGTGATCGTGACCGAAGCCGGGGCGGTGGTGCTGCGCATGGGCAAGGCGCTGCGGCGCGGCGAGGAGGCCGCCATGGCCGCCTCCCTGGAGCGGCTCGGCGTGCCGATCTTCGCCGCCCTCGAGGGCGACGCGACCGCCGAAGGGGGCGACCTGCTGTGGCTCGACCACGACACCCTGGCTGTGGGGCGGGGCAGCCGAACCAACGCCGAGGGCGTGCGGCAGCTGACGGCCGCACTTCGCCCCCTCGGGGTCGAGATCGTCCCGGTCCCCCTGCCCTGGGCCGGCGGACCCGAGGCCTGCCTGCACCTGATGTCGCTGATCTCGATGCTCGACCACGACCTGGCCGTGGTCCACCTGCCGCTGTTGCCGGTCCCTTTCGTCGAGCTGCTCCGCGACCGCGGCATCGAGCTCGTGGAGGCTCCCGGCGACGAGCTGCCGACCATGGCGCCCAACGTGCTCGCCCTCGCGCCCCGGCGCTGCCTCGCCCTCGAGGGCAATCCGGTCACCCGGCGGCGTCTCGAGACGGCCGGCTGCGAGGTCCTGACCTACCGCGGCGGCGAGCTCTCCCTCAAGGCCGAGGGCGGCCCGACCTGCTTGACCCGCCCGATCCTCCGCGGCTGATTCGTTGCCGTTCGTTGCCCCCGAGCTCTTTGAAACGCCACGGGCTATGCGACCACGACCTTCGACGGCGCACCCGGAACCTCGCGGACGAGGCGCGGGACGAGGTAGCCGGGCAGCCGGGCGCGGAGCGTGCTCACGATCTCGAGGGCGCGGGGCTCGGCGACCTCGAAGTGGACGGCGCCGGCGACCCGGTCGAGGAGGTGGAGGTAGTAGGGCAGCACGCCCCGGTCGCCGAGGCGGCGGCACAGCTCCTCGAGCGCCCCGGCCTCGTCGTTGACGCCGGCGAGCAGCACCGCCTGGTTGAGCAGCAGGGCGCCGGTTCCACGGAGCACCTCGAGGGCGCGGGTCACGTCGCGGTCGATCTCGTTCGGGTGGTTGGCGTGGATCACCACCACAACCGGCAGGGGGCAGGCCTCGAGCCACGCCGCGAGGGCCTCGTCCACCCGCTCGGGGAGCACCACGGGCAGCCGGGTGTGGATGCGCAGCCGGCGCACGCGCGGCACGGCAGCGAGCGCCTCGGCGAGCTCGGCGAGCCGGCGGTCGGGCAGCAGCAGCGGGTCGCCGCCGGACAGGATGACCTCGTCCAGCGAGGGGTCCGCCGCCACCGCGGCGACGGCCGCGGACCACTCGGCGCCGCCGGCGCGCTCGTCGTCGTAGGGGAAGTGCCGGCGGAAGCAGTAGCGGCAGTGGACGGCGCAGGCGCCGGTGGCCACGAGCAGGGCGCGGCCGTGGTACTTGGCGAGCACCCCGTCGCCCCGGACGATGGCGAGCTCGCCCACCGGGTCGACCGAGAAGCCCGGCGCCTCGCGGTCCTCGTCGGCCACGGGCAGGACCTGCCGCAGCAGCGGGTCGGCGGGGTCGCCGCGGCGCATCCTCGCGACGAAGCCTCGTGGTACCCTGACCGGGAATCGGCGGGCAGCCTCGGAGGTTGGACCGGCACCGACGAGCTCCGCGTCGAGCTCGAGCATCTCGAGCAGCTCGCCGAGGTCGGTCACCGAGTCGGCAAGGCGCTGCCGCCACTCGCCGGCGGGCCAGGGTCGGGCTTTCATCAACACGGCCGGAAGTCTCGCAGCTCCGATAGGATCGGCGCAACCACGAGGAAAGAGAGAGAGACATCGAGATGGCTTCCTACAACATGAACCAGGTCAGGGTCGGGCTCAAGATCATGATCGACGGCGACCCCTGCCTCATCGTCGACACCGACGTGGTCAAGCCCGGCAAGGGCCAGGCCTTCACCCGGGTCCGCCACAAGAACTACAAGACCGGCCGCGTCATCGAGACGACCATGAGGGCCTCCGACACGGTCGAGGGCGCCGACGTCCACGAGACCGAGATGCAGTACCTCTACTCCGACGGCGACATGTGGACCTTCATGGACCCCCAGAGCTACGAGCAGATCTCGGCCACCTCCGAGATCGTCGGCGACGCCAGGCTCTGGATCAAGGAGGAGGACGTCTGCACCGTCACCCTCTTCGAGGGCAACCCGATCCTGATCGCACCCCCGACCTTCGTCGTCCTCGAGGTCACCGAGACCGACCCCGGCCTGCGCGGCGACACCTCGTCGGGCGGCAACAAGCCCGCCACCATGGAGACCGGCGCCGTGGTCCGGGTCCCGCTCTTCGTCCAGATCGGCGACAAGATCAAGGTCGACACCCGCTCCGGTGAGTACGTCAGCCGGGCGTAGCCCGGCTCCCGTGCCCGTGCCCGTGCCCGTGCCCGTGCCCGACGGGATGATCCGGGCTCAGTGGCAGCAACAGCAACAGTGACAGTGACAGCGGCAGCGGCAGTGAGCAGCCGCCACTGACCCGGTCCCCGGGAAACCCCTGCGCGATCCCTGCAGAATCCCGAGGACTTCGAGAATCCCGAGCCCGACATTGCCTCCAGCAAGCCGAGAAGCCAAGGAGGTACGTCATGAGCTCGAGCCGCACGCGTCTCATCGTCGCCGTCGGGTTCGCAGTCGGCATCATCACGGGTACTCTCGTCACCTCGTTCGCCGACGCCGAGGTCCTCGCCCAGGGCAACCTGCCCGGGACCTACGGCCTGCGCTTCGGGCCCGACGGCCACCTCTACGTCTGCAGCACCGCCGGGCTCGCGGTCCTCGACCTCGCCCAGGGCGCTATGGTCGACCTGATCGGCCCCGAGCGCGGCGTGGTCGGCCCCGAGGACGTGATCTTCGGCCCCGATGGCGTCATGTACTGGGCCGAGATGTTCACCGGCGAGGTCGGCCGGATGGCCCCGGACGGCACGGTCGCCCGCCAGACGATCGGCCCCATGGTCAACTCGCTGGCGTTCTCCGCCGACGGACGCCTGTTCGTCACCGAGCCCTGGATCACCGACACCCTGTGGGAGCTCGACCCGGCACTGGTCGACCCGCCGCAGCAGCTCGCGGCCGGCCTGGGCGGGCTCAAGAACCCCGAGTTCGGGCCCGACGGCCTGCTCTACGGCGCCCTCATGTGGGCCGGCCGGGTCGTACGCTTCGACGTCGACGACCCCGGCGCCACCACCGAGATCGTCGCCGACTCGATCCCGGGGCCCTTCACCGCGCGCTTCGGTCCCGACGGGATGCTCTACGTGGTCGAGCGGTCCGGCTTCACCATCCAGCGGGTCGACCCGACCGACGGCAGCCGCTCGACCTGGGCCCAGCTGCCCTTCGGGCCCGACAACATCGCCCTCGCGCCGACCGGCGCCGCCTTCGTCACGTCGTACACCGACGGCGTCGTCGCCATGGTGCTGCCCGACGGCACGGTCCAGGAGCTGGTCCCGGGAGGCCTCACCCTGCCCTCCGGCATCGCGGTCCAGCCGCGGCCCGACGGCGAGTCGGTCTTCGTCGGCAACCTGTTTTCGCTGCGCGAGTACGACGGCGCCGGCGGGGCTCTCCGAAGTGTCGAGCGCTACCGCTTCCCGGCCACCGGCTTCGGCGGCGCGACCTCGGTGGCGGGCGACGGGGCCAACCTGGTGCTGACCTGCTTCTTCCCGCCCGGCCAGACCCGGGTCCAGCGCTGGGACCCGGTGGCCGCCGCGATCGTCGACGAGGTGCCCGGCTTCGTCACGCCGGTGAACGCGATCCCCTTCGCCGGCGACCTCGTCGTCGTCGACCTCGGCCTGGTCCCCGGGGAGGCGCGAGTCGTCCGCGTCGGCAACGGCGGAACGACGGTCCTCGCGGACGCCACCGACCAGATCTACGCGCCCCTCGGTCTCGCCGCCACCGGCGACGAACTCTGGGTCGGCGACTGGGCCACCGGGATGGTCTGGCAGCTCGTCGCCGACGGCCAGGCGCTCCCCCAACCGGCGCCGGTCGCCCAGGGGCTCGCCGGTCCCGAGGGGCTGGCGGTCGACCTCGACGGCTCGCTGCTGGTCGTCGAGGGCACCGCGGGCCGGGTCTCCCGGGTCCGCCCGGAGACCGGCGCGGTGACCCCCGTCGCTTCGGGGCTCGCCCTGTCGCTGGAGGGCTTCGGCATGCTGCCGCCGTTCGCGCTGCTCAACGGCATCGCCGTCGGCCCGTCGGGGGCGATCTACGTCGCCGGCGACCTCGGCAACCTGGTCTACAAGCTCGTCCCGCGCACCCTCTACCTCCCGGGCGCGGCTCACGCCTCGGGCTTCAAGGGCAGCGAGTGGACCACCGACCTCGAGCTC
>DATHSO010000018.1:0-11338 GCA_035464095.1 Candidatus Methylomirabilota bacterium | reverse complement strand
CGGGGGTTGTCGACGAAGCGCAGGTGGGCGAGCACGTCCTTGACGTGCCGGTGCTCGAAGAAGCGCAGCCCCGAGCGGACCCGGAACGGGATGTTCCTCCGGGTGAGCTCCACCTGGAGGTCGAAGGAGTGGGAGTGGTTGCGGTAGAGCACCGCCATCTCCTCCAGGTCGACGCCCTCCTCGCGCAGGGCGAGCACGGTGTCGGCGACCCAGCCCGCCTGGAGCTCGGGAGTCGGCACAACGACCTCGGCGGGCAGCTCGCCGCCGCCCCGCACCGCCCGCAGCGTCTTGTCGAAGCGGTGCTCGTTGTGCCGGATCGAGGCCGAGGCCAAGGCCAGGATGGGCGGGGTCGAGCGGTAGTTGGTCTCGAGCCGGAACACCGTGCAGTCGGGGTGTCGGTCGGGGAAGCCGAGGATGTTGGAGAAGTCGGCGCCGCGGAAGGCGTAGATGGACTGGGCGTCGTCGCCGACCACCATGACGTTGCGCTCGGCGCCGAGCATGGCGTCGACGATGTCGGCCTGGAGCCGGTTGGTGTCCTGGTACTCGTCCACCAGGATGTGGTCGTAGCTCGCGGCGAGGCCGCGCCTCACCTCGGGAAACCGGGTCAGGAGCAGCAGCCAGTTGAGGAGGAGGTCGTCGAAGTCCATGAGGTCGGCCCGCCGCTTGCGCTCCAGGTAGCGCTTGAAGACAGCGGCGATGGCCTCGGCCTGGTCGAAGAACTGGGGCGACCGGGTCAGCAGGACGTCCTCGAGGTCGCGGCCGGTGTTGATGACGAAGCTGTAGAGGTCGACCAGGAGCCGCGGTTTGGGCAGCCGCCGCTCGGGCAGCTCCGGGCTGACGTCGGCGAGGGCGTGGCCCATGAGGTCGGCGGCGTCCTCGCGGTCGAGGATGCCGAAGCGCGGGCTGTAGCCGACCTGCTCGGCGTGGTGCCGGAGGATGCGGTGGCCGGCGGCGTGGAAGGTTCCGCCGTGGACCCGCCCCGCGTCCACCTCGAGGAGCCGCCCGACCCGGTCCAGCATCTCGCGAGCGGCCTTGTTGGTGAAGGTCAGCAGCAGGATCCGGCCCGGCGGCACCCCGTCCTCGATGAGCCGGCAGGCCCGGTAGACCAGGGTCCGGGTCTTGCCGGTGCCGGCGCCGGCGAGCACCAGCATCGGGCCGCCCCGGTGGAGGGCCACGGCGAGCTGCTGCTCGTTGAGCTCGGAGGCGTAGTCGACCCGGCGCCGCCGGTGCGGCGTCGCGGGGCCGGCCGGCCGGATCCGGTCGTTCATGGCAGCGCGATGTGGCCCATAGTGGAGCGGTCGAAGGCCAGGTTCAGGTTGCGGCCGTAGAGCATCAGCGTCGCCTGCAGCCGGCAGCCCGCCTCGAGGGTGGCGTCCACCGCCTCGACGAAGGGCGCGGGCACCCGCAGGGTCAGATCCTCGTCGCCGGGGGCGGCCGCGCCGGCGAGATTGACGGCCCAGCCCAGGGCACACAGGGCGGCCTCCCGGGTGGTGCCGGCGACCGGGCCCACCTGGTCGGCGCCACCGTAGGCGTAGGCGGCGATGCGCTGGCCCTGGCGAACGAAGGCCGCCCGGAGGCCGCGCTGCTTGAGCCAGTACTGGTGGTCCGCCTCGCGGACGACGTTGCGGGTGAGGCGGTCGATGCGGTCCAGGTCGGCCTGGCCGCGCCGCTTGAGGAGGTCCGAGGTGACGTCGCGCCCATCCATGAGCCGGGCCAGGGCGCTGCCCAGGCGCGGCGCCACCGTGGGCGGGATGGTGATCTGGTAGACCGGCGCCAGGGGCCGGAAGCCGTTGCGCAGGAGCAGGCTCTGGGCGACCCCCTCGGTCGGGACCACGGTGAGAAACTCTTTGGCGCCCGACCGCTCGCCGTAGGTCAGCATCTTCTGCAGGAGCGCCTGCCCGGCGCCCCGGCCTCGGTGCTGCGGCAGCACCCACATCTCGGAGATGACGCACTGCCGCGAGCGGACGTGGCCGGCCGCGAAGCCCACTGTCTCCTGCTTGTCCTCGGCGGTCTGGAAGCCGTCGGGGTCGTGGGTGATGAGGTGGCTGAGGTCGGGGTCGACTTCCATGTCGAGGTCGAGCATCCCCCGGTGCCGGGGGAACGCGGCCAGCTCGGCGGCCACCGCGTCGCGCAGCACGACCAGGCCCGGCAGCTCCTCACGATTTGTCCGGCGCACCTTGATCCTGGCCATGGTCTCTCCCGCCTCGACGCTGTCGGAGTCTAGCAGGGTTGGAGGGGCGTGGTGGCTTGAGCGCGTGGCAGCTCCGAGATCGGCCGTGGCGTCGGACGCCCCGGCCGATCTCGGAGGATGGGTACCGATGTCGGAGCCCAGCTGAGCGTCGGGGCATGCGTCGGCGGTGCTTCCAGGCCCGATCGACCTCTTCTCCCCATTCTCGGCGAGTGACGGATGAGGCGCCGCGCCTCATCCGGCGCTCGACGAGGCAACCCACGCGCGGAGCTTCGGAGGCGAAAGCCGGACATCGGGCACGGGCACGGGCACGGGCACGGGAACGGGACGGGGAAGGGGGTTTACAATGACCCGACAGCGTCCGGGAAAGGGGGCCCGATGCCCAGGAAGCTCGACCACGAGGTCCGTCGGGACACCGCGTACGAGGCCAACCGGGACCACTGGCTCAACGAGCTGCGGATCCTCGAGGCCCAGCGCCGCAGCATCGCCGAGGGCGGCGGCGAGAAGGCCGCGGCGCGCCAACGCTCCCAGGGCAAGATGCTGGCCCGGGAGCGGGTCGAGGCCCTCATTGACGACGGCAGCGACTTCCTGGAGCTGGGCGCCTTCACCGCCTGGGAGCTGTATCGGGAGTGGGGCGGCGCGCCGGCGGCGGGCGTCGTCACCGGCCTCGGCCGAGTCAGCGGCCGCGAGTGCGTGATCGTGGCCAACGACGCCACCGTCAAGGCCGGCGCCTGGTTCCCCCTGACCTGCAAGAAGATCCTCCGCGCCCAGGAGATCGCCATGGAGAACCGGCTGCCGGTGATCTACCTGGTGGACTCGGCCGGGGTCTTCCTGCCCATGCAGGACGAGATCTTCCCCGACCGCGAGCACTTCGGCCGGGTGTTCTACAACAACGCCCGGCTGTCCGCCGAGGGCATCTACCAGATCTCGGCGATCATGGGCTCGTGCGTCGCCGGCGGCGCGTACCTGCCGATCATGTCCGACGAGGCGCTCATCGTAGAGGGCACCGGGACGATCTTCCTGGCCGGCGCCCACCTGGTCCAGGCCGCCATCGGCGAGCGGATGGACAACCAGGCCCTCGGCGGCGCCGAGGTCCAGGTGGACATCTCCGGCGTGGTGGACGACCGCTTCCCGGACGACCAGTCGGCCATCGACCACATCCGGGCCCGCATGGCGGAGCTCGCCCGGCCGACCATGGCGCCCTTCGACCGCATCGAGGCGCGGCCGCCGCTGGCCGATGCCGACGAGGTTTTGGGGATCATCCCCGTCGACCGCTCACGGCCCTACGACACCCACGCCCTGCTCGGCCGGCTCCTGGACGGCTCCGAGTTCACCGAGTACAAGGCGACCTACGGCCGGACCCTGATCTGCGGCACCGGCCGGATCGGCGGCTGGGCGGTGGGCGTCGTCGCCAACGACCGGCGGGTGGTCTACCGCCGGCGAGGCCTCGGCGCCGGCGAGCGGGAGATGCAGATCGGCGGCGTCATCTACTCGGACGCCGCCGACAAGGGCGCCCGCTTCGTGGAGCTGATGAACCAGAAGGGAGTGCCGCTCCTGTTCCTGCAGGACGTGACCGGCTTCATGGTCGGCTCCAAGTCGGAGCGCGAGGGGATCATCAAGGACGGCGCCAAGCTGGTCAACGTGGTCGCCAACTCGGTCGTGCCCAAGATCACGGTGTTCGTCGGCAACTCCTTCGGGGCCGGCAACTACGCCATGTGCGGCCGGGCCTACGGCGCGCGCTTCTGGTACGCCTGGCCGTCGGCGTCGATCGCGGTGATGGGCGGGCAGCAGGCGTCGGAGACCCTGCTCGCCATCCAGCTCAAGAACCGCGGCGACGAGGTCAGCGACGAGGAGCGGGCGGAGCGGCTCGCCGAGATCCAGGCTCGCTACGAGGCCGCCACCGACCCCCGCTACGCGGCGGCCCGGCTCTGGGTGGACGAGATCATCGACCCCCGACGGACCCGCGAGATCGTCACCCGGAGCCTCGAGGCCGCGGCCCACCAGCCGCACCTGGCGCCGTTCCGGGTCGGGGTGCTGCAGACCTGAGGGCACGGCCGTCCGGGGCTCGTGGGGAGTCAACGTGCAACCGCGACGGCACGCACGCGTACCGAAGATGTGGATCCCTGGCGAAGCAACCGGACCGGGCGCGTCCGGGTAACCGGGCCGCAGCCCCCAGCAAAGGCTCGACCAGACCGCCCGCGGCCCGCCGTCGGCGGCGTCGCTCGGAGTTGCGCTCCGCCCGGGCCGGTGGTGCACAATGGTGGTGGCATGACAGCGATCACGTCCTGGTTCCGGAGGCCGCGGCCGAGCTGCCGGTGGTTGGCGCCGCTGCTGGTGCTCGCCGCTCTCGCAGCGGTCGTTCCCCCGGCCGCGGCCGGCTCGGACGATTCGCCCAAGGCCCGGGTGAAGGACCTGCCCGCACAGTGGCAGGTCTGGCTCGAGGAGGAGGTCTACCCCTTCATCACCAAGGCCCAGCGGCGGGCCTTCCTCGAGCTCGAGACCGAGGCCCAGCGGCGCGCCTTCGTCGACCGGCTGTGGATCCTGTGGGGCCGGCAGACGGGCTACGGCTCGGTCTTCCGGAGCATGTACGACGACCGCCTCGCCATGGCCCGCCTCGAGTTCGGCACCACCCTCGACCCGCGGGCGAGGGTGCTCCTGATCCACGGCCCGCCGCCGCTGCGCAAGATCGTGCGGTGCCAGGAGGTCTTCGACCCGATGGAGATCTGGGGCTGGCCGTACATCGAGGGCATCGGCGAGGGGCCGGTGGTGGTCTTCTACCAGAAGGACGGCCTCGGCCGCTGGGAGATGTGGGAGGGATTCGGCGGCCGCGGCGAGCTGTACAACAGCTTCGCCACGTTCGGCGCCGGCGCCATCGGCGGCGGCCTGCCGCCGCCGACCTCGGTCTTCGACCGGCCCGAGTACCGCTGCCCCGACGGCGACACCATCATGGCCCTCATCGCGACTGCCGAGCACTGGCTCAAGGACCCCCTGTTCATCGTCAGGATGTACGAGTTCCGGCCCCGGCAGACCACCGAGGCCGCCGAGTCCGCCCCCCGGCGGTTCATGGAGTTCTCGGCGGTGCGCGACAAGGATGCCCTGCCGCTCGAGGTCACCCTGACGGACGAGTCGCGGGCCATGCGGGGCGGCCTGGTTCAGATGGGCTTCTCGATCACCGTGCCGGCGGCCGCGCTCGGCACCACCCCGGTGGGCGACGTCGAGGTCATCCAGCTCGACCTGGTGGGCGAGATCTCCCGCGAGCTGGACATGGTCGACCGCTTCCGCTACCTGTACTCGGTGCCCGCCCGCGGCGGCGAGGTCGGCCTCGACCTGGAGCGATGGGTGCGGCCCGGCGACTACGAGCTCCGGCTCAAGGTGGAGGACGTCCACTCGGCCCACGAGGCCGTCGTCAGCCACGCCTTCAAAGCTCTGCCGGTCGAGGCGACAGCCCCTGACGAGGACTATGACGACCTCGCCGAGCTCATGCTCGGCATCGAGCCCGACGACGCCGGCGAGCAGCCCCTGCTGACCCTGGTCGGGCCGCCGGGCGACGCGGTCTCCGGCGTCAGGCGTTTCGAGGCGGTGACACGCCCCGAGGTCCGCAAGGTGGCCTTCTGGCTCGACGACGAGCCGGTGCTGATCAAGAACCGGCCGCCCTTCGACATTGACCTCGACCTCGGCCCCCTGCCCCGGCTGACCCGGGTCACCGCCGTCGCCTACGACGAGGGCGGGGTCGAGCTGGCCCGCGAGGGCCTCACCCTCAACGTCGGCCGGGAGCGTTTCTTCGTCCGCATCCAGCCCCTGTCCCCCGAGGACGTCCGGGGCGACGAGGTTCAGGTGGCGGTGGAGGTCAACGTCCCCGGCGACGCCGCCCTCGAACGCCTCGAGCTGCTGTGGAACGACACCGTCCTCGCCACCTTCACCGAGCCTCCGTACGAGGCCTGGGTCACCGTCGACCGCAGCGCCGCCTTCGGTCTGCTCCGGGCGGTGGCCGCGCTCGACGGCGGCGAGGTGGCCGAGGACATCCAGTTCGTCAACGCCCCCGAGTTCGGCTCGGTGGTGGACGTGACCGCGGTGGAGCTGCCGGTGACCGTGCTCGACCGCGATGGCCACCCGGTACCGGATCTCACCGCCGCCGACTTCACGGTTCTCGAGGACGGCGTCGTGCAGACCATCTCCCACGTCGGCGAGCACCGGGACCTGCCGGTACGCCTGGGCATCGTCATCGACACCTCGGGGTCCATGGCCGAGACCCTGCCGACGGTGCAGCGGGTGGTCATGGGCTTCCTGCGCGACCTGCTGAGGCCCCGGGACCGTGCCTTCATCGAGATCTTCTCCGACCGGCCGGACCTGCTGGCGCCGTTCACCGCGGACTTCGGCACGCTGGAGAACGCCCTGCTCGCCCTCTTCCCCGACCGGGCGACGGCGCTGTATGACTCGGTCATCGTCGGGCTGTTCCAGTTCTCCGGGGTGCGGGGTCGCCGGGCCATGGTGGTGCTCACCGACGGCGAGGACACGGCGTCGAAGAACGGCTTCGAGGACGCCCTCCGCTACGCCCAGAGGACCGGGGTGACCATCTACACCATCGGCGTCGACCTGCCGGTGACCAAGGTCATGACCCGCTACCAGCTCAGCAAGCTCGCCGCCGTGACCGGCGGCCGGGCCTTCTTCGTCAGCCGCGACTCCAAGCTCGACGCCATCTACGCCGAGATCGACCGCGAGCTGAGGGCCCAGTACCTGCTCGCCTACACCTCGAGCTCGGACCGGCCGTCCGACGAGCTGCGCAAGGTCGAGGTCGAGGTCCGCCACGAGGGGAAGGTGAACGTCCGCACCATCAGCGGGTACTATCCTGGAGGCTCGTGACGGCGACCCCGGAAGGAGAAACGGGACAGTGGTGACGACACGCACGACCTCGCGACGGGCAGCGCTGGCGGCCGTGATCCTCCTGGCCGCGGGCCAGCTCTGGGCGGCGAGCCCCCAGGCCAAGCGGGCCGAGGAGGAGCTCGAGTTCGGCTACAAGGCGGCGCGCCGCGGCTACTGGCAGGAGGCCCTCCATCGCTTCGAGATGGCGGCCGAGCTGACCCCGAACCAGCCGCGGATCCTCAACAACATCGCGGTCGCACTGGAGGCCAACGGCCGCTTCGACGAAGCCAGGACGACGTACCGGGCGGCCCTCGCGCTCGACCCCGGCAACAACCGGCTGCGGACCAACTTCGAGCGCTTCGAGGAGTTCTACGAGAGTCACGTCGCCCCGCCGGAGCCGGCGGACGACGGGCCGGAGGCGGCCCCCGCCGACGGCGACTCCCCGGCCGTCGAGGGGGGCGAGTGATGGGCGCTCGGACCACCGCCGCCCTCGCCCTGGCCCTCGCCCCGACCCTGGCTCTCGCCGGCGCCCGGGAGATTCAGGTCGGCCTCCAGGTCCGGCCCGAGCTCGACGTCGGGTCCCGAGCCAAGGTCTACGTGGGGGCCATCCTCCTCGAGCCCCGCCAGGGCGGCGGCACCACCATGGCCGACATCCAGGCGATCCGGGAGTTCCAGGACTACATCCGGGACCTGCTGCGCCGCCAGACCCGGCTCCGGGTGCAGCCGCAGCTCGAAGGGATCGAGCCGCCGACCCTCGACCTGGGCCGACTGGTCGAAATCCCCGAGTTCTGGCGGGACGTCGCCGAGCGCAGCGGCGCCGACTACGTGATCGCGGCGTCGGTGGACGTCAAGGTCCTCGACCGCGAGGGCTACACCACCGAGGAGTACGTGTCACCGACCGACGGCAAGACCTACTTCCGCCAGATCCTGGTGGAGGAGACCGGATTCGCTTACGACATCCTGCTCGTGGTGGTGGACGGGCGAACCGGCGGTGTCCTGTTCCGCGACCAGATCACCGACTTCAAGGAGCGGGACGAGCGCCGCCTCGACCAGTACGACGACATGTTCGACGACCTGTACACCCTGGAGAACCGCCTGCTCGGCATCTTCGTGCCGCGGGTCGTGCTGGCCAAGCGCTACCTGTTCACGGACTGACCGATGACGACGACAGCCTCGCGGAGGTTGCGGATGAGAAGCTGCCTGAGGTTCCTGGTGCCGCTGCTGCTGGTCGCGGTGACGGCCGACGCCCAGCTCAACCCCTACAACCCCTTCGTGGGCGGCAAGAACAAGGTCCGCTACGACACCTTCGACTGGCACCTCTACCGCACCCCCCACTTCGTGATCTCCTACTACGACGACGTCGAGCCGTCCCTGGAGAAGATCGCCTCCTTCGCCGAGAGCTCCTACGACGAGCTCGCCCACAAGCTCAACTTCCAGATCACCGACCCGATCCCCCTGATCGCCTACGCCAGCCACGCCGAGTTCCAGCAGACCAACGTCATCGTCGGCTTCATCCCCGAGGGGGTGGGCGCCTTCGCCACCCCGGTGCGTAACCGCATGGTGCTGCCCGTGGACCTCGACGAACGCGAGCTTCAGGCCCTGATCCAGCACGAGCTCACGCACATCTTCCAGTACGAGATCTTCTTCGGCGGCCAACGCGGCCGGATGATCTACGCCCGGCCGCCCCTGTGGTTCATGGAGGGGATGGCCTCCTACCTGGGCGACGACGAAACCAGCCTCGACGAGATCTACATGCGCGACGCCGCCGTGACCGACACGGTGCCCTCGATCGCCAATCCCCCCCAGGGCTTCCTGGCCTACCGCTACGGCCACAAGGTGTTCGAGTTCATCGAGGCGGAGTGGGGCGAGGATGCCGTGCGCGACTTCATCTTCGCCTTCCGGGGCAACTTCGGCGGCTCGGTCGCCCGGCCCGTCGGCTCGACCTTCAACCTCGAGCCCGACGAGTTCGACGGTGCCTTCAGGGCCTGGCTGCGCCAGAGGTACGCCGACGTCATCTCGAGCCGGGGCACCCCCCGCGAGTACGGCCAGCCGTTCCGGCTCGACACCCCCCGCGACAGCCAGCAGACGTCGCCGGTGCTGTCGCCATCGGGGGACCTGGTGGCCGCCCTGACGACCCACAAGGGCGACGTCGACGTCGCCCTGTTCGGGGTCCCGGACCGGCGGCTCTACAAGAACCTGACCAAGGGGCAGACCACCAAGGTCGAGTACCTGGTGGCCCAGGGGCTGACCGTGGCCCCCACCGAGGGCCGGGACATCGACTTCTCCCCCGACGGCGGCCACGTGGCGGTCTTCGCCCGCCAGGAGCGGGGCCGGTCGCTGCTGCTGCTCGACGTGCTCCACGGCGGCATCGACCGGATCATCCCCATCGAGCTGCCCGTCGACCAGCCCATGAACCCCACCTTCCACCCCGACGGCCGCCGGCTCGCCTTCCGGGCCGTCGCCAATGGCCGCCACGACATCTTCCTCCTCGACCTCGAGACCGAGTCGGTGGTCAACCTCACCGACGACGAGGCCTACGACGGAGCCCCCGCCTTCTCGCCCGACGGGCGTTCCCTGGTCTACTCGAGCAAGCTCGGCGGGGCGGCCAAGCTCGTCCGCCTCGACCTCGAGGACCCGTCGGACCGGGACCAGCTCACCTTCGGGGCCGGCAACGACCACGGCGCGGCCTTTTCCGCCGACGGCGAGCGGCTCTACTTCGCCTCGGACCGCCAGGACGGGATCTACGACATCTACCGCCTCGACGTCGAAAGCCGCGACCTCTACCGGCTGACCCACGTCATCGGCGGCGCCCTCAACCCGGTCCCCGGCGCCTCCATCGAGGGCGAGCGGGTGGGCTTCCAGGCCTACCACCGCGGCACCTGGGACCTGTACGTCGCCGACTCGGACCAGGGCGAGTACCTGGGCACCTCCCGCCCCGAGGCCGAGGAGGTCACCCTCGAGCCCTTCGTGCCGGCGGTGTCCATCGTCATCGACCCCGACAAGGGCGAGCCGCTCAAGCGCCGCAAGCTCTACCTCGAGGACGCCCAGGTCTTCGTCGGGGTCGACAGCGTCCAGAACTTCCTGTCCCAGACCTACCTGAGCTTCTCGGACCAGTACGGCGACCGGCGCCTGGCGGTGCTGTTCAGCACCATCGACACCTTCTCCAACTTCACCGTCAGCTGGCTCAACCTCGAGCCCCGCCTCCAGTGGGGGGCGACCCTGTACGACTACCGCACCTTCTACATCACCGGCTGGGACCCCGTCCGGCAGGATGTCGTCGAGCGCCAGCAGGCCTACCGTGTGACCGCGCTCGAGGGCAACGCCCGGTACCCGTTCTCGCGCTACTACCGGGTGGAGGGGGGCCTCGGCTACCTCGACCGCCAGGCCAACTTCCCGAGCCTCGACCCCGGCACCGGCGAGGTCACCTTCCCGAGCATCCGCGACCGTGGGCCGTTCCTGTCGCTCGGGCTCGCCGGCGACACCACCATCTGGAACCGCTACGGGCCGCACAAGGGGACCCGCTGGGAGCTGCGCGGGCTCTATGTCTACGACCAGGAGGACGGCGGCGCGCTGACCCGCAACGTCGAGTTCGACGGCCGAGCCTACGTGCCCCTGTCCCGGCGCAGCGAGCTCGCCTTCCGGGTCTTCCTGGGCACGGCCGACGGCAACGCCCCCCACATCTACGCCATCGGCGGCCTCGACACCATCCGCGGCCTGCCGACCCGGGCCATGGCCGGCAACCGGGTCGGCCTCGCCAACGTCGAGTGGCGCTTTCCCCTCATCGACCGGATGGACCTGGCCTTCATCTCCCTGGGCGGGGTCCGGGGCCGCTTCTTCCTCGACGTGGGCGCCGCGTGGTACGACGTCAACGGCCGGAGGTTCAACTACCTCGGCGAGCCGGGGTTCACCTTCCTGGAGGACGGGCGGCTGGTGGACGGTGTGTCGTCGTACGGCTTCGGGGTCACCCTTTTGCTCTTCGGCATCCCGTTGCACCTCGACTGGGTGCAGATCTGGGACTTCGAGAACAAGATCAGCGACCGCCAGGTCGACTTCTGGATGGGCTTCAGGTTCTGACCCTCGGGCGGGCAAGCGTGCCCGAGGTCGAACTGTCAGCGGTCAGCAGTCAGCTTCATCGCAGCGCAACCCCTTGACACCGAGGA
This sequence comes from Candidatus Methylomirabilota bacterium, assembly GCA_035464095.1. Classification (GTDB taxonomy): domain Bacteria; phylum Acidobacteriota; class Thermoanaerobaculia; order Thermoanaerobaculales; family Sulfomarinibacteraceae; genus JAHECW01. The sequence goes on along the minus strand of DATHSO010000018.1, from coordinate 130 downwards.
GCGCGAGACCGATGGTCTCGCTGATCGCTGATCGCTGATCGCTGATCGCTGATCGCTGATCGCTGATCGCTGATCGCTGATCGCTGATCGCTCCTAAGTAACACCCTCGGGGACTTGGTCGGGGAGCCCT
>DATHSO010000017.1:0-11330 GCA_035464095.1 Candidatus Methylomirabilota bacterium | reverse complement strand
GCTTCGCCGAAGGGGTCGGCGGCCACCGGCGCCAACCGCCGGTCGGCGCGGGCGAAGGCGCTCAGCCGGTGCAGGAAGGTGGCGTAGACCGCGGGCCCCAGGGCCGCACGGTGCTCGTCGTCGGCGCAGGCGAAGAAGGTCCGCAGGGCGTTGCGCTCGAACAGCACCCCGCGCCGGAAGTCGCCGAGCCCCGACGAGGTCGCACCGCCCCGGTGACGGGCCAGCGCCCCGGGCGCCGCGACCACCTCCCGGCCGAAGGCCCACAGCCGCCAGCCCAGGTCCACGTCCTCGAAGTAGGCGAAGAGCTCGGAGTCGAAGCCGCCGAGCTCGCGCCAGTCGTCGCGGCGGATCGCCAGGTTGCCGCCACAGGCGAAGGGCAGGGGCTCCCCCGCCGACGGCGGGTCGAGCTCGGCCACCGGCCAGCCCTGGCCGACCTGGAAGGCGTGGACGTCGAAGGTCACGGCGCCGCACACGAAGTCGTGCCGGGCCCGGTCCCAGCTGGTGAGCCGACCGGCGGTGGCTGCCGCCTGCGGGTGAGCGTCGAGAACCTCGAGATGGGCGTCGACGAAGCCGTCCTCGGCGGCGGCGTCGTCGTTGAGCAGCACGAGGACGTCGCCGTGCGCCGCGTCGGCGCCGAGGTTGACCCCGCCGGCGAAGCCGAGATTGACGTCCGAGCGCAGCACCCGGAGCCAGGGCCAGCGCCGCGACGCCGCCTCGGCCGTTCCCTCCGGGGACGCGTTGTCGACCAGGATCACCTCGGCGTCCCGGCGGGCGGCCTCGGGCTCGAGGGAGGCGATGCTGTCCTCGAGGCGCTCGAGACCGGCGTGGCTGACGACGATGACGCTCGCCCTCACCGGCGGCCTCCGAACCGGCCGAGGGCGCGTCGCAGGCGCCGCAGCAGCGGCTCGACGGCGCGGCTCGGCGGCGGCCCGAACTCGACGAAGCGGTCGCGGTGGGGGTCTCGCCGCGGGGCCGCCGCGAACTCGAGGAGCGGCGCAGCGACCCGGCTCCAGCTCCGCCCCCGGGCCCAGGCCCGACCGGCCTCCCCCGCCTCGGCACGGGCGCCCGGGTCGCCGAGAAACGCAGCCACCGCGTCGGCGAGGGCGGCGGGGTCGCCTGCCGGCACGGTCCGCCCGGCCCCCGTTTTCTCGAGGACCCGCCCCATGGTGCCGCCCTCGGTGGCCACCACCGGCAGGCCGAGCCACAACAGGTCGACGAGGCGGGTGCGGAGGCTCAGCTCGGTCTCCAGACCCGGCCGGTGCGTGACCACCGCCAGGTCGGCCGCCAGGGCGAGCTCGAAGCGGCGATCGGAGGGGCGCCAGCCCTCGAAGCGCACGGTGGTGCCGAGCCACCCGCGACCCTCGGCGATCCGTTTCGCGTTCGCCGCGACGTCCAGGGGCGTGCCCTCGGGGTGGGGGTGGTCGACGAAGACCACCACCGTCTCCGGGCTCGCCTCGAGGATCGCGGGCAGGGCGTCGAGGAGCACCCGGGGGTCGTACCAGTCGTAGATGCCGCCGAAGTAGAGGACCGGCGCGCCTTCGGCGACGCCGGGAAGGACGTCTCCGGCACTCGCCCTCGCCGGCGGCGGGCCGTCGGGGGTGCCGAAGGGCAGCTCGGTGATCAGGCGCTCGAGGCTCGGGTCGTCCTCCATGGCCAGGGGGTTGACCCGGCCCAGCGCCCCGAGCCAGCCCATGTAGAAGAAGCGCTGCTCGGGCGACGAGCACAGGAACAGGTCGCCGCGGCCGAGCTGCAGCCGCCAGGTGGCGTGGTCGGTGCGGTAGGGGGAGAAGCCGAGCTCGCGGTGGTAGTGGAGGTTCTCGACCAGGAACGGGTCGTACAGATCCACCACCACCGGCAGGTCGTCCCGCTGGGCCAAGTAGTGGTTGCCCAGGTGGCCGTGGAGGAGCACCCAGTCGTGGCCGTCCGCCTGCGCGCCCAGGCTGTCGGGCGAGGCGTGGACGACGCGGATCCCGTCGGGTACCGCGGCCGCCTCGGCGGGGTCGTTGGCGATCGCCAGGGTCACCCCGTGACCCGCCCCGGCGAGGACGCCCGCCAGAGCCACGAAGCGGGTACCGACCCCGGCCGTCACCGCCCGCACCGGCTCCGGGCAGATCATGAACACCCGGCTCAGGGGTGCACCCTCCCCTCGGTGGTCCCGCTTTCCATTCTGCGGCGGATGGTAGCAGAGGCGCGGTTTCCTCTCGCTCCGCACTCTCCCGTGCCCGTGCCCGATGACAGCGATCAGCGGCAGCGCCAGCGTTCGGCAATCGGCGATCAGCAATCAGCAACCGGCGGCAGCGACAGCGGTCGGCTCCTGGTGCGGATCCCGGTCCGGGTCCGGTCGGGAGCGGGAGCGCGAGGCGGAGCGGGAGCGACGCAACGGCGCCTCCGGCCCGGTCGGCGCGTCCGACGCGCCGCCGCGATTCGTCCGACGAATCGCCCACCGGTGCTACCATTCCACAGGAACATGGAGCTCAACATCGCGCCGCCCACCGAGGCCACACCGGTCAGCGCCGAGCGGGTGCTGGTGCTGGCGCCCCACGCCGACGACGAGGTCTTCGGCTGCGGCGGCCTCCTGGCCCGCCTCGCCGGGGCCGGCGCCGACATCAAGGTGCTGTACCTGACCGACTCCTCGGGCGGCGACGAGGTCACCGAGGACCGCGACGACTACGCCCGGCGGCGCCGTGCCGAGGCCCAGCGTGGGCTCGACGTGCTCGGCATCGGCCGCTCGGAGACCCTGCAGATCCGGGACGGCGCCCTTGCCGACCACCTGGAGCCCGCGGCCGACGCCATCGCGAGAGTCATCGTCGAGCACCGCCCCGACCTGCTGCTGTCGGTGTCTCCGTGCGAGGTCACCTCGGACCACCGCGCCGCTTTCGCGGCCCTCCACCGGGCGCTGTCGCCCCTGCGGGGGGGTACCGAGCTCGACCGCATCATGGCGGGCTGCCGGATCCTTCTCTACGAGGTCAACCACCCCGGCTACCCGACCCTGCTGGTGGACGTCAGCGACCAGCTCGAGCGCCTGCGCGCCGCCGTCGACGCCCACGCCAGCCAGCTCGAGCTCCACAACTACCGCGAGGCCGCCCTGGGTATGCGCCACTTCCGCGCTTTGTCGCTGCCGGCCGACATCGCCGCCGCCGAAGGCTACCGGGAGCTCGGCCTGGTCGACCTGGTCAGCCACGGCCACGCCGCCCTGGTCGAGCGGCTCGGTGGCGTCGCCATCCCCGACCCGATCACCGACGGCCCGCTGGTGAGCGTCATCGTGCGCACCAAGGACCGGCCCGAGCTCCTGGCCGAGGCGCTGGCGAGCATCGCCGGCTCCAGCTACCGCCGGGTGGAGGTGGTGCTGGTCAACGACGGCGGTACCGAGCCCGAGCCCCCACCCGTCTTTCCATTCCCCGTCACCCGGGTCGAGATGGGCCGAACCCAGGGCCGAGCCGCCGCCGCCAACGCCGGGGTCACCGCCGCTGCCGGCGACTACGTCACCTTCCTCGACGACGACGACTTGATGGAGCCCGAGCACGTGGCGACCCTGGTGGGGCTGGTGACCGCCGCGGGGGTCCGCGTCGCCTACACCGACGCCGCGGTCGGCGTCTACGAGCTCGACCCGAGCCGCGGTTGGCTCCAGACCGAGCGCCGCCTCCCCTACTCCCGGAACTTCGACCCCGAGCTCCTGCTGCTCGACAACTACATCCCCTTCAACACCCTGATCATCGAACGCGAGCTGTTCGACGCCGCGGGGCCCTTCGACCCGGCTCTCGAGTTCTTCGAGGACTGGGAGTTCCTGATCCGCCTCGCCGCCGTGGCGCCCTTCCACCACCTGGGACGGGTGACCGCCGAATACCGCCACTTCCGCGGCGCCGGCCACCACGTCCTCGGCGACCGACCGCGGGAGCGGGCGGACTTCCTGCGCCAGAAGGCCGCGGTCATCGCCCGCCACCGGGATCGTCTCACCGACGAGACGCTGTCGCGGGTGATCGACCGCCTCCGTGCTGAAACCGTGGACGCGCTGGAGTCGGTCGCAGGCGTCCGGGACGAGGTCGCGACCCTGCGCCGGAGCAAGGCCGAGCTCTTCGACGGCTACCACCGCCTCAACGGCGAGTGCGAGGCGCTGCGGGGCGAGCGGCTCCGGTTGATGGACGAGAATCGCCACCAGGGCGCCGAGCTGGCCCGGGTCAGCAGCGAGCTCGAGAGCACGATGGCCTCCTTCGAGGCCGAGGTCGCCCGGCTCAGGGAGCGCAAGGCCGACCTCCGCTCCGAGACCGCCGAGCTCGAGGCCACCGTCGCCCGGCTGTATGCCGAGATCGAGCGCCTCACGTCCCTCATCGAGGCCATGGAAGGCACCAGGGCCTGGAAGCTGCACCGCACCATCGAGCGCCTCCGCGGCCGCTGACACCCGGTCCGCAATTCTCAATTCTTAATTTTTAATTCTTAATTATCCTGACTCTTCATCGAGTCATCGATAATTCATAATTCATAATTCATAATTAAGAATTTCGAGTTGCCTCACGCTCCGTACTTCTTGATCGCCCGGTCGAGTCTGGGCAGCACCAGGAAGATGAACAGGGCGACCGCCGCAGCACAGCCCGACAGGAAGAGGAAGAACCACATCGGCTCCATGTGGTTCTGGAGCCCGCCGAAGAAGCCGGAGAACTTGTTGCCGATGGACGTCGCCAGGAACCAGCCGCCCATGGCGAGACCCACCAGCCGGGTCGGCGCGAGCTTGGTGACCAGGGACAGGCCGATCGGCGACAGGCAGAGCTCGCCGGTGGTGATCACCAGGTAGAAGGCGGCCATCCACAGGCCCGAAACCTTGACCGCCCCGGCATCGGTGAGGGAGCCGGCGTAGGCCATGATCAGCAGCGCGGCGGTGGTCAGAATCATGCCGTAGAGCAGCTTGTGGGCCGTGGGAACCGGCTGTCCGGAGCGCACCCGCCAGCCGAAGAACCAGACCACCAGCGGGGTCAGGAGAATCACGAAGAAGGGGTTCCAGCTCTGGTAGACCTCGGCGTTGACGACCTGGAGGAACTGCCCCCGGGGCAGGAACTCCGGCGGGTGGCCGAAGCGAGCCTCGTAGCCCTGGTAGATCGCCTCGGCGATCTTCTCCCGGACCACGAAGACCGGCACCCGCTGGCCGTCGGGCAGCTCGCGGATCAGCAGCGCCCGCCCCTGGGGAACCGCACCGTCCGCGAGGGCGACGGTGACCACGTCCTCGCCGTGCGCGCCCTTCTCGGTGCGGACCTGGACCTGGTCGTCGGCGTAGACCTTGACCGCCCTGTCGAGCCAGGCCGGGTCGACGCCGGCCGGCGGCCGGCCGTCGGGGCCGATGCGCTCGACCGTGATGTCGGAGAAGCCTGCGAGGGTGGCCACCGCCGACGCCCGCATCCGGCTCTGGCCGAACTGGTTGGCGATCTCGGCCGACTCCACCATCAGCAGGCTGTCCGGGTGGGGCCTCGGCACGTCCTCGCCGGCGTTGACGTAGTAGCTGGGCAGTGCGTCCTGCTGGATGTAGGTCACGCTCTCGGCCGCGCCCGGCCGCCGGTCCGTGTAGTCCCGCGCCCACTGGGTCATGGCGCTGCCGTTGAGGTGGAGGATCATGAAAAAGGCGCCGCCGGCCACGAAGATGGGCAGCAGGGCGAGGAGCCCCGGCTTCTCCTCCTCGTTGGCGTTGAGGCCGAGCCGAACGAAGAAGATGACCACGGGGATCATGCCCACCAGGAAGCCGAAGTCCGACGGCCGAACGATTTCGATGTGGAACTGTTTGGCGACGACGTAGCCGATGATCCCGACCACGAAGGCGGGGGCGAGGATCTTCAGGAAGATCTCGCCCATGCCGGTGTCGCCCGCGACCCGCTTGGGCTGACGGTCCGCCCGATCCAGGGATTTCCAGAAGATGGCGAGGAGGATGACGGCGAACAGGACGCCGAGACCTGCAGCCCGGAAGGTCCAGAGCCAGCCCCACTGGTTGCGAACCCATGGAGCCACCACGAGGGTCGCGGCCAGGGCGCCGATGTTGATGCCCATGTAGAAGATGTTGAAGCCCGAGTCGCGCTTGGGATCGCCGGGCTCGTAGAGGTTGCCCACCATCACCGAGATGTTGGGCTTGAAGAAGCCGTTGCCGACGATCAGACCGATCAGGCCGAGCACGAAGAAGCTGAAGCCCGGGACGCTCATGAAGAACAGGCCGACGGCCATGAGCAGGCCGCCCAGGGCCACCGACCGCCGATAGCCCAGGAAGCGGTCCGCGATCATCCCTCCCAGGAACGGCGTGAAGTAGACGAAGGCGAGGTACAGGCCGTAGATTTCGTTGCCCTGGGCCCGCGGCAGGCCGAGCCCCCCGCGCTCCGCGTCGATGGTGTACAGGAGCAGGATCCCGACCATGGTGTAGAAGGCCAGCCGCTCCCACATCTCGGTGAAGAACAGAGGGAAGAGTCCCTTGGGGTGTCCCAGTGCCATGGTGTCTCCTTCGGGCGGTGTCCGCCGGCTCGGTACGGCTCGAAGCTCGCGGCATCCTACCGTAGCCGGTCGGAGATCCCTAATCGACGGCGGCCACAGTGGCCGCAATTCGTCGGACGAATTGCGGCGGCGCGTCGGACGCGCCGACCAACCCGGGCACGCAGCCGGATCGCTCCCTCTCCCCCTCCCGCTCCCGCTCCCGTCCGGCTCCGGGTTCGGGTAGGATCTCCCCGTGGTACGCAAGGACAAGAAGCAAGCGAGCCCGGCCGAGCCGGTGGTCCGAGCCCGGATCTGGCTGCTCGCCGCCGCCTTCTTCCTGCTGGGGACCGCCGCCATCCCGGGGGCCGCGAGCCCGTTCCGGGCGCCCAAGGACGTCCTCGGCGTCACCGCCATCCTGCTGGTGGCCGGCCTCAGCATGGTCGCCGCCCTGGCCCGGGGTCGCCTGGCCCTGCGCTGGTCGCCGGTGGCGCTGACGCTGGTGGCCCTGCCGGTCCTGCAGGCGGCGTCGGCATCGTGGGCAGCAAGCCCGCGCCTCGCCGTCGCCAGCTCCCTCCACAGCGCCGTGTGGGTGCTCGGCGCGCTCTGGATCGCCACGACCTCCGCGGCCGAGCAGCGCCGACTGGTCCTCGCCACCGCGGCCGGCACCGCCGCCTCGAGCCTGGTGCTGCTGCTGCAGGCCGCCGGGTGGTCGGGGCTCGGCTTCGACGGCCGTGGCGGCGACGATCGCCTCGTGCTCAGCGGCCTCACCGGCAACCCGGCGGACCTCGCCATGGCAGCGGCGCTGGTCCTGCCGCTCGTCCTCGCCGACATCGGGGAGGCCCGCCGGCGGTGGCTCCACTGGGCACTGGCAGCCGTGCTCAGTCTCGCGGTGGTCGTCTCCCAGACCCTGACCGGCCTCGCCGCCCTGGCCCTGGTGTGGGGGGTGTGGCTCATCCGGCGGCGCTCGCGCCGGCTGTGGATCGGAGCTGCGGTCGCGGTCCTCGTGGCGGCAGCGGCCGGCCTCGCCACCGGGCTCGACGACCGCCTCCAGCGCCAGCTGTGGCGCCTCGAGCACGGGGACTGGTACTTCCTGCTGTCGGCGCGGAGCGACGGCTGGACCGCCGCGGCCGAGATGGTCCGTTCCCGCCCCGTGGCGGGAGTCGGCGCCGGCAACTTCAGCTACGTCTACTACCCGAGCCGGGTCGCCTGGGTCGAGCGGACCGGCATCCCGGGCAACCGTTCCGAGCTCGCCACCCACTTCGACCTGGCCCACTGCGACCCGCTCCAGATGGTCGCCGAGCTCGGCGTGCCCGGCGTGCTGTGGATGGCCGTGCTGGCGGTGGTTCTGGTCCGCTACCGGCCGCGGGGCGACCCTCTGCCGGCCCTCGCCGCCGCGGCCTTCGTGCCCTTCGCGGCGCTTCACTTTCCGACCCACCTCGCGGTCGGCCTGGTGCCCCTGGTGCTGGTCCTCGGGCGCCTGCTAGCGGCCGGTGACGAGGTCGTGCTCGCGCCCAAGCCGTGGCCCCGCCGCCTGCTCTCCGCGGCGCTCGCCGCGGCGGTGGCAGCGGGCTGCATCTGGCAGCTGCAGACCCTCACGCTGAACGTGTGGCGGGGCGCCCTCGAACAGGCCCTGGCGGCGGCCGACGGCCTCGAAGGCCCGGCGCGGGTGCAGCGGGCCGCGGCGGTGGAGGCCCAGATCCTGCCGCGCCTGCCCGCCCTGCCCGGCGATCAGCCGTGGCTGTGGCGGCTCGTCGGCCGGGCCCGGATCCTGCGCAGCGATGCAGCCGGCGCGGAGGCCGCCTTCCGAACCGCCATGTCCCTGTGGCCCCACGAGGAGGCCGAGTTCGGCCTCGGCCTCGCCCTCGCCGCCGAGGCGGAGCGGATCGCCGCGGCCGGGGTCGATCCCGGCCACCGCCGCGGTGAGGCGATCCTTCATCTGGCGCGGGTCTGCCGGACCAACCCGGCGCTGCTCGAGCTCATCAACGACCCGGAGCTGCGCCGCTCGGTGGCCGAGATCGTGCGCGGCTCGGAGGCAGCTGGGGAATCGGGCTAGGCGACGGCGCCCCTCAGGGCGACTCGGCCTCGAGCCGGACCGACGTCATCCGCTCCTGCTCGCAGCGGTCCCGCGCGGCGTAATCGTCCGGATAGCGGTTGCCGCAGGACTTGCGAATCCCGTCGAAGAGATCCTGGTCCAGCATCTCATTGGCGGCGGTGCGCGCCTCGAGGGCAGCCAGGGCCCGGTACTGGCGGTCCACGCAGCTCTGCCATGCATCGGGCCCCGCGCCCCGCTCGGGTGCACACAGGGCGCTGATGCGGGCGTCGTCGCCGCCACTGTCTTCGCCCGATGAGGGAGCCTCGAGCGGCCCGTCCGTTCCCGAACCTCCAGCCCCGGGGTTGACCTCGCCGCCCGCGGCCAGCAGCGCGGCCTCCTCGATCTGACGCCGGCAGGTCGCGAGAGCCTCGGTCGCCTCGGTGAAGGCCACGCCCAGGCGCTCGATCTCGTCGCGCACCGCCAGCGCCGCCCGGTCGCAGGTTCCGGCCGCCTCGCGAGCCTCGTCCAGCGCCGGCTGGAAGGGCGGCGTCAGTCGAAGGCCGTAGATCTCCTGGAGGGTCGCCTGGAGGTCGCGCGACGCGCTGCCGAGCCGGGCCGGGACGTCATCGCCGTGGTACAGGATCGTGGACCGGGCCTCGGTCAGCAGATCACCGAGGCGCCTGGCCTCGGCGCGGGCGGCGTCGAGGACGTCGAGCAGCAGCTCCCCGTCGGCCTTTCGAACCTGGACCGGGTCGACCACGGTTCCGCCACCCTCGGTGACCGCCGATCGGTCGAGCTTGATCGAGCCGGCGACGTCGCCCAGGCGGTCGGACTGGCACCACACCGGGGCGACCGTCATCGAAATCGCACTCACCATCACCCAGACCCGGACCGTCATGACGTCCTCCCGCGGGGGTTCCACCGCGCCTTGGGAGATTGTATCACCCAGCCGATGAGCACCTTGCAAGCTCCGAGCCCACTCCCTCAGGCCGGCCGCGGCCGAGCCCGCGGAGACCCCTCTTTGAACCTGCCGCGGATGATCCGGACCCGAAACTTTGTTGTATTCAACAGAGCAAGACCCTGAAGGGCCGGAAAGAGTACCGAATGATCAGACCGTGTCGCCCGACCTTCGCTGGCCTGGCCGTTGCCGCCGCGACGATCCTCGCGGCAACGATCCCGGCATCGACCACCGCCCAGACGGCGGTCCAGTCGCCTGTGCCCAAGGATCCTTGCTGCTTCAACAACTTCCGATATGCGGGCACGTGTCAGGCGATGCCGCGCCAGGGCCAGCTGTGCGAGGACATCCTCGGTTACCTCAACAGCATCGACTCGGCCGGCGAGACCTACTGCCGCTCGACCCGGCTGCGCGGCGGCTGGACGCTGGTGGACTGCGACACCGGCGAGCAAGAAACCCCGATCGGCTTCACCGACAGGAACTTCGTCGATCCCACCGAAGAGCCGACGGCGCTCAACGTCGAAAGCCCCTCCGAGGCCGACCTGCTGAGCCCGAGGAACCTGCTGAGCCCGAAGGAGTCCGCGGCCGCGGACGTCCGGGATCTTCGCCTCGAGGCGGCAACCCGACGCGGCCCGGGCTAGAGACGCACCACGTCCAGGTCCTCGAAGTCGATCCCGACGTCGACGACCTCGAGCTCGATGATTTCGTCGTCGTCCCAGCCCTTGGCCTCGGCCGACCGCCCGACGGCCGCCCGAGGCGGCGCGATGTCGTCGTCCTGGTCGATGAACTCGATCTCCACCTCATCGGGCTCGAAGCGGATGCCCGAGTCGCCGTCGTAGGCGTCGCGGTGGTCGTGCCGGTTGCGGATGATCGCCTGGGGGATGCCGTTCGGGAACGCTTCGCAGCGTTGGCCGTTGGCCCACCGGTGGCGGCACCACACGCACTGTGACAGGCCGAGCTCGCCGCTGGTGATGTCGAGGTCGCTGGTGAGAGTCCGGGTCATCGTCTGGCCTTCCCCGCCCTCCGGGTCGAGCCGCGGCGGTCGCAGCCGCCGTGTCGACTGAGCCATACGCAAAAGCGATGCCCGATTGAGGCCGATGCGGGAGGGGATCCCTGGCCCAGGGTCGTCCCAGTCCGGAACACTTTCCGGTCCGGACGGCTCGCTCGACCGCCAATCAGCCCCCCACCCTTGTTGCCCCGGGAGACACCGGGGAAGTAACACGACACGGGTCCAGCAGAACTCCCCGGCCAAGTCCGCGGGAGTGTTACTTAGGAGCGACCGCTATCAGCGACGGCTATCAGCAATCGGCGATCAGCCATCAGCGACAGCGACAGCGACAGTGACCGGGTCCGGTTTCGCTGTCGGGTGCGGATGCGGGTCCGGGTTCGGGTCCGGACGCTGATCACTGCCGCTGTCGCTGCTTGCTGTCCCTGATCGCTGATTGCCGCCCCAGATCGCTGATCGCTGACCCTCGGCGCGGCCTGCCGGCATACTCACCTCCGAGTCGTTCACGAGCAGGTCCGGGTCCGGGTTCGGACGCTGGTCGCTGCCGCTGGTTGCTGCCCCTGATCGCTGGTTGCTGCCCCTGATCGCTGTTTGCTGCTGCTGACCCCATGAACGACTCGGAGGTGACCATGCACGACACGCGCCACCCCGCCGACCTCACCGTCTACCGCACCGCCCTCGAGGCGGCCGCCACCGCCATCGCCCTGGTCAGGCGGGTACCCGCCCCCCTGAAGAGCCTTGCCGACCAGGTGATCCGGTGTGCCTCGTCGGTGCCTGCGAACCCGCGCTCGGGCGGCGTGCGAGTCAGGCCGTCATCGCAACGCGAGGACGGCTCTGACCGCAGCCGAACGAGGGTGGGTCGCCGGGCGCGAAGCGCACGAGCAACCTCAGCGAGGGCCATG
>DATHSO010000016.1:0-30611 GCA_035464095.1 Candidatus Methylomirabilota bacterium | reverse complement strand
CAGCGGACGCGGCCCGCGCGAGCGCGGGCCGCGTCCGCTGAACTCCAGTCGTTAGGTCCGTACCCACTTGACAATGGGTATAACCCGAGTTATACTCATCCTCATGAAAACAGCAATCTCAATCCCAGATGAAGTGTTCGTCGCTGCAGAGGGCCTTGCCGAACGGCTGGGTGTGAGCCGAAGTCAACTCTACTCCTCAGCGATTGCTCAATACATCGAGGCGCATAGGTCGAAGGGCGTGACCGCGCTCTTGAACGCCGTCTACGAAGACAACGCCGCGGAGGTCGACCCCTTGATCCTCAACATCCAGGATTCTTCGATACCGGCCGAGGAGTGGTAGTGCAACGCGGCGAAATCTGGTGGGCATCAATGTCCACCCCTCGAGGATCGGAACCCGGTTACCGAAGACCGGTGCTTGTCATTCAGTCAAATGCCTTCACCGCAAGTCGAATCCAGACCGTGATGGCGGCTGTTCTTACCTCGAACCTGGAACTTGCAGCGGCTCCAGGGAACCTGATCGTCAAGCGTAAGGAGTCGGGCTTAACCCGCGACTCGGTAGTCAACGTGTCACAAGTCATTACTCTAAACAAATCCTTTCTTACTGAAAGGGTTGGGGCCCTGTCCCCGAAGCTGATGAACGCTGTCGATGAAGGGTTGAGGTTGGCACTGGGGCTATGAACCTAACAGGGTCGTTTCAGGCGGACCGGTACCCGCGCGAGCGCGGGCACCGTCCGCTGAACGCCAATCGTTAGGGGCCCTGTGAAAAACACCTGGTCGCATTGATTCGGACGAGTGATTGAAGTATAATTAATCATGCTAAGTCATAAGCATGAAGAGCGTTCCGATGTTGGGTGACGAGAAGGAACTCGACTCGGGTGACATGTTTCATGTCTTCAATGTCGACGAGCTGATTCCACCCAATCACCTGCTGAGGAGACTCGACGCGGTACTCGACACCTCCTGGGTTCGCAAGGAGGTCGCCGACTGCTACTCGGACCGTGGCCGGCCGTCGTGGGATCCCGAAGTGATCATCCGCATGATCCTCCTCGGCTACCTCTACGACCTGTCCGAGGTGAGGCTCGTCGACGAGCTCCGGATGCACATGGGCTACCGGTGGTTCTGCCGCCTGCAGCCGTCCGATCCGGTGCCGGATCGCACCACCCTGGTGAAGATCCGCAACGAGAAGTGGAAAAGCGACATCTGGCGGAAGTTCCAAGAACACTCGTGGCTATCGAGTGAGCCGCCTGCTTCGCCTCCGGGTGGAACACAAGATCGGGGAGGCAAAGGAGTGCCACGGCCTCCGTCGAGCTCGGCATCGCGGCCTCGACAAGGTCGATCACCAGGTCAAGATCACCGCCGCCGTGATGAACCTGAAGCAGCTCGCGAAGCTCGGTTTCCGCCCCGTGGGCGCAACCGCTCGTCAGATGGCCTCCACCGCCGGCCGGCTTTACCGCCTCCCATCCCTCGTCGGGCGTATGCTGGTTCGAGTGCTACACCGGATCTTCAAAACCAGCCCTCGATTGGCCTTCGCAACAGGCCATTCTTCACAGGGCTTTTAGGTTGCCAACTCTCGAATAGTGTCATATATTGACACCATGGCTCCAAGCAAGAAGCACCGCACGACGCATTCCAGGATCTTCGAGGAGCCAACTCGCAGCGATGTCCGCTGGACAGATATCGAATCGCTCTTGAACGCACTTGGCGCTGAGTTGAGCGAGGGACACGGATCACGGGTTCGGGTAGCGCTTGGTGGCGTGAAGGCCGTTTTCCACCGCCCCCATCCACGACCTGATACGGATCGAGGGGCATTGAAATCGGTTCGGAGGTTTCTGATCTCAGCGGGCTTCGAGCCGAAGGAGTAACACGATGTTGGAGTACAAGGGATACACCGGAAACGTCGAGTTCGACCCAGAGGCCGGGCTCTTTCACGGGGAGGTGCTCGACACACGAGATGTCATCACCTTTCAGGGCACGTCTGTTGAAGATCTTCAACAGGCATTCCGTGACTCGGTGGACGATTACCTCGACTTCTGCAAGGAACGGAACGAGGAACCCGACAAACCGTTCTCGGGCAGGCTGATGGTGCGGCTGTCTTCTGACCTTCACCGAAAGCTGTACGTCGAGGCAAAACGCGGCGGCAAGTCCCTGAACGAACTCATATCGGAACGCCTTGCACGATGAACCTAACAAGGTCGTTACAGGCGGACCGGTACCCGCGCTCGCGCGGGTACCGTCCGCTGAACTCCGGTCGTTAGGCCAGGCCGCGGTAAAATGGGTTCATGCCCGTAATCTGCAGGTTCTTGGGAATCGTGATCGTGATGTACTACAACGATCATGAACCCGCTCACTTCCACGCCAAGTACGGCGAGTTCGAAATCACGGTCGAAGTGGAAACGGGCGTGATCAACGGGCACTTTCCGCCAAGGGCCTTGCGCCACGTGCTCGACTGGTACGATATTCATACTGACGAGCTTCGCCTCAACTGGGAACTGGCGAGTCGGCGCAAGCCCCTTCAGATGATCGCGCCTCTGGAGTAGAACGGATGATTCGAGTAACTGACGCCCGCCACGTTCGCGACTTTGTCGTGTGGGTCCAATTCAACGACGGGACCAACGGCGAGGTTGATCTGTCCGACGAGCTCTACGGCCAGGTGTTCGAGCCGCTCCAGGATCCGGACTTCTTCGTGAAGTTCAAGGTCGATCCGGAGGTTCACACCCTTACGTGGCCAAACGGGGCCGACTTTGCACCAGAGTTCTTGCACCATAAGGTCGCCGTTGCGGCCTAACACCTCGCTCAAGCGGACCAGACCCTGCCGGGTTTGGTCCGCTTAGCTCAAAGTCGTTGGGTCATCCCGAATCTATTCTCATTCGTCTGGAGATTCTCCACATTGGACATTCCACGGATCTTCAACATCACCGAAAGTGCCCACCGCATCCATAACCCGTTCACACCCGAGAAGCTCTCCACTCTCGGTGCGGCGCTGCGTCTGGAAGCGGGGACCCGAGTGCTCGACCTCGGCAGCGGTTCGGGGGAGATGCTGTGCACCTGGGCACGCGATTACGGAGTCGTCGGTACCGGCATCGACATGAGCCAGCTGTTCACCGAGCAAGCGAAGCTCCGCGCTGAAGAACTCGGCGTCGCCGATCGCGTCACGTTCATCCATGGCGATGCTGCCGGCTTCGTTTCTGACGAGAAGGTGGGTGTGGCAGCCTGTCTCGGTGCCACGTGGATCGCTGGCGGTGTCGCCGGCACCATCGAGCTCCTGGCGCAGAGCCTCCGCCCCGGAGGGATCATCCTCATCGGCGAGCCCTACTGGCGGCAGTTGCCGCCGACGGAAGATGTTGCCAGGGGGTGTCTTGCCGGCTCAATCTCCGACTTTCTCCTGCTCCCAGAACTTCTCGCGTCTTTCGGCCACCTCGGCTACGACGTCGTGGAAATGGTCTTGGCAGACCAAGACGGCTGGGACAGATACGAGGCGGCCAAGTGGCTCACCATGCGCCGATGGCTCGAAGCCAATCCCGACGACGAGCTCGCGATAGATGTTCGAGCCAAGCTAACCTCGGAACCCGAGCGCTACGCCGCGTACACGCGTGAATATGTGGGCTGGGGCGTGTTCGCGCTGATGACGCGGTGATGAGGGAATTACCACGCGTCCGCTGAACACCCATCGTCAGGCCTCAGGGGATCAACCCCCTCAAGCGGCGTGCGGTCCTAGGCGACCAGGGCATCCACGAACACTGGCAGCCGTTTTTTCTCACACATTCTCCCGATCTCCTGCTACCCTGCGGGGTGCGGGGGGCAGCGCACCGGCCGACGGCTCAGAGCGGCCGGTGCATGGCTGCACCAGAGGGTCGGCCGCATGGACTTCCAAGTCAGAGTCGAGGCGCGAGACGGGTATGTCGAGGCGACGTTGATGGGCGTCCGTACCCCTGCGACGCTGATGGCCGCCGCCGAGCAGGTCACCGGGGTCTGCAACGAGCTCAAGATCTTCAAGGTCCTCATCGACGTGCGGAAAATGCGCGGCAAGCTCGACACCCTGGAGACCTTCGACGTCGCCGGGCACAAGATTCCGCAGCGCCCGGGGATGCGGCTGATCACCAAGTCCGCGATCCTGGACCTGCCGCCGAACATGGACCGGATCCGTTTCTTCGAGACGGTGGCGGTCAACCGCGGCCTCAACGTGCGGGTGTTCGACGACGAGGCGGCGGCGGTGGAGTGGCTGCAGGGCTGACCGGCCGGGGCGCGCTCGGCCACCCCCGAGAACACGTCGACGGCGGGCGCGAGCCGTCCACGGAGGCACCATGACCGAAACCGAGATGAGGGAGTTGGCAGGCGGGTTGAGCATCCGCCCCGCGGTGGCAGCGGACACCCCGCTGATCCTGCAGTTCATCCGCGACCTGTCGGTGTACGAGAGGATGGAGGACGAGGTCGAGGCCGACGAGGAGCTGCTGCGGCGGTCCCTGTTCGGCGAGCGCCCGGCGGCCGAGGTGCTCATCGCCGAGCTCGACGGTCGGCCGGCGGGCTTCGCCCTCTTCTTCCACAACTTCTCCACCTTCGTGGGGCGGCCGGGGCTGTACCTCGAGGACCTCTTCGTCGCCCCCGAGCTGCGCGGCCGCGGCATCGGCCGCCGCCTCCTCGCCCGCCTCGCGGCCATCGCCGTGGAGCGCGGCTGCGGCCGATTCGAGTGGTCGGTGCTCGACTGGAACGAGCCGGCGATCAGGTTCTATGTCGGTCTCGGCGCCAGGCCGATGGACGGCTGGACCGTCTACCGGATGACCGGCGAGGCCCTCGAGCGCCTCGCCCGCGAGGGCTGACCGACCCGCGGGGCGGGGACGCGCCGACACTTCTGCTACAGTTCCTCCAGATCACTGGCACGAGCGGGCTCGGAGGAGGGTTCATGGCGCTGCTCCCCGGGGAGGCGATGTCCAATGTCGACGCCGCGTGGCTCCACATGGAGGACCGCACCAACCTCATGGTCATCACCGGGGTGCTGTCCTTTTACGAGAAGCTCGATTTCGCCAAGCTCAAGGAGCTGATCGAGGACCGCCTGCTCGGCTTCGACCGCTTCCGGCAGCGGGTGGTGGAGCCGGCCGTGCCGCTCGCCGGCCCGCGCTGGGTCGAGGACCGCTACTTCAACCTCCGCTCCCACCTCCAGCGCGTCGCCCTGCCCGACCCGGGGGGCCAGGACGAGCTGCAGGAGATGGTCAGCATCCTGATGTCGACGCCACTGGACATGAGCAAACCGCTGTGGCAGTTCCAGTACATCGAGAACTACCGGGGCGGCTCGGCCCTGGTGGCGCGGGTGCACCACTGCATCGGCGACGGCACCGCCCTGGTGCGGGTGCTGCTCGGGATGACCGACGACTCGCCCCAGGGCTCGCCGGCGGCCCGCCGCAGCCGACGGCGCCGCAAGCCCCTCGGCGGCGGCTTCTGGCTGCCCGAGGTGGTCAACGAGGCGCTGTGGTCGGTGCGGCGGGCGACCGGCAAGGTCGTCGACGGCACGGTGGAGACCCTGCTCGACCCGGCCCGCGCCGCGGCCATGGCCGGCCAGGGGATCAAGGCCGGCGCCGTGCTCGGCCGCCTCGCCCTCATGCCGGCCGACCCCATGACCGTGCTCAAGGGCGAGCTCGGCACCGCCAAGCGCTGCGCCTGGTCCAAGATCCTGCCCCTGGACGACGTCAAGGTCTTCAGCAAGTCGGTGGGGGCGACCATCAACGACGTCCTGCTGTCGGGGGTGACCGGGGCGCTGCGGCGCTACCTGGTCAAGCGCGGCGAAGCCGTCGCCGACGGCCTCGACCTGCGCGCCATCGTCCCCGTCAACCTCCGCCCCGAGCACGAGATCGACCGCCTGGGCAACCGCTTCGGGCTGGTCTTCCTCGCCCTGCCCGTGGGCCTCGAGGACCGCGCCGAGCGGCTCAAGGAGCTCAAGCGGCGGATGGACGGCATCAAGCGCTCCACCGAGGCGGTGGTGACGTACGGGGTGCTCAACGCCCTCGGCACCGCCAGCGCGTCGGTCGAGAGCCAGGCGGTGCGCTTCTTCGGCTCCAAGGCGACGGCGGTGATGACCAACGTGCCCGGCCCGCGGCAGGAGCTCTACCTCGCCGGCAAGGCGATGCGGAGCATGATGTTCTGGGTCCCCCAGGCGGCCCACCTCGGCCTCGGGGTGAGCATTCTCAGCTACGCCGGCCAGGTGCGGCTCGGGATCGCAACCGACGTCGGCCTGGCGCCGGACCCCCACGCCATCATCGAGGCCTTCCAGGACGAGATGACGGCGATGCTGGGCGGCGGAGCCTGAGCGGCGGCCGTGGCGTTCGGGGTCGATTTTCCGCCACCTTCACACCGGGCTCACGCGCCGTTCAACGGCGGCCGGCACAGTGGCGGCACCTGCACAGGAGCGGTACCCATCCTTCCCCACCGCTCCCCTCCCCGCCGGGCACCCGGTCCGCTCGGCGGGGTTTTTCGTCGCCGTCGCGAAGGCCGGCGGCAGCGGTCATCGGGTATCATCGCCCGGTCCCACGGAGGTTCCTGGTGATCGAGCTCAGCGAGCGGCAGCAGCACACGGTGGCGGCGGCGGTCACGATCTTGTCGGCGGTGGTCATCGTGGCCGCCATCGGCCTGGTGGGCTGGGTGATCGGAGCCTTCGTCAGCCGCTTCGCCAACGTCTTCCTGCCCCTGGCGGTGGCGGCGGTGGCCGCGATGGTCTTCAAGCCGTTCTACGACGGGATCCGGACCCGGCTCAAGGTCCACAAGGTGGTGGCGCTGGTCCTGGTCTTCCTGGCGATCGCGATCCCGGCGGCGGGGTTGCTGTTCTTCTTCGGCGCCTTGCTGGTCGACCAGCTCACCGACCTCGTCAAGAGCATTCCCGGCTGGTGGCGGGAGGTTGTCGCCTGGGTCAAGGCCAAGGCCCCGCCCGTCGCCACCTTCATCCAGACCAACCCCTACCTGCAGCACCTCACCACCGCGGTCGAGGAGCAGGGCGGCGACATCCTCGGCGGGCTCGGCTCGGTGGGTCGGCAGGCCCTGTCAGCGGGCGCGGTCGTGGTTTCCTGGATCGTCGGTCTGGTGGCCTGGGCTGTCTTTCCCATCTACTTCTCGTTCTTCCTGATGACCGACACCGGGCGGGTCACCGACATCGGCCGCTACCTGCCGTTTTTCAAGCAGGAGACGCGGGACGACATCGCCTACCTGTTCCGCGAGTTCGTCAACATCCTGGTGGCCTTCTTCCGAGGCCAGCTGGTGATCGCCACCCTCCAGGGCCTGCTGTTCGCCGTCGGCTTCAGCCTGGTCGGCCTCAAGTACGGCGCGGTCATCGGGATCACCCTCGGCTTCCTCAACATCGTCCCCTACCTGGGCAACATGATCGGCCTCGCCACGGCGCTGCCCCTGGCCTTCTTCCAGGACGGCGGCGGCATCGGGCGGGTGGCGGCGGTGCTGGCGGTCTTCGCCCTCGTCCAGGCCATCGAGGGCTACCTCCTGACGCCCAAGATCATGGGCGACCGGACCGGGCTCCACCCGATGGTGATCATCATCGCGATCTTCTTCTGGGGCTCGGCCCTGGGCGGGATCTCGGGCATGATCCTGGCGATCCCCCTGACCGCCTTCCTGGTGGTGTTCTGGCGCCTCGCGCTGGACAAGTACGTCCACGAGCTGGTCTGAGGAGATCACCGACGCGGCCGCGCTTTGTTTTGGGGTTCATTCCGCGAATGGCGGGGTGAACCTAAGTTCTTAGTTCTTAGTTCTTAGTTATTAGTTATCATCGCAAGGGACGGTGCGGTGGTTGAAGCGGAGCTGATTCAATCGGGAGCGCCAGCGAAACAAGCAGATTCAGCCGGTGATAGCCAGCAGTGCGACGTTTGCGATGACTGCGATGGAATTCACAATTCAGAACTCATAATTCAAAACTACTGTTCATCCCGCCATTTGCGGGATGAACCTGTTTCGGCAGCTTGCTATCATGGAGCCCGGAGACGTATGAGACCTGTTCGCGTTTTCCTCCTGACCCTCGCCGCGATCACCCTGTGGACGCGGCCCGCCCCGGCCACCGGCTTCGGGGTCAACGCCCACATCCCCAACGACGCCCTGGCCGACCGGATCGCGGACGCCGGCATCGAGTGGGTGCGGATCGACGTCCTGTGGGCCCTGGTCGAGCCCGAGCCCGACGTGTACGACTGGTCGGTCTACGACGCCCTGGTGGAGCGGCTGACGGCCCGCGGCCTCAGGATCTACGCGGGCCTCGGGGCAACCCCGGCGTGGGCGACCGCGGGGACCGAGCTCATCGGGGTCCCCGACGACCCCGACCAGTGGCGGGAGCTGTGCTACCTGGCGGCGGCCCGCTACGCGGGCCGGATCGACGCCTGGGGCCTGTGGAACGAGCCCAACCAGGAGCGGTTCTGGGAGGGGTCGAGGCGGGAGTTCATCGACGTCATCCTGATCCCCGGCGCCGAGGCCATCGCCCTCGCCGACCCGGGCGCGCTGGTGTGCGGACCGGACCTCGCCCACCTGAGCAACGCCCACTGGGAGGACTGGCTGCGCGAGGTCATCGGCGCCGCCCGCGACCTCCTCGACGTGGTCGCCCACCACTCCTACCCGAGCGACGGCCGGGCCTCCGATGTCACCCGGGACCTGGAGGAGGGCGACCCCTACCCCTTCGGCGACCCGTCGATCCGGGAGGTGCTCGAGGAGGAGGACTGGTGGCCGCGCCCGTTCTGGCTCACCGAGACCGGGGTCGAGAGCGGGCGCTGGGGCGAGATCACTCAGGCCGACTTCGTACGCGACCTCCTGCAGAGCTGGTTCGGGCCCGACCGCGGGCGCCGAAGCTGGGTCGATCGGGTCTTCTTCTACGAGATGGCCGACCCGCCGGCGCCCTCGCCCTACAGCTTCGGCCTGCTGGGCGGGCCGCCGGATCTCGAGCCCAAGCTGGCCCACCTCGCCTACGCCGACTTCATCGCCGGGGCCGAGGTCGACGACGCGGAGCTGGTCGCGGCAGAGATCCCGGTCTTCTTCTCGCCGGGTGAGACCGCCGACGGCGAGGTCACCCTGC
Source organism: Candidatus Methylomirabilota bacterium (assembly GCA_035464095.1). GTDB lineage: Bacteria > Acidobacteriota > Thermoanaerobaculia > Thermoanaerobaculales > Sulfomarinibacteraceae > JAHECW01. The sequence goes on along the minus strand of DATHSO010000016.1, from coordinate 21,571 downwards.
GCAACACCGGCACCACCATCTGGGACACCCTCGGGCCGATCCGCCTGACCGCCACCGTCGCCTCCGTGGGCTGGCAGGTCGAGGTCGTCCAGCTCGCCGGCGACGAGACCGTGGCCCCCGGCGAGACCCACACCTTCCATGTCACCATCACCGCCCCGGGCCCGCCGGGCAAGAGGGGCGGCCGCCACCCCTTCCTGTCGGCGCGCATGGAGCGGGAGGGCGCCTGGGCCTTCGGGGACATGCTGCGGCAGGAGGCGATTCTGGTCTGGGCCCCGCCCCCCGCCGTCATCCGCGATCCCGAGCCGGGACGAGCCGCCCCCGGCGTCTCCGCCCGCCTCCGGATCGAGGCCGAGGGCCACCCCCCACTGCGCTACCGCTGGCTGAGAAACGGCGTCGAGCTCGCCGACGGCGAGCTCTGGACCGGGACCGACACCCCGAACCTCACCGTCGTGGCCGTCGACCCGAAGGTGGAGGGGATCTACCGGTGCGAGGTGTCCAACGACATCGGCGCCGTGGTGTCGGCGCCGGCCGACCTCGTGATCGGGACCCCCGCGCCGCGCCGGGTCGGCAGCCGCCTCCTGCCGGTCGACGGCGGCCGCCCCCGCCCGCCCCAGCGGGCCCCCGATCTCAGGTTCTCCGGACCTCCCGAGGTCGACTGAGCCCCGGTCAGCGCCGGGCGAGCCAGTCGGCGTAGAGCTCGGGCCGACGGTCCCGCAGGAAGAGACGGCGGCCGTGGCTTCGCGCCACCTCGGCCAGGTCGAGGTCGGCAACGAGGGTTTCCTGGGTGCCGGTTCCGGCGCGGGCGACGACCCGGCCGTCGGGAGCACACACGAAGGACTCGCCGGCGAAGTGGAGGGACTCCTCCCGCCCGACCCGGTTGCACAGGGCGGTGAAGTAGCCGTTCTGGAAGGCCGCCACCCGCAGCTCGGCCTCATAGAGCCCCTCCGGCCACTCCCCCAGGGTTCCGGCCTGGGGAACGACCACCACCTCGGCCCCGGCCAGGGCGAGGGCACGCATCTGCTCCGGGAAGTGGCGGTCGTAGCAGATGGCGACCCCGACCCGCCCGGCAGCGGTGTCGAAGACCGCCGCCCCGGTGTCGCCGGGGCTGTAGTAGCCCTGCTCGTGGAAGCCCTCGTAGTCGGTGATGTGGACCATCCGGGCGCGGCCGAGGAGGCGGCCGTCGGCGTCGATCACCGGCGAGGTGTCGAAGCAGCGCTCGCCGTCGCGCTCGAAGAGGTTGAGCACCGCGGCCACCCCGCGCGCCCGGGCGCGGGCGGCGAAGGCCTCGGTGGTCGGCCCCGGCACCGCCTCGGCGAGCTCCTCGAAGCCCGGCCGGGCGGGCCGCTGGGGGTGGAAGCGCTCGAAGGCGAGCTCGGCGTAGCACACCAGCTCGGCCCCGGCGTCGGCGGCGGCGTCGAAGGCGGCGAGGCCGCGCTCCAGGTTGGCGGCCCGGTCGGGACCGGCGGGCTGCTGGACGAGGGCGATGCGCATCGGACCTCCCGGCGCGGCGGCGCGTCTTGAGCCGCGGCCGCGGCCGGGCTAGGGTAGCGCATGACCGACGCATCACTCACCGTCGCCCTCGTCACCGAGGTCTTCGTCGGACCCGACGGCCCCGACCGCCTGGCCGAGCGCTTGGCCGAGGCACGGCGCCGCGGCGCCGACCTCGCCATCCTCCCCGAGCTGCCCCTCGACCCCTGGTCGCCGGCCCTGCGGGAGCCGAACCACGACGACGCCGAGGACCCGCAGGGGCCCCGCCACCAGGCGCAGGCGGCCGCCGCGCGAGACGCCGGCATCGCGGTCCTCGGGGGAGCGATCGTGCGCGACCCGGCGACCGGCAAGCGGCACAACACGGCCCTCCTGTTCAACGCAGGGGGCGCCCTCCTGGGCGCCTACCGCAAGGTCCACCTGCCCTTCGAGGAGGGCTTCTGGGAGGCCGCCCACTACGAGCCCGGGGCGGAGCCGCCCGGCGTGGTGCACGGCCTCGCCCTGCCCCTGGGGATTCAGATCTGCTCCGACGCCAACCGTCCCGGCGGCTGCCAGCTGCTGGCCGCCCAGGGTACGGCCGTGATCGTGGTGCCGAGGGCGACCCCGGCGCCGACCTGGCCGCGGTGGCGGCTGGTGCTGCGGGCCGACGCGATCACCGCGGCGGCCTGGCTGGTGACGGTCAACCGCCCCGCCACCGGCGCGACCGAGGTCGAGATCGGCGGGCCGTCGGCCGTCATCGCCCCCGACGGCGAGGTGGTGCTGGAGAGCACCGACGCCCTTGCGGTTGCGACCCTGGACGCCGACGCAGTGGTTCGAGCGCGAAGGGGCTACCCCGGCTACCTGTCGTTCCGGCCCGCGGTGTATGCGGAGGGGTGGCGTCGCCTGGCGGGCCCCGCGGAGCCCACTCCCGAACCTGGGGCATGATCCGGGAATGCCCGGCGGACCGGAAGCATTCACCGCAACAAGGTAGAATGCCGGCAACGGGGGGCCGGATCCCGTCCGGTCGCCAGTCCCCCAGTCCCCGAAAGGACCTCACACGATGTTCCGACCGCGCACTGTGCTTACCGTCATTCTCGCGGCTGCGGCCGCGGTGCTCGGCCCCGCCGGCGCCGACGCGGCCAGCCCCGACCGATCGGCCGCCGTTCGGGACCTCGAGGCGAGCTCCGCCGTCCGCAACCTGAGTCTGGACCGGGTCTCGGGCGTGGTCCGCCGCGCCGCCTTCGACCCGGCGCCGGCGAAGTCCCTGGCCCCGGGGGCCGACGTGGCCGAGCGCGCCGAGGCGTTCCTGCTTCGCCACGGGGCGGCTTTCGGCATCGACCGCCCCGCGGCCGAGCTCTCCCCGATGCCGGCGGTCGTGGACCGTCTCGGCCACACGCGGTTGGCCTACCACCAGGTCCACGGCGGCGTGCCCGTCTTCGGCGGCCGGCTCGCCCTCCACTTCGACGCCGACGGCGGGCTCCTGATGGCCGGCTCCACCGTGGTGCCCGGTGTGAGGGTCGAGCGGACGACCCCCGCCGTGAGCGAGGCCGATGCCATCCGCCGCGGCCGGGTCGTGGTGGCCAAGCAGCACGGGCTCGACCGGGAGCTCCTGGTCGTCGAGTCGGCCGAGCTGGTGGTCTTCAACGACGGAGCGATCTGGGGCCGCGCTGGCGAGGACCACCTCGCGTGGGCGCTGGAGCTCGGCGACGGGCTCGGGGTGCGAGAGCAGCTCTTCGTCGACGCCGTCGACGGTCGGGTGCTCGAGCAGATCTCCCACAACGAGGGCATCATCCGGTCGATCTACGAGAACAGCACCAGCAACCGGGTCTGGACCGAGGGCGATCCTCTCCCGTACCAGGGCAGCGGTCCCGACCGCGACGTGGAGATCAACAACCTGATCGACGTCGCGGGCCACACCTACACCACCTTCGCCAACCTGTCGGCCGGCGCCTTCCTGTCCTGGACCGGGACCGACAGCCCCATGCGCTCGTACTACGACCGCACGGGAATGACCTGCCCCAACGCCTACTTCAACGGCTCCTCCACGAGCTTCTGCGTCGGCACCGCAACCGACGACGTCATCGCCCACGAGTGGGCCCACGGCTACACCCAGGAGACCCACGGCCTGATCTACGCCTGGCAGCCCGGCGCCCTCAACGAGGCCTACTCGGACATCTACGGCGAGGTCGTGGACCTGCTCTACGACTCCGGCAGCGACACGCCGAGCACGGTGCGTGAGTCCGAGGCGTGCTCGGCGGCCACCGGCGCCGACCTGCCCGAGCTCATCGTCGAGTCGCCCCCCGAGCTCGCCGGCCAGCTGGCGGTACGGTCCGGCACCTTCAACCCGGCGCCGCCGTGGTCGGTGACCGCCCCGGTGGCGGTGGCCGAAGACGGCATCGGGCTGGGCAACGACGCCTGCGATCCCCTGGTCGACTTCCCGGCCGGCAGCATCGCCCTGATCACCATGAGCTCCTGCTTGCCGGACCGCTTCGCGACCCCGGTGCAGAACGCCGAGGCCGCCGGCGCGGTCGGCGTCATCGTGGTCAACCCCCTCAACGACAACCTGATCTCGATGACCGGTCCGTCCGGACAGACCGGCATCCCGGCCGTGTTCCTGGGACGCAGCGACGGCGACGCGATCCGCGCCGCCGTTCCCGGAGGCGTCACCGCCACCATGCGCAGCAATGCCGACGGCTCCCTGCGCTGGCTGGTGGCGGAGGACAGCACCGCCTTCGGCGGCGCCATCCGGGACATGTGGAACCCCGAGTGCCTGGGCGACCCGGGGCGGGTGACGTCGCCCCTCTACCACTGCGCCGAGAGCGACAACGGCGGCGTCCACATCAACAGCGGGGTACCCAACCGGGCCTTCGCCCTGCTGGTGGACGGCGGCACCGCCAACGGCGTCTCCGTGGCCCCCGTCGGCCTGACCCGGGCGGCCCACATCTACTGGCGGGCCATGTCGGTGTACCAGCTGCCCCTGTCGGACTTCCGCGACCACGTCGAGGCCCTCGACGCCAGCTGCAACGACCTCGTCGGCGCCCCCCTGCCCGATCTGCTGACCGGCGGCGCCTCGGGCGAGGTCATCACCCCCCAGCACTGCGCCGAGATCGGCAACGCCATGCTCGCCACCGAGATGGCGACCTGGCCGAGCCAGTGCGAGTTCGAGACCATCCTCGACCCCGACCCGCCGCTGCGCCCCGAGCCCATCGAGGTCTTCGCCGAGAGCTTCGACAGCGATCCCGGGACCTGGACGGTGAGCAACGTCGGGGTCCACTCCGAGTACCTCCCGCGCGACTGGACGTGGACCCAGAACGTGCCCGAGGGCGGTGACGGCGCGGCCTTCTTCGCCGTCAGCGACCCGCACCTGGGCAACTGCCGGCCCGGCAGCGACGACCAGTCCGGGGTCATGTACCTGGACAGCCCGGCCGTCGAGCTGCCCAGGGCCGCCAGGCCGGTGCTCGTCTTCGACCACTACGTGGCGACCGAGGCATCCTTCGACGGCGGCAACCTCAGGGTCAGCGTCAACGGCGGGCCCTTCGAGCTCGTCCCCGGGGAGGCCTTCCTGTTCAACCCGTACAACGGGGAGCTCAGCAGCTCGGCCTCGAACCACAACCCCATGGCCGGTGAGGCGGCCTTCCACGGCACCGACGCCACGACCCACCGGGGCTCCTGGGGCCAGTCCCAGGTTGACCTGGGGGCCTTCGCCCGCGGCGGCGACACCCTCGTGGTGCGCTTCGCCTTCGGCACCGACGGCTGCAACGGCATGGACGGCTGGTACCTGGACACCGTCCGTCTGCTCATGACCCCCAGCACGCGCACGGGCGGGACGCGGGTGGCGACCGGGCCGTGAGGCGCTGAACCTAGGGGCCGGCCGAACGGGTCGGCCTCGGGGTCTGAGATCGTGAGGGCGGGGTCGAAACCCCGCCCTTTTCCGTTCTCCGGGGCCTCTGCCGTCAGTCGGCGGGCGCCGCGACCCCGGCCTCGCCGGCCGCCACCTCGGGCAGCAGCAAAGCGTTGTACAGGAGCTTGTAGGTCCCCGGGGTCGACGCCCGGAACTGGGGCCGGAAGCCGTAGAGGACCAGCTGGCCGCGGCCGACCCTCGCCCACACCATTGCCGGGCGCCCGGCAAGGAGCTCGCCCGACTCCACGTACCCGCTGAGCAGCAGGTCCTCGCCGCGGGCCGGGAACGAGCCCACCACCCGGCGGTCGGCCACCAGCATGGGCGGGCTCGTGCCGAGCACCGGCCGGCCCCGGCTGAAGACGCCGATCTCGGACGGCAGGCCCCAGGTCAGCGGGTGGTCCGCGAGCAGCTCGACGGCGAGCAGCGAGCCGGCCACGTAGAGCCCTCGCTCCTCCAGATCCTCGCTGTCGTCCCGCACCGGGACCTGGATCTCGACCGCCTCGTCGCCCTCGCCCTGTGTGATGGTCCCGACGAAGAGCTCCGCCGATTCGCCCCACGCCACCACCAGGCCGCCGGCGCCGAGGAAGGCCTGCAGGCGGTCCTTGCCGTCGTCGCCGATCCCCTCGCGCGCCTCGGGCGGGTAGTCGTTGATCCGGTACTCGTCGCCGTTCTCGTAGCGGCCCTTCAGGAGCACGTCGGGGTCGGCGTCGGGGAAGACCACGACGTCGAAGTCCGCCGCGAGGTCGGTGTCGGCGACGTCACCCGGCCGGAGCAGGCTGTAGGAGATTCCCGCCGTGTCGAACAGGTAGCGGGTCCAGCCGGCGTCCATGTGGTGGAACCAGGTCTCCACAAGAGCCACTCTCGGCCTGCGAATCGGGCGGAGCCCGGCGGCCGGGTCGGCTTCGAGAGGCAGGCTGCGCCCGCGGCCGGCGACCGCGAGGGCCTCGCTCGGGGGGTTCTCGATCAGGAAGGCGCCGGCTGGCAGCTCCCCTCCCCCGACCGACAGGACCTCGGTCGACCGGCTCACCGAGGCACCCTCGGCGAGGGCCCGGAACGCCGCCTCGAAGGAGGCGTTGTCCCGCGGGTCCAGGGCCACGCCCCAGGCGCCGGCCTCGGCGGCCGGAACCTCGGCGGGCGGCCGGTAGGGCTCGAGAAGCGCTTCGAGGGCCTCCGACCGGACGGCAACCTCGACCGCCTCCACCCCCAGGTGCAGGGGAAGCGACCAGCTCGTGATGTCGTAGGGGCGGATGATCTCGCCGCCCGGGGTGTAGCGGCGCACCGGGTAGCGCTGGCGCTCCATGACCTCCTTGACGAAGGCACGGTAGGGCTGGGCCATGGGCACCACCACGTCGCCGGTGGTGAAGGTCCTGCCGGCCACCGCGACGTCGCCGGTCAGCCGGGCGAGCTCGACGCCGTGCTCCCCGAGCAGCGCCAGCAGGTGGTCCCGCTCGCTGACGTCGTGCTGGCCGGCGGCGGGGACGACGTAGTAGAAGGGCGGCTCGTCGCGGCCCCTCGCCACCTCGGCGCGGCACAGGTCGTTGCGCGCGGTCAGGATGTCGGCCCGCAGCCTCGAGGCGGTGTCCAGCGCCCCCCGCCAGGAGGCGAGCTCGTAGCGGACGATGTCGCCCAGGTGCCACCAGCCGCCGGGCCAGGGGGCCGGCATGTTGACGCTCTTCTCGTACTCGCTGAGCCCCTTGCCGCGCACCGCGCGCTCGCTCCTCTCGATGAAGACCGGGGTCGCCAGGCGGGCGCTGGCGGCCTCGGTGAGGAGGCTGATCGCCCCCTTCCAGTGGGAGGTGGTGGTCGCGCCGGGCCAGTACTCGTCGAAGACCCAGTGGCTGGCGACGCCGGTCAGCCCGGCCTCGCCGATCGCCCTCGCCATGGCCGAGCCGAAGACGTCCGACCACACCCAGAGGGCGGCGTCGATGTTCTCGGCGATGGGGTCGTGGTAGCGGGGCACGAAGTAGCGCGGCCCGGTGCGGCCCATCTGGTGCTTGTCGAGGAGAACGTGCGGGTACCACTCGGTGGAGAAGAGCCGGCTCACGGCCCGGCTCTCGGCCTGGGTCAGGGCCACGAAGTCGCGGTTGTTGTCGTGGCCGACGTAGTGGTGGTAGAGGCCGGGCATGGACGCGCCCTCGTAGGGGGTGCCGACCGTCTCGCGGTAGTGCTCGACGACCATGTCCATACCGTCGGGGTTGAGGGAGGCGACCACCATGATCACGACGTCGTCGAGCCAGCGCAGGGTCTCGGGATCGTCGGAGGTGGCGAGGCGGTGGGCGAGCAGCGGCAGGGTCTGGGCCGGCCCGACCTCGGTGGAGTGCATGGACAGGGTCGCCAGGACGAAGGTCCGTCCCTGCTCGACCAGCGCTTCCCGCTCGTCGTCCGGGATGGCGGGGTCCGTGGCCAGGCGGCGGTTGATCTGCCTGAGCTCGTCGAGGCGGGACAGGTTGTCGGGCGACGAGATCAGCACGAGCTTCATCGGGCGGTCGAGGGTGGTCCGGCCGATGTCGCTGACCATCACCCGCGGCGAGGACTCGGCCACCGCCTCCAGGTAGCTGGTCAGCTGCCCGTAGTCGAGGAGCTTGCGGTCGTCGCCCGGGGTGAAGCCGAAGAACGAGGCCGGGTCGGGGACCGGCGCCGCGACGACCGCGGACGCCAGGACGAGAGCCAGGGCACCGAGAGCGATCGGACGGGCGGGTCGGGCCATGCGGGGCACCTCCATCGGCCGACCATTGTAGGACGTTTGACGCCCTCCGTCTGATGAACAGACGTCGGCTGTTGCAATTCGTCGGACGAATTGCGGCGGCGCGTCGGACTCGCCGACCGGCCCGGGCGCGCAGCTGAGGTCGGGTTCCCGCTCCCGCTCCCGAACGAGTTCGGCTCCGGGTCCGGATCAGTCGCAGTGGCAGTGGCGTTGGCAGTGGCAGTGAACAGTCGCCCGCGCCGCCGTGGGCGTCAACTCGCTCCCGCACCCGAACCGGTTCCGGGTGCACGTACGGGTGCGGATTGTGGCGCCGGCGGCTCGTCGGCGATGCCCTGACGTTCCGGCGGCTGCGGTCGTGACCGGGTCCTGTGCCCGGTGACCCCGGCCTTCCGGGCCTCGCGGCTCGGCCCAACGTCGCCCGTCGGTCTGCAGGCCGGGTCCGGGTGGGGTTCCGGCTCGGGCGCCAACGCGCCCGAGCCGGGGGATGGTGTAAAACCATCCCCTACGAGGTGCTCGAGGTCCCGGATCGTGGTCGCTGTCGCCGGCCGCTGACTCTGATCGCTGCCACTGTCGCTGTCACTGAACCTGTCGCTGCCACTGTCACCGACACTGCTGCGCGGCGGGGGCTCAGGAGGAGTCGGTGTCGCGACCGGGTGCGCCGGGCAGGCCGGCGGCCATCTGCAGCAGCTCGAGCTCGCGCCGGTAGGCCTCGGCGAGGAGCCGGGCAAGGCGGGTGTTGTCCGGGTCCCGGGTCAGCTCGTCGGAGATGGCTGCGATCTGACCCTCGATGACCGCCAGGCTCTCGACCAGGGCGGCCCGGCTCTCCTCCGGCAGGTCGCCGCGGCGGGCGTCGAAGGCGCCGAGAAGGTCGGCGCGGGCCGCTTCGAGCTCCTCCTCGGAGGAGCCGAGGGCCACCAGGGCCGCCCGGGCAGCGAGGCCGATCCGGGAGCTCAGGGGTGCCGGCGGCGGCGCTGTCGCCGCCCCGCGCTCGCCGAGCACGATGGCGGCGAGGATCGCCACCGTCACGATCACCCCCGCCGCCGCCGCCAGCGTGATCCACCACTCGCGCGCGGGGCGAGACAGCCCGTCCGGGGTCGTCCTGGTCGCCATCTCCATTCAGTATGTCAGATGCCCCGAGTCAACGATTGGTTGTGATTCTGGAAACGTAACGAGTTCTCAATTCTCGACCTCGATTCGCAACCACAATGCTCCAGGTTACGGACGCTCGCTGCCGTGCGAATCGAGGTCGAGAATTGAGGATTGCACCTGCTCCTCCTGCAACCTCGCCGCAGCGGCGCGGCCGCTGTCGAGGAGCAGGGCCGCCGGCCGGGTCCGCTCGTTGGACTCGAGGATGATCTTGATGATCATGGTCAGCGGCACCGACAGGAGCATGCCCAGGGTGCCCAGGACCCAGCCCCAGAAGACCAGGGACAGGAAGACAACCAGGGTCGACAGACCGAGGGTCCGGCCCACGAGGGTCGGCTCGATGATGTTGCCGAACAGGGTGTTCACCACCAGGTAGCCGACCGCGACCGCGATCGCCGGCCCGAGGCCGAGCTGGACCAGGGCGAACAGGACCGCGGGGATCGCCGCCACCAGGGAGCCGATGGTGGGGATGAAGTTGAGCAGGAAGGCGAGCAGGCCCCAGACCAGGGCGAAGTCGAGGCCGAGGATCGCGGTCCACACCGCGACCAGGGCGCCGGTCACCAGGCTGATGACGGTCTTGACGGCCAGATAGCGCTGGACCTGGAGCGCGGCCTCGTCCACCTGGCGCACCACCGCGGAGTCGGCGCCGAAGGCGACCCGCAGCTTGACCGGCAGCCACACCCCCTCGAGGAGCATGAAGACCACGATCAGCATGATCATGAGGATGTTCGAGAGCAGAGCTGCAAGGGCTTTGAGGCCGCCGCCGATCCAGCCCATCAGGGAACCCGGGCTGACGATCGCCTCGAGCTCGGCCGCCGGGGCCTCGATGTCGAAGCGTTGCAGGAGCTCGGCCATGGACACCACCAGGCCGTCGATGCCCTCCTGGAGCTGGGGGATCGCCGCCAGGAAGCGGTTCACCGAACCGCCCAGGAGCACCCCGACGGCCGACATCACCGCTAGCATCACGAGCACCACCACCAGCACCGCCACCGCCACCGGGACCCGGCGCCGGCGCAGCCAGCTCACCCCGGGCGCGGCGATGATGGCGAGAAACAGGGCGATCATGAACGGCACCACCAGGGCCTGGGCCGCGCGAAGTCCGGCGATCACCACCACGGCTGCGGCGAGCCCGACCAGGGTCCCCGGGAAGCGGGAGCGCATGCGCTGGGGCACGTTCACGACCGGATCTTCTCACATTCCGCCTGGCTCGGATGCGTCCCGCGACGGCGGCCCGCCGCGGCCGCCGTCGGAATCAGAACAGGGTGTAGATGAAGGGGGCCGCCGCCGAGCCCGAGAGCACGATGAGCAGCGCCACCAACAGCAGGACGACGATGATCGGCGTCAGCCACCACTTCTTGTTGGTGAGCAGGAAGTGCAGGAACTCGCTCAGGATGCCCTGCTGGGGGGCCTCCGCCTCGCGCTCGAACTCGTCCTTACTGTGGTTCTGTTCCGCCATGTCGCTCCTCAGAACTGCCGGAAGTAGCGTCCGGGACCGCGCCCGTCATCGGTCCGCTCCACCCAGTAGGTGACGGCCCCGGCGTCCCGCCCGCGCTTCATGGGATCATACCTCACCAGCCGCATGACCAGGCCGATGGGGGTCAGCACCAGGTAGTAGACCAGTGCCAGAACGACGTGGGAGACCACGAAACCGATCGGCCAGGCGGCGTAGGACATGCCGACGAAGACCGCCCGCATGACGGACGGCACCAGCCAGCCCACCGCCGGCACCACGACCGCCAGCACCCACAGCACCATGGCCAGGGTCGGCAGGCCGAGCTTGAACCAGGCAAGGGCGCCGAACAGGGCCAGGAAGCCGAGCCAGACGAAGCCGAACTGGTTGAGCTGCTTCGCGGAGGGATTGCGGTTGATCTGGACCACGCTCATGGGAACCCTCAGTCGAGCTCGAAGCGGGCCAGGTAGCCCTCGCGGTCGACCCGGCTCGTCGGCTGCTCGGACTTGAGCAGCAGGTGGTTGCCGAGAACCAGGACGTCCATGTCGGTGCCCATGAAACAGTGGTAGGCGTGCTCGGGGGAGCAGACGATGGGCTCGCCGCGGACGTTGAACGAGGTGTTGATGAGCACCGGGCAGCCGGTGCGCTCGAAAAAGCGGGTCATGAGCCTGTGAAGCCTCGCGTGGCGCACACGGTCCACGGTCTGGACCCGCGCCGAGCCGTCCACGTGGGTGATGGCGGGCACCTCGGAGCGCGCCAGCTTGAGCTTGGCCAGGCCGACCGCACCGTCGTCGTCCACCGGCAGCCTCCTGGCCTCGGCCACCGGCGACACGATGAGCATGTACGGGCTTTCCTGGCCGCCGGCGAGGTCGAACCAGTCGGCGGCGTGCTCGGCGAGGACGATCGGAGCGAAGGGCCGGAACGACTCGCGGTACTTGATCTTGAGGTTCATCACCGACTGCATGGTGCGGCTGCGGGCATCGCCGATGATGGACCGGCAGCCCAGAGCGCGGGGTCCGAACTCCATCCGGCCCTGGAACAGCCCCACCACCTTCTCGTCCTCGATGAGCTCGACGATCCGCCGGTCGAGCTCCTCCTCGTCGGGGATGTGGTGGGCGAGGGCGCCCGAGGCGTCGAGAAAGGCGGCGATGTGGTCGTCGTCGAAGCTCGGGCCGAGGAGCGAGCCGAGCTGCCCGTCGGGGGCGGTCGGCCGCCGCTCGTTGCCGAGCAGCTGGTGCCAGATGAAGAGCGCCACGCCGAGGGCGCCGCCGGCGTCGCCAGCCGCGGGTTGGATCCAGATCCGCTCGAAGGGGCCCTCGCGCAGGATGCGGCCGTTGCCGACGCAGTTCAGCGCCACGCCGCCGGCCAGGCAGAGGTCGGCGAGCCCGGTTTTCCGGTGCACGTGGCGGGCCATGCGGAGCATGATCTCCTCCGTCACGACCTGAATCGAGGCCGCCAGGTCCATCTCGCGCTGGGTGAGCTCGGACTCGGGCTGCCGTGGTGGGCCGCCGAACAGCCGGTCGAAGCGCCTCGACGTCATGGTCAGGCCCTGGCAGTAGTTGAAGTAGTCGAGGTCGAGCCGGAAGGAGCCGTCCTCCTTGAGGTCGAGGAGCTTGTCGAGGATGACCTCGGCGAAGCGCGGCTCGCCGTAGGGGGCGAGGCCCATCAGCTTGTACTCGCCGGAGTTGACCTTGAAGCCGGTGAAGTAGGTGAAGGCCGAGTACAGCAGGCCCAGGGAGTGGGGGAAGTGGAGCTCGTGGCCGAGCTCGACCCGGTTGCCGCGCCCGACCCCCCAGCTCGCGGTCGCCCACTCCCCCACCCCGTCGAGGGTCATGAACGCGGCCTCCTCGAAGGGCGACGGAAAGAAGGCCGAGGCGGCGTGGGACTCGTGGTGCTCGGTGAACACGATGCGGCGCCGGTAGGCGCCGCCGAGCTCGCGCCGGATCTCCCTCGGCAGGTGCAGCTTCTGGTTGAGCCACAGCGGCATGGCCTTGAGGAAGGAGGCGAAGCCCACCGGCGCGAAGGCCAGGTAGGTCTCGAGCAGGCGCTCGAACTTCAGGAAGGGCTTGTCGTAGAAGCCGACGTAGTCCAGGTCCCCGGGCTCGACCCCGGCCTCCCTCAGGCAGGAGGCGATGGCGTGGGAGGGGAAGGCGTGGTCGTGCTTGACCCGGGTGAAGCGCTCCTCCTGGGCGGCGGCCACGATCTCGCCGTCCACCACCAGGGCGGCGGCGGAGTCGTGGTAGTAGGCCGAGATCCCGAGGATCGCCGTCACGCGCTCAGCTCTCCGGTGTGCCCAGGTGCTCGAGCAGGAGGGCCCGCTTGGCCTGCATGAGCTCCCCGTTGCGGGCCTCGAGCACGAGGCGCAGGTAGGGCTCGGTGTTGGAGGGCCGGACGTTGAACCACCAGTCGTCGAACTGGACGGTGATGCCGTCGAGGTAGTCGATCTCGCCGTCGGCGAAGACCTCGGCGAGGTGGCGGATCATGCCCTCCTTGTCCTCGACCTGGAAGTTGATCTCGCCGGTGGCGTGGTAGCGCCTGAGCGGCACGATGAGCTCGGACAGGGGCCGGCCGGTCTCGCGCAGGTGGTTGATGACCTCGATGACGGTGCCGATGGACGAGTCGGCGGTGTAGTGGCGGCGGTAGTAGAAGTGGCCGGCCAGCTCGCCGCCGAAGGGCGAGTCGTGCTTGCGCATGGTGGCCTTGATGAAGGAGTGGCCGACCCGCTCGCGCACGGCTCTCCCTCCCGCCTCCTCGATGGCCTCCTTGGTGGCCCAGGAGGAGCGCAGGTCGTAGACCACGACCGCCCCGGGATCGTCCCGCAGGAAGCGCGGCGCGAGCAGCGCGGTGATCATGTCCGCCGAGATGGCGTTGCCCTTCTCGTCGATGATGATCGCCCGGTCGGCGTCGCCGTCGAAGGCCACCCCCAGGTCGCAGCCGTGCTCCCGGACCGCCCGCTCCACGTCCACCAGGTTCTCGGGCTTGAGGGGGTTGGCCTCGTGGTTCGGGAAGGTGCCGTCGAGCTCGAAGTACAGGGGGAAGAGCTCGCAGTTGAGGTGCTCGAGGATCGGCCGGTACAGGGTGCCCATGCCGTTGGCGGCGTCGGCGGCCAGCTTGAGGCGGGGCTCGGTGTCGACCAGCTCCGACAGGATGTGCTCGGTGTAGTCGGCGAAGACGTCCCGGACCTCCTCGTCGGCCCGGGGCTCGAGGTCGGTGCCGACGTCGGCGGCCGCGATCAGGCCCTCGAGCTTGTCGATGCCGGTCTCGTACGACACCGGAATGGCGTCGCGACGCGACATCTTGAAGCCGTTGTAGACCGCCGGGTTGTGGCTGGCGGTCACCTGGATGCCGCCCGAAGCACGGAGGGCCCCGGTGGCGAAGTAGTTCTGGGGGGTGTCCGCGATCCCGATGTCGATGACGGCAACGCCCCGTGCCCGCAGGCCGTCCTTGACGGCCTGGGCGAGCGGCACGGAGTGCGAACGCATGTCCCGCGACACGACGACCACCGGCCCGAGGGCCAGATCCTCGTTGTCGAGGAGGTCCTTGAAGTAGTAGCCCACGTAGAACGCGACCGTCTCGTTGACCTGGTCGGGGTACGTACCCCGGATGTCGTACGCCTTGAAGATCCCTGCCATCGGTGGTTGCTCCCCAGTCTCGCTCGCGAGGGCCAAGACTACCATCTTCCTCCCCGGACGCAACGCCACCGCACCATCGCAGCCATCGCAGCCATCGCAGTTCACCGCGAAGGCGCAAAGGCGCAAAGGCGCAAAGTCATCGCAGACATCCCCAAAGCTCCTCGCAGACATCGCAGACATCGCAGTTCACCGCAGAGGCGCAGAGCCGCAGAGATCATCGCAGCGTCGCAGTTTGAAACACGAAGGCCACGAAGGAGACCACGAAGGAGACCACGAAGCCATCGCATTTCAACGCAAAGGCGCCAAGGCATCTCATGTTCTGAGTGGTGCGGTGCGTTCCGGGACAGTGGTGGGCTTCATGGAACGGGCGTGGCAGCTTGGAGGACGGTGGTCTCGGCGCTCTCCGCGGTTCAAGCTGCGATGGTTGCGATGAGCTTCGGGATGATTGCGATGGCTTCGCGTTCTTCGCGGTGAACCGCGATGGCTTCTCGACCTTCGCGGTTCAACCCTGCGATGTCTCCGCGCTCTCGGCGCTCTCCGCGGTTCAAGCTGCGATGGTTGCGATGAGCTTCGGGATGATTGCGATGACTTAGCGTTCTTCGCGCTGAACCGCGATGGCTTCGCGACCTTCGCGGTTCAACCCTGCGATGGCTTGGCGCGCTTCGCGCCTTGGCGGTTGGGACGGATGGGTCGTCCCCGCGGGTGAGAATGCCGGCTGGCGAGGGGGCGTTGGAGAACACGAGAGGAGGGCACGGACCATGTGCGGCAGGTACACGCTGACGGTGGACGCGGCCCTGCTGGCCGAGCTCTTCGAGCTCGAGCCGCTGACCGACCTCGAGCCGCGCTACAACGTCGCCCCGACCCAGACCGTGCCCATCCTGCGCTCGGCGCCGAACGGCGGGCGCCAGTGGGCCCGGGCACGCTGGGGGCTGATCCCGAGCTGGGCCAAGGACGAGAGCATCGGCAACCGGCTCATCAACGCCCGCGCCGAGACCGCGGCCGAGAAGCCGTCCTTCCGGTCGGCGTTCAAGCACCGCCGCTGCCTGATCCCGGCCGACGGCTTCTACGAGTGGGCGAAGACCGGGGACGGCAAGGTGCCCCACCACGTCCGCTTCGCCGACCGCCGGCCCTTCGCCTTCGCCGGGCTCTGGGAGCGCTGGTCGCCGCCGGAGGGCGAGGCCGTGGACTCGTGCACCATCCTGACCACCGCCCCCAACGAGCTGGTGGCCGGGATCCACGATCGGATGCCGGTGATCCTGCCTCGCGACGCTTTCGCCGACTGGCTCGCCCCGGAGCCCCTCGGGCCGGACGCCGCCGGGACCATGCTCGTCCCACACCCCGCCGACGGCATGGAGGCGGTTACGGTCAGCCGGCACGTCAACTCGCCCGCCAACGACGACCCACGGTGTCTGGAAGCCGCCGGGGGGCGCGACACGTTACCGTTCAGGTGAGGGCGTCGGACTCGGGCACGGACTCGGACGCGGGTATACTCCCGGGACGGCACGACTGGATGGAGGCAGCATGAGCAAGCAATGGTACGTCGCGGTGAACGGTGAGAGCTTCGGGCCCTTCGGCGAGGACGAGCTCCGGCAGAAGTTCGCCGCCGGCACCTACAGCCGGGACCATCACGTCTACACGGAGGGCATGCGCGGCTGGATTCCAGCGCACGCCGTCGACGAGCTCGAGGGCCTGTTCGGTCCCGTTCCGGCCCCGCCCCCGGCGCCCCGGCCCGGCAGCATCGCCGACGAGATCGACTACGAGATCCACGGCGCCGAGATGCAGTTCGTCGAGATCGAGCTCGACCCGGGCGAGAGCGTGGTCGCCGAGGCCGGCGGCATGATGTACATGGACCGCGGCATCGAGATGCAGACCATCTTCGGCGACGGCTCCGGCCAGCAGGGCGGCTTCATGGACAAGCTGGTGGGCGCCGGCAAGCGCCTGCTCACCGGCGAGAGCCTGTTCATGACCGTGTTCACCCACAAGGGCAACGGCAAGGCCAAGATCGCCTTCGCTTCGCCCTACCCGGGCAAGATCATCCCCGTCGACCTGGCGCGGGCCGGCGGCAAGCTCATCTGCCAGAAAGACGCCTTCCTGTGCGCCGCCAAGGGCGTGCAGGTGGGGATCGCGTTCCAGAAGAAGATCGGCACCGGCCTGTTCGGCGGCGAGGGCTTCATCATGCAGAAGCTCGAGGGCGACGGCCTCGCCTTCGTCCACGCCGGCGGCACCATCATCGAGCGAGAGCTCGCACCGGGCGAGGATCTGCGGGTGGACACCGGCTGCCTGGTCGCCCTCGAGCCGTCGGTGAGCTACGACGTGGAGCTGGTGGGCGGGGTCAAGTCGGCCCTGTTCGGCGGCGAGGGCTTCTTCTTCGCGCGGCTGGCCGGCCCCGGCAAGGTCTGGCTCCAGTCGCTGCCCTTCAGCCGGCTCGCCGGCCGGATCCTGCAGAGCGCGCCCCAGGGCGGCGGCCGGGATCGCGGCGAGGGCTCGGTGCTCGGGCAGCTCGGCGGCATCGGCGGGTTCCTCGAGGGCAGATGACGGCCGCGACCGTCGCGGTCGCAGCCGTCATCCGTGGCGGCGGCTCGGCGCCGCCGACATCGCAGCCATCGCACCATCGCAGCTTGAACCGCGAAGGTCGCGAAGCCATCGCGGTTCAACGCGAAGAACGCGAAGTCATCGCAAACATCCCGAAGCTCATCGCAGACATCGCAGACATCGCATTCCAGGGCCATCGCAGCCGTCGCAGAAGAGAGCCTTCGCACCGTCGCAACCACAAAGGCACCAGGACACGAAGCGGACAACGAGTTCATCGCACCATCGCGGGTTGAATGTCTTCGTGGTTGCGACGCTGCGATGACCTCTGCGCCTCTGCGTTGAACTGCGATGGTCGGGATGGTTGCGATGGTTGAGATGGGTTTGGTGATTTGCGATGACTTCGCGTGCTTCGCGATGAACTGCGACGGCTTCTTCGCGTTCTTCGCGGTTCAACTCCGCGATGGTGCGATGGCGCCGCAGACGCTGCCGGTTAGGGGGTGCGGTAGCGGCGGGCGAGCTCGTCGAGGACCGCGAGGTACGGCTCGATGGAGGGGATGAAGTGCCGCTCGTCGCGGGCGTGGGGCCCGATCCCGGTCTGGCCCCAGACCACGGCGTTGCCCCCGGGGGCGAAGCGCGCCGACGAGCCCGGCTTCTTCTTGCCGAGAACCACCGGCCGACCCGACACGTGCTCCACGGCGTCAACCAGCCGCTGCAGGTGGCGGTTTTCCAGGGGGCAGCTGACCCCGGCCTCCATGACCTCGACGTCCAGGCGCACGTCCAGCTCCCGGCACAGATTCCGGATCTCCCGCACCATCCCCGGCAGGTCGTCGGAGGGGATCGTCCGCACCTCGAGTCCGAGGACGCCCTCGCCGGCGGTGATGTTGTAGACCCCCGGCTCCCCGAGGTTGAGGAACGGGAACCTCGCCGCCGACTCCCAGCCGTCGAGGCTCGACAGGGTGAGGTGCCGCGGGAAGACCGAGCCGAGCACGGTCCTGAGCTCGATCAGGCGGTCGAGCAGGTCGGCGGGCACCGCCCCGGTCCCGGTGTGGCCGCGGCGGCCCCGGACCGTGAAGCGGAGCCGGGCGACGCCCCGGTTCTCGGGGCAGACCATGCCGTAGACCTCGTTGCCGGCCTCTCCGGTCCGCTCGCCGACCAGCATGATCCCGGGCGCCCAGCCGCGGCGCTCGGCGAGGTCGGCGAGGACGTGCGGGGTGCCGTAGGGCTCGCCCTCCCCGTTCTCCTCGTTGCCCACCAGCAGGGCGTTGACCGGCGGGTACGGGGGCCCGGCGGCGAGGGCGCTGCGCAGCCACACCATCATGCTCGCCACCACCGTCTTCATGTCGGCGGCGCCGCGGCCCCACAGGTAGTCGCCGTCGATGCGCGGCTCGAACTGGCGGTCGTCCGGCTCGGGGGGGACCACGTCGAAGTGGCCGCTCAGGGTGACGGGCGCCAGGGCGCCGCCCGGGAAGCCGGCCACCAGGGCCGGGAATCGGCCGCCGTCCCAGAGCTCGACCTCGAGGCCGGCGTCGCGCAGCCAACCGGCGATGAAGCGGCAGCAGGTGACCACGTCCTCGAGGCGCTCGTCGGGGCAGTTGGTGACCGAGGGGATCCGGATCAGCTCGGCCGACAGCGCGACCACCTCGCGCAGCCGGTCGGAGCCGGTCTCCAGAACCAGGGACGCGGGCTGGTCGATCAGGCGCACGGGCATCGACGGCTGGCTCCGCGCCATCCCCTGGAGCCCGCCGACAAGCGCCGAGAAGATCTCCGACGGACTGTCCCGGACCTCGGCCATGGCCACGATCCGGGAGACCTCGTCCGCCAGGACGCGGCGTCGGTGGTCGGCGAGCTCGACCACCAGCTCGGGGGGAATCACCGGCGCCCCGGACGGCGCCCGCCGAGGGTCGGGCAGCTGCTCGTTCAACCAGGCCCGCAGCGCGCCGGCGGGGTTGGGCCCGCCGCCGGCCATCTCGCGCAGCGGCTCGAGCCCGGCACTCCACCCGAGCCCGTCGGCGAGGGGCTCGAGCTCATCGAGCAGCTCGCCCAACAGCGCTCTCGCCGTGGCGGTTCCCGGGCCCAGGGGCCGCGCCACGACGGCCTCGAGCCCGTGCCGAGCCGCCGCCAGCTCGTCACGCCGCGCGCGGGCGACGTCGTCGGCCGAGTAGGCGTAGTCGGCGCCGAGCTCGGGGTCGGCGTACAGCCGCAGCATCAGGAGCTCCTTGACAAGCACCTTGGCCAGGGAGAGCTCGAAGCTGTCGCCGCCCTCGTCGGTGCGCACCTCGACCCGGTTCATGGGCAGGTCGACGCGGGCGCACAGGTTCTCCACGATGAGCTCGCGCTCGGCCTGCTCGAGGCTGCCGTGCTCGCCCGAAGCGTAGATGCCGCGACGGTAGAGCTCCCGCAGCTGATCGGCGGTGGCGAGGATGTTGCGGCGCACCGGGTCCACGTCCGAGCGGGCGCGCACCGGGGTCCAGTTGTTGGCGCCGAAGCGGATCCCCCGCCGCACCAGGTCGTAGGAGATCCTGAGGTAGTCCCGGTGGCTGGCGTAGAGCCCGCCCACGTCGAGCTCCTCGGGGTTGGGGAAGGCGTGCAGGCGCTGGGAGTCGACGTCGGTGAGGACGGTTCGCGCCTCCCCGTCGACCACCTCCGAGCACAGCGGCGAGGCGGCGCTGACCGCGATGAAGATCGGGCAGTAGGGTCGCAGCAGCCGGGTGGCCCGGATCACGGCGTCGTTGCGGTAGTCCTCGAGGGTGCGGCCCCGGCGCTCGCTCAGGGGCAGGTGGAAGAAGTCCCACGACAGCAGCGCCTCGGGGAAGCTGTGGTTGGTGTGGATGCCGGCGGTGGCCAGGCGGGCACCGAACAGGGCGACGCAGCGCTCCAGGTAGCGCCGCCGGGCCAGGTTCCAGCCCGCCGGGATGCTGTCGGCGCCGACCTGGATGGCACGGGGGATGTTGCCGTGCAGCGCCGTGAAGCGCCCGCCGTGGGTGAGCTCGAGCTCGGCCAGGGTGTTGACGAGCACCGCCTCGAGCAGGCGGCCCTCGGCGGCGCTGGTGAGGGCGCTGTAGTGGGCGCGGGTGGTGAGCTCGGTCATCCAGCTGAAGACCTCGAGCTGGAACGACGGCCGCGCCCACTCGGGAAGCCGTTCACCGTGCAGGAAGTCCGAGAACGAGCGGCGCTCGGGCCCGCTGCCCACCGATGCCACCGGCAGCAGCCCGGCGTCGAGAATGTTGAGCTCGATCTCGAGGCCCGAGGTGCCGCCGTCGGGATCGTTCTGCCGCGACGACTCCACCGCCATCCGGACCTTCTCGGCGAAGCGGCGCCACCGGGCCGACTCGGCTGCGTCCATCCCTCCCCTTTCCGCCGGCCCCCTGGCGCCGGCCGCCGCTGGAATGCCCACCGGCCGACCGAGATTGTACCGGGAAGTACCCGAGAACGTCGCTGCCGGACCCGCCGCGCAGTACGAGGGAGAACGAGTATGAGAAACGATTGCAGCTCTGTGATCCGCCGTACCGCTTCGACGGGGGCGCTCCTGGTCGCTCTGGCGGCCTCGTCCGGGCCCGCTCTCGCCGGCGTCCCGGTGCCCCCCGACCTGGTGCTGGACACCGTCGTCACCGGCCTGGCGTCCCCCGTGGTGGTGACCCACGCCGGCGACGGCAGCGGCCGCCTGTTCATCGTCGAGAAGGCGGGCCGGATCAGGATCGTCGACAACGGCACGCTCCTGGCGACGCCGTTCCTGGACATCGACCCCGAGGTGAACTCCACGGGCTTCGAGCAGGGCCTGCTGGGCCTCGCCTTCGACCCCGACTACGCGACCAACGGCGACTTCTACGTCTACTACACACGGGCCGACAACGGCACGGTGCTCGCCCACTACACCGCGAGCCCACCGAGCAGCAACGTCGCCAATACCACCGGCTCCGTCCTCTGGACCCAGCCCCAGCCGGCCGCCAACCACAACGGCGGCCAGCTCGCCTTCGGGCCCGACGGCCACCTCTACATCGCGGTCGGCGACGGCGGCATCCAGGGGGACCCCAACGACTACGCCCAGAGCCTGAACACCTGGCTCGGCAAGATCCTGCGAATCTCGGTGTCCGGCTCCGCGGCCTACACCGTCCCGGCCGACAACCCGTTCATCGGCGTCCCCGGTGCCCTGCCGGAGATCTGGCAGCCGGGCCTGCGTAACCCCTGGCGCTTCAGCTTCGACCGCCTCACGGGCGAGCTGTTCATCGGCGACGTGGGGTACCAGTCCTGGGAGGAGATCAACCGCGCATCCGCCGCCGGCGGGGGCGGCGAAAACTGGGGCTGGCGCTGCTACGAGGGCGCCCACCCCTTCAACACCACCGGCTGCGGCCCGATCGCCGACTACGAGATGCCGATCCTGGAGTACGCCCACAGCCTCGGCCGGTGCTCGGTGACCGGCGGCTACCGCTACCGCGGCATCGGGTCGCCGAGCCTCTTCGGGGCCTACCTGTTTGGCGACTACTGCACGGGCGACGTCTGGGCGGGGATCGAGGACCCCGGCACCGGGATGTGGACCGCGGTCGACCTGGACTTTCCCCAGGGCCTGAGCGGGCTGACCACCTTCGGGGAGGACGAGGCCGGCGAGGCCTACGTCGCCGCCGGCAGCACCGTCTACCGCTTCCGGGAGGTCGGGGTCATCTTCAGCGACGACTTCGAAACCGGCACCACCGGCGCCTGGTCCTCGACCATGCCGTAGGGAGCTGAACCCCAAAGACGCCAAGTAC